>JAIFKS010000150.1 GCA_020049465.1 bacterium | reverse complement strand
CGGAACTCCGTGTAGTGCGCAGCCAGCGCATTGGGCGTGCGGCGGAGATCGGCCAGAGCGTGGTTCATGAACGCGGCCTCCGGTCGGCGTGGTCGTCCAGTCCGGGCGCGAGGTTTGACGCCGGGCACCCGATCATGCCACGATGCGCCGCGCACGGAAACAGGTTCTGCGCGCGAGGACGTTCGGGCGCGGCACCGACCGCAGGAAAGGCGACACGACCATGAAACTCGGATTCGTCGGGCTGGGCATCATGGGTCAGCCCATGGCGCTGAACCTCTTGCGGGGCGGGCACGAGCTGACCGTCTGGAACCGCACAGCCGCGGCCTGCGGGCCGTTGCGCGAGGCCGGTGCCGCGGTGGCCCCGTCGCCGGCGGCGTTGGCGGCCATCTCCGACATCACGTTCGCGATGCTGGCCGACCCGGCGGCGGCGCTGGCGGTGGCCTGTGGTCCCGGCGGCGTCGGCGAGGGCCTTCGCGCGGGCGGAGGCTACGTCGACATGTCCACCGTCGATGCCGCCACGAGCGCGCAGATCGCCGCGGCCATGACCGCGCGCGGCGGCCGGTTCCTGGAGGCGCCCGTCTCGGGCAGCCGCCAGCCGGCCGAGCAGGGCACGCTGGTCATCCTGGCCGCCGGCGACGAGGATCTCTACGACGAAGCGGCACCCGCGCTGGACCTGCTGGGAAAAAAGCGCCTGTACCTGGGCGGCGTCGGCAACGGCGCGCGCATGAAGCTGGTGGTGAACATGGTCATGGGCGGGATGATGACGGCGTTCTGCGAGGGCCTGACGCTGGCGCGCGCCACGGGCCTGGCGCCGGCCGACGTGCTCGAGGTGCTGGACGCCGGCGCCATCGCCAACCCCATGTTCCGCGGCAAGGGCCCGCGCATGCTGGCCGGCGACTACGCCGTCGCCTTTCCGCTGAAGCACATGAGCAAGGACCTGCGGCTGGCCCGCGCGCTGGCGACCGCGGCGGGAGCGGACCTGCCGGCATCGGCCGCGGCCGACGACAGCTTCGCCCGCGCGCTCGGCGACGGCGACGGCGACCTGGATTTCAGCGCGCTCCTGCGAACGGTGGATCGGCCGGCTGTCCGCCCGTGAACCGGGCCGGTGGTCAACCGCGCAGATCGGCGGGCCGGATGGGCAACCGGCGCACGCGCCGGCCCGTGAGCGCGAACAGCGCGTTGGCGACGGCCGGCGCCACCGGCGGCAGGGGCGGTTCGCCGATGCCGCCGACGGGATCGCCGTTCGCGATGATGTGCACGTCGATCTCCGGCATCCGGTCGTTCGTCAGCACGGGATAGTCGTCGTAGTTGCGCTGCCGGACGCGGCCTTTCTCCAGCGTGATCTCGCCGAACAGGACGGCGCTCAGCGCCAGCGCCACCGACCCGTCCACCTGTGCCCGGATGCCGCCGGGATCCACGGCCACGCCGCAGTCCACGGCGCAGGTCAGGCGGTGCACGACGATGCCGCCGCTTCCGCTCAGCGACACCTCGGCCACGTGCGCGACGAAACTGCCGAAGCAGGCGTGGGCGGCCAGACCGCGCGCGCGCCCGGCGGGCACGGGTCCGCCCCAGCCGGCCGCCGAGGCCGCCCGTTCCAGCACGCCGCGCAACCGGTCGCCGGCAGGCAGCAGTCCCAGCCGCCAGGCGAGCGGATCCACGCCGGCCGCGGCCGCGCACTCGTCGAGGAAGCACTCGTTCACGAAGGCGTTCTGCGTGTTGTAGACCGAGCGCCACCAGCCGATCGGGACCGGCAGCGTCGCCAGGACATGTTCGACGCGCACGTTCGGCACCTGGTAGGGCCATTGCTTCGCGCCGTCGACGGCGTCGGGTTCGTCGTCGTAGGCTCCCTGCCCGAAATGCTGCGCGCCGATCGACTGGCTGACGATGCGGTGCCGCCAGGCGATGAGCCGTCCGTCGCCGTCCAGGCCCGCGGCCAGGCGGTGGTGGCTGGCCGGGCGGTGGAAGTCGTGCGCCAGGTCGTCGGCGCGCGTCCAGACCACCTGCACGGGACCGGTGACGTGCTTCGCCACTTCCACGGCTTCGACGACGAAGTCGGGCATGAGGCGCCGTCCGAAGGCGCCGCCGGACCAGGTCGTGTGCAGCAGCACCTTCTCGATCGGCACGCCGGCCGCTTCTGCCGCGGCCGACTGGGCCCACTGCGGTCCCTGCGTGGGCGCCCAGATCTCGACGCCGTCCCGCGTGACGTGCGCCGTGCAGTTTCCCGGCTCGAGCGCCGCGTGCGCCAGGTACGGCTGCTCGTACACGGCCTCAAGGCGGCGGGCGGCGCCCGCGAAGGCGGTCGCGAAATCTCCGTCGTCGCGCGCGGTCTTGCCCTCCTGCTCTGCGAGAGCGGCGAATCTCCGGGCGATCTCCGCGCCGTCCAGCGCGGCTTCGGCGCCCTCGTCCCAGACGACGGCCAACGCCTCGCGCCCCTGCAGGGCCGCCCAGGTCGAATCCGCGACGACGGCCACGCCGCTCGGCACGGAGAAGACCGCGCGTACGCCAGGCACGGCCCGCGCCGCGGCTTCGTTCCAGCTCTTCGCTTTGCCTCCGAACACCGGGCAGCGCGCGACCGCCGCGGTCAGCTGCCCCGGGCGCCGCACGTCCAGGCCGAACTTCGCCGATCCGTTCGCCTTCGCTTCCATGTCGAGACGCGGGGCGCCGTGGCCGATCAGGCGGAAATCCCGCGCGGCTTTCAGCGGCGGGTCAGATGGCAGCGGCTGCTTCGCGGCGGCAGCCGCCAGGTCCCCGTAGCCGAGCCGGCGCCCGCCGGTGTGAATGACCCAGCCCTGTTCCGCGCGGCACTCGGAGGCCGGCAGGCCCCACGTGGCCGCGGCGGCGGCGATCAGCATTTCCCGCGCGGCGGCGCCGGCCTGGCGCAGGCGGTTCCAGCCGCCGCGGACGCTGGAACTGCCGCCGGTGGTCATGCTGCCGTAGAGGGTGGGATGGGCCGGCGCCTGTTCGACGCGCACGCGCGACCAGTCGGCCTCCAGCTCCTCGGCGATGAGCATCGCCATGGCCGTGTGCGCGCCCTGGCCCAGTTCGCAGCGCCCGGTGACCACCGTCACGGTTCCGTCGGGATCGATGCGCAGGAAAACGCTGGGCGTGAAGGCCGTGTTTTCGCCGCCGGTGTCCGACGGGTCAGCCAGCAGGCGGTGCGGCAGGTAGATCGCCATCAGCAGCCCGGCGCCGCCGGCGCCGACGACCTGCAGGAACGACCTTCGGGTCAGCCCGGCGCCGCTCATCGCTGCTCCTGTCCGTCGGCGGCCCGCCGCACGGCGCGCCGGATCCGGTGGTAGGTGCCGCAGCGGCAGAGGTTGTCCGACATCGCGGTGACGATCTGCTCGTCGCTCGGGTGCGGGTTGCGCGCCAGCAGCGCCGCCGCCGTCATGATCTGGCCCGGCTGGCAGTAGCCGCACTGAGAGGTCTGCTCCGCCACCCAGGCGGCCACCAGCGGATGCCCGGTCGCGGCCAGCCCTTCGACCGTCGTGATGCTCCGGCCGGCCGCGTCCGCCAGCGTCATCGTGCACGACCGCACCGGCTCCCCGTCGAGGTGGACGGTGCAGGCGCCGCAGAGCCCCTCGCCGCACCCGTACTTGACGGAGGTGACCCCGAGTTCATCGCGCAGGACCCAGAGCAGCGGCGTGTCGGGCGCCGCTTCACAGATTCGCGGCGCTCCGTTGACGATCAACTGACTGCCCGTCATGTCTGATCCTCCCCGCAAGAGCCCTACCCTGTCAGTACGCCCGCGATCGCCGCCGTCATCCACGACGCGATCGCCCCGCCGATCATCGCCTTCAGCCCAAGCCGCGCCACGTCCGACCGCCGGCCCGGCGCCAGGGTGCCGATGCCGCCGATCTGGATCGCGATCGAGCTGAAATTCGCGAAACCGCACAGCGCGTAGGTGGCGATCACGATGCTGCGCGGGGACATCGTCCCGGCCGTCTTGATGTCCGCCAGCTGGATGTAGGCCAGAAACTCGTTGACCGAGATCTTGGTGCCCAACAGGGCTCCGAAGGCCCTCATCTCGGACGACGGCACGCCCATGATCCAGGCGAACGGCGCGAACACCCAGCCCAGGATCGTGCCCAGCGAGGTGTGCGCGAAGCCCAGCCCATAGTTGATCATCGCCACCAGCGAGATGAACGCCAGCAGCATGGCGCCGACGTTGGCCGCGAGCTTCAGGCCCACGCCGGCGCCGCCGGCCGCCGCATCCAGGACATTGGCGTATTCGCGGGGAATCTGCAGCGAAACCGCACCGCGCGTGGGCGACACCTCGGTTTCCGGCAGCATGATCTTGGCCACCACCAGCGCGGCGGGCGCCGACATCACGCTGGCGGCCAGCAGGTGGCCGGCGTCGATGCCGAAGCGGACGTAGGCGGCCATGACGCCGCCGGCGACGGTGGCGAAGCCGCCGACCATGACCGCCATGATCTCGCTGCGGGTCATCGTCTCGAGGTAGGGGCGGATCACGAACGGCGCCTCGGTCTGGCCCACGAAGATGTTGGCCGAGCAGGAGAGCGTCTCGCTGCCGCTGGTGCCCATCGTCTTCTGCATGATGCGCGCGATGCCGGAGATCAACTTCTGCATGACGCCGGCGTGGTACAGCACGGCCATGAGGCTGGAGAAGAAGATGATCGTCGGCAGCACGTGCATGATGAACACGGTGCCGATCGAGGTGAGCTGCCCGGTGGCCGAATTCGTGACCTGCCAGTAGCCGTTCTCCGGCGCGAGGTTCGCCACCAGTTCGGGGCTGCTGCGGTACAGCCCGCCCCAGAGGAACGAGGCGCCGGCGTCGGTGAAGCCCAGGATCCGCGTGATGAAGTCGCGCGCGGCCCCGAAGATCACCTCGCCCCAGGGGGTTCGAAGCAGGATGACGGCCAGAACCATCTGCAGGGCCACGCCCCAGATCGCCACCCGCCAGGGGAAGCGGCGGCGGTTGGCGCTCAGGAGCCAGGCGATGAACATCAGGACGAAGATGCCCAGGAAGGAAATGACGTTCTGCATGATCGAGTGGGCCTTTCCGGTTTCGGCGCGCGGGGGGTGACGCCCGCCGGCGGGGGATTATCGCCTCGCGAGGGGGCAGGGTCCACCCCGAAACGGGGGTCCGGTCGCGACCTGAGGTTGTCGGCGCGATCCGCGCTTGCGCCCGCGCCGGTCGTCGCGCATCCTGCCGCCCGCCCAGGCAATGGGCCATGACCAGCGGACGACCGCCACCTGCGCACCTGGAAATCGAGGGCCCGCCCGTGAATCCGACCCATATCCGGATGATTGCCGCTGAGCTGAATGTCCCGGCGTCCCAGGTGCAGGCCACCGGCGAACTGATCGCTGGCGGGGCCACGGTCCCGTTCATCAGTCGCTACCGAAAGGAAGCCACCGGCGGTCTGGACGAGGTGCAGGTGACCGCGGTCCGCGACCGGCTGGAGCAGCTGGCCGAACTGGACAAGCGGCGCGAGGCCATCGTCAAGTCGCTGCAGGAACGAAACCTGATGACGGACGAACTGCAGAAGGGCATCGCCGGGGCGGCCACCCTCGCGGCCCTGGAGGACCTGTACCTGCCGTTCCGGCCCAAGCGCCGCACCCGCGCCACCATCGCGCGCGAGCGCGGGCTGGAGCCGCTGGCGCAGTGGCTGCTGGAGAAGGCCGGCAACACCGGCGCCGGGCCCGGCGCCGAGGAAGTCAACGCGATGGCGGCGACCTTCATCGACGCGGAGAAGGAAGTGCCCGGTCCGGACGAGGCGCTGGCCGGCGCCCGCGACATCATCTCCGAAACCGTCAGCGAGAACGCCGAGGTGCGCGCCGAACTGCGCACCATGTACCTGGAGGACGGCCAGCTGGTCTCGCGTGTGGCCCGCGGCATGGAGCAGGAAGGCGCCAAGTTCCGCGACTACTTCGACTGGCGTGAACCCGTGCGCACGGCGCCCGGGCACCGTGTCCTGGCGATCCGCAGGGGCGAACGCGAGAAGTTCCTGCACATGGAAATCGAGGTGCCCGAAGAGCGCGCGCTGATCATCGCCGCCCGGCCGTTCATCGCCCGGAACGGGTCCGGCGCCGCCGCCGATCAGGTGCGCCTGGCCGTGCAGGACGGCTGGCGCCGTCTGCTGTCGGTGGCCATGGAGACCGACGTGCGCCTGGAGATGCGCCGCCGCGCCGACGAGGAGGCCATCGCGGTGTTCGTCCGCAACCTGCGCGAGTTGTTGCTGGCCTCGCCGCTGGGGCCGCGCCGCATCCTGGCCCTGGACCCGGGCTTCCGCACCGGCTGCAAGCTGGTGGTGCTGGACGAGCAGGGCGCGTTGAAGCACAACACCACCGTCTACCCGCACACCGGCGGCCGCGGCGCGGACGAGGCGGGTCCGATCGTCAAGGATCTGGTGACGAAGTTCAGGATCCAGGCCGTGGCCATCGGAAACGGCACCGCCGGCCGCGAGACCGAGGCGTTCGTGCGCGGGCTGGGCCTGCCGTCCACGGTGGTCCTGGTGATGGTCAACGAGTCGGGCGCCTCCATCTACTCGGCCAGCGAGGTCGCGCGCAACGAATTCCCCGACCACGACGTGACCGTGCGCGGGGCGGTGTCCATCGGCCGGCGGCTGATGGATCCCCTGGCGGAGCTGGTCAAGATCGACCCCAAGAGCATCGGCGTGGGCCAGTACCAGCACGACGTCGACCAGAAGGCGCTCAAGCGCAGCCTGGACGACACCGTGATGAGCTGCGTGAACGCCGTGGGCGTGGACGTCAACACGGCCAGTCCGCAGCTGCTGTCGTACGTGTCGGGGCTGGGGCCGCAGCTGGCTTCGGCCGTCGTGGCCCACCGCGACGCCGAGGGCGCCTTCCGCAGCCGCAAGCAGCTGCTGAAGGTGCCGCGCCTGGGGCCCAAGGCGTTCGAACAGGCGGCCGGCTTTCTGCGCATCCGCGGCGGCGACCAGCCGCTGGACGGCAGCGCCGTGCACCCGGAGAGCTACGCCGTGGTCGAGCGCATCGCCAAGGATCTGGGCCGGCCGGTGGCCGCCCTGGTGGGCGACGAAAAGGCCCTGGCCGGGGTCGATCTGCGCAAGTACGCCACCGAGGAAGTGGGCCTGCCCACCCTGCAGGACATCGCCGGCGAACTGGCCAAGCCGGGCCGCGACCCGCGCGAGCAGTACGAGGCGTTCAGCTTCGCGCCGGGCGTCGGCAAGCCGTCGGACCTGGTGCTGGGGCAGATGCTGCCGGGAATCGTCACCAACGTGACGAATTTCGGGGCCTTCATCGACATCGGCGTGCACCAGGACGGACTGGCCCACATCAGCCAGCTGGCCGACCGTTTCGTCCGCGACCCCAACGAGGTCGTGAAGGTCGGCCAGAAGGTCATGGCGCGGGTGACGGCTGTGGATCTGGAGCGGGGGCGCATTTCGCTGTCGCTTCGCCGGTCGAGCGACTGATTCCTAGCCCGGCGGGTGGCCCGGCGGCGGCCCGGCGTCGGTCCGGCGGGGCGCCTGCCCGGCTTTCCGACGGCCGGGACCGGGCTCCACCGGCCCTGTGGCAACGGTTTCAACCGGCAAATTGACACCACCGGGGTGCCCGGGTATTTTACGGCCATGCAGGCTCAAGAACACAAGCCGTTGCCCCCGGTCATCATCGGGGTGGCCGGAGGATCCGGCTCGGGCAAGACCACCGTGGCCTACCGGGTCCGCGAGGCCTGTCCGGGGATGACGATCCAGATCGTTCATCACGATGCCTACTATTGGGACAATTCCGCCCTGCCGATGGCCGAACGCGCCAAGATCAACTACGACCATCCGGACGCCTTCGAGACCGCCCTGCTGATCGAGCATCTGCACGCACTCCAGCGCGGCCAGGCGGTGCATATCCCGCGCTACGACTACAGCATCCACAGCCGCCTGCAGGACACCGCGCTCTGCGAGCCGGCGGACATCATCTTCGTCGAGGGCATCCTGGTGCTGGAATCGCGCGAACTGCGCGAACTGATGGACATCCGCCTGTACGTCGACGTCGATGCCGACGAACGGGTGCTGCGGCGTCTGCTGCGCGACACGCGCGAACGCGGGCGCACCCTGGAATCGGTCGTCGACCAGTACCTGCACGTGGTGCGTCCGATGCACCTGCAGTTCGTGGAGCCGAACAAGCGCTACGCGCACATCATCATTCCCGAGGGCGGACACAACAACGTGGCCATCGACCTGATCGCCACCAAGATCCGCAACATCATCCGCGAACGCGACCGTCTGCGCGCTCTCGACCGCGAGGTGCGGCAGGCCCGGGGGCTGGAGCGGCCGGCCGAATAGCGCGGGCCGGTCCGGTCCGTGCGCCCATGACCTCGCGAAGGCCGCTTCCGGCGGCCCGCGGCAGACCGGAGGCGCGGCGTGACGTTCGACGACCAGGAATACCTCAGGCGCTATCCCTTCATCGAGCGGGTGCTGATCTCCAGCGACGAGATCCAGAAGCGCGTGCGGCAGCTCGGCAACGAGATCAGCATCGCCTACCAGGGTTCGCAGCCCATCTTCGTCTGCATCCTCAAGGGCGCCTACCCGTTCCTGGCCGACCTGACGCGCTGCGTATCGGTCGACCACGAAGTGGACTTCATGGCTGTTTCCAGCTACGGCGGAGCCACCCAGAGCACCGGCGTGGTGAAGATCGAGAAGGATCTCAAGTCGAACATCACCGACCGCGACGTGATCCTGGTCGAGGACATCATCGACACGGGACTGACCATCGCGCACCTGATCGAACTGCTGCAGACGCGTGCTCCGCGCAGCATCCGCGTGGCTTCGCTGCTGGACAAGAAGTCCGCCCGCAAAAAGGAAGTGCCGCTGCACTACGTGGGCTTCGAGATCCCCAAGGAATTCGTCATCGGCTACGGACTCGACTACGACGAGAAGTACCGGAATCTGCCGTTCATCGGCGTCATGAAGGCCTGAGCCCCGGGAGACCCCCATGTCCGCGCACATCACACCCGCCGGGGGCGCCTTCCGCGAGGCGCTGACCTTCGACGATGTCCTGCTGGTGCCGGGCTACAGCGAGGTCACGCCCAAGGACATCGACACTTCGACTCAACTGACGCGGACCATCCGGCTGCAGATCCCCTTCCTCTCGGCGGCCATGGACACGGTCACCGAGGCGGACATGGCGATCGCCGTGGCGCGTGAAGGCGGGCTGGGCGTCATCCACAAGAACCTGGATCCGCGCACGCAGGCGGCCGAGGTCGAGCGGGTCAAGCGCAGCGAATCGGGCATGATCACCAACCCGATCACGCTGGAGCCGGACAAGACGATCGACGAGGCGCAGGAACTGATGCGCCACTACCGCATCAGCGGGGTGCCGATCACCGAGGGCCCGAAGCTGGTGGGCATCCTGACCAACCGCGACCTCCGCTTCGTCAAGGACACGCGCATCAAGGTGCGTGACGTGATGACCAGCCGGAACCTGGTGACGGTGCCCGAAGGCACGACGCTGGAGGAAGCGGCGGAGATCCTGCACAAGCACCGCATCGAGAAGCTGCTGGTGGTCAACGGTGGGGGCGAACTGCGCGGGCTGATCACGGTCAAGGACATCCAGAAGAAGCTCGACTACCCGCGCGCCTGCAAGGACGGCGAGGGCCGCCTGCGGGTGGGCGCCGCCGTGGGCGTGGGCGCGGAGACGATGCTGCGGGCGGAACTGCTCGTGGCCGCCGGCGTGGACCTGCTGGTCGTCGACACCGCGCACGGGCACAGCCGCAACGTGCTGGACACCGTGGCCGCGGTCAAGCGCACCTATCCGTCGATGCAGGTTCTGGCCGGCAACATCGCCACCGCCGCCGCCGCCGCCGCGCTGATCGACGCCGGCGCCGACGCGGTCAAGGTCGGCATCGGCCCGGGCTCGATCTGCACCACGCGCGTGGTGGCGGGCGTCGGCATGCCGCAGATCACCGCCATCATGGACGTGGCCACCGTTACCCGGGCGCGCGGCATCCCGCTGATCGCCGACGGCGGCCTGCGCTACAGCGGCGACGTGGCCAAGGCCATCGCCGTGGGCGCGGACGTGGTGATGGCCGGCTCGCTGCTGGCCGGCACCGACGAATCGCCCGGCGAGAAGATCCTGTTCGAGGGCCGCGTCTACAAGAGCTACCGGGGGATGGGCTCGCTGGCGGCCATGCAGCAGGGCAGCAAGGACCGGTACTTCCAGGGCGAGATCACCGAGACCGACAAACTGGTTCCCGAGGGCATCGAGGGCCGCGTGCCGTACAAGGGCCGCGCCGGCGACGTCATCTACCAGATGATCGGCGGGCTGCGCTCGGGCATGGGCTACTGCGGCTGCGCGACCATCGACGACTTCCACGCGCGGGCCACGATGGTGCGCGTGACGTCGGCGGGCGTGCGCGAGAGCCACCCGCACGATGTGCTGATCACCAAGGAAGCGCCCAACTACGGCAAGGGCGTCTGACGGCCCGGGATTCGCGCCGAATCGCGCCGGACGTCGTGAATAATCGCCGTGCGTTCCGGGTATCGGCCCGGTACGCGATGAAGGCCGGGCCGGCCGGCAACCTTTTCCCGCACTGTACGTAACCGTCGATCGACCCACACCCAGGAGGATCGGGACCGTGAAATTCCGCCATTCGACCGCCATCGTGCTCGCCATGCTGACCGCCGTTTTCGCCGCCGGCGCCTTCGCCATGGATCTCGGGGAACTCGTCGGCAAGTCGCTCGACGCCCAGGGCGGCGCCGCCGCGCTGAAGGCCATCCAGAGCCAGAAGGTGACCGGCAAAATCGTCACCCAGGGCATGGAAATGCCCATCACGATCCTGTCGGCGCGCCCGAACTCGACGCGCGTCGAGATCTCGGTCATGGGCATGAACATCGTGCAGGCCTTCGACGGCACCACCGGCTGGTCGATCAACCCGATGACGGGATCGCAGGACGCGCAACTGATGGGCGAACAGGAAGTCAAGGCCGTGCGCCTCCAGGCCGACATGGACGGTCCGCTCCAGAACTGGGAAGCCCGGGGCTGGGTCGGCGAGTACATGGGCCAGGAGGACGTGGAGGGCACCGCCGCCTACCGGTTGCGCATCGACACGAAGCAGGACGTCGTCATCGACATGTGGCTGGACGCGGAATCGTACCTGCCGATCAAGCAGAACACGAAGATGAAGGTCGACCAGCAGGAGGTCGAGTCGCAGATGTATCCCGGCGACTACCGGAGTCTGAACGGCCTCACCATTCCCTTCGCGCTCGAGACGCGCCAGGGTGATCAGGTGATGATGAACATGGTCTTCGAAACCGTCGAGTTCGGCGTCGCCGTCGACCCGTCGGTGTTCGCGATGCCTGCTGCTGCGGCCGCGGCGCCTGCGCCCGGCTCAGGCAACTGAAGTTCCTGCGCCTGACGGCACAACTAGAGTGCATCACGACCCCCGGTGGGACGGCCCGCCGGGGGCGCGCATAAAGGGGATCGGCATGAAGGTCAGGTTGTGTATTTGCGCCCTCACGGTGTTGCTGGCGCTGCCGGCGATGCTCGCGGCGGGTTTCGCCGCCGAGACACCGGCGGCGGCGACCATTGATGGGGGCATCCCCATCGGCTCCCATGTCTTCGGGGCCCTGCGGGCGCGCAACCTGGGCCCGGCGGTCATGAGCGGCCGCATCACCTGCCTGGACGCGGTGGCCACCGATCCGCGCTTCATCTGGGTGGGCAGCGCCGGCGGCGGCGTCTGGAAGAGCCGCGACGGCGGCGTCAGTTTCAAAGCCGTGTTCGATGAACATCCGCAGTCGATCGGCGCGCTGGCGATCGACCAGGCCCGGCCCGACACAGTCTGGGCCGGCACCGGCGAGTCGTGGGTCCGCAACAGCGTCGGCGTGGGCGATGGTATCTACCGCACCGTCGACGGCGGCGAAAAGTGGCAGAACCTGGGCCTGAAGGGCAGCGAACGCATCGCCGAGATCCTGATGCACCCGGCCGATCCGGCCGTGGTGTACGTGGCGGCCATGGGCCCGCTGTGGGGCCCGGGCGAAGAGCGCGGCCTGTTCCGCACCCGCGACGGCGGCGTCACCTGGGAGAAGATCCTCTACGTCGACGACACCACCGGCTGCGTGGACATCGCGCTGGATCCGGCCGATCCGTCGGTGATTTATGCGGCGATGTGGCAGTTCCGGCGTTCGCCCGACTTCTTCACCTCGGGCGGGCCGGGCAGCGGCCTTTTCAAGAGCAGCGACGGCGGCGAGACCTGGGGGCGCCTGGACAAGGGCCTTCCGACCGGCGAGCTGGGCCGCATCGCGATCGCGGTCATGCCGTCGCAGCCGGCCACGGTCCACGCCGTGGTCGAGGCCGAGCGCACGGCCTTCTTCCGCTCCGAGGACCGGGGCGAGACCTGGACCCGGACCACGGACAACCGCGCCGTGGCCGGCCGGCCGTTCTATTTCAGCCTGCTGATCCCCGATCCGCTCGACGCCAAACGCGTCTACAAGGCCGGAACCAACATGCTGGTGACCAGCGACAGTGGGGCCACCTTCCGCGGCGTCGGCGGCTGGGTGCATTCGGACATCCATGCGCTGTGGATCAACCCGGCGAATACGAAGCACATGATCGTCGGCACCGACGGCGGCGTGTACATCACGCACAATCAGGGCTCGGGCTGGATCCACGTGACCAATCTGCCCGTCTCGCAGTTCTACCACGTGGCGGTCGACGATCAGCGGCCGTACAACGTCTACGGCGGCCTGCAGGACAACGGCTCCTGGATGGGGCCGTCGCGTTCGCCGAGCGGCATCGAGAACTCCGACTGGGAGAATCTCGGCGGCGGCGACGGCTTCGCGGTGGTGCCAGACCGCGGCGATCCCGGCCTGGTCTACTGGGAGTGGCAGGGCGGCAACATGCAGCGGCTCGATCGCCGCACCGGCGACAGCAAGGACATCAGGCCGCAGCCGGGCCCGGGCGATCCCGAGTTCCGCTTCAACTGGAACACGCCCATCGTCACCGGCCCCGGCGACGGCAAGCGCCTGTACACCGGGTCGCAGTTCCTGCACCGGTCCACCGATCGCGGCGACACCTGGCGGCGGCTTTCCGGCGACCTGACGACGAACGACCCGGCTTTGCTGCGCCAGGAGCAGTCCGGCGGACTGACCGTCGACAACACGACGGCCGAAAACCACTGCACCATCTTCTCGATCAGCGAGTCGCCGCGCGACCGCAAGGTGATCTGGGTGGGCACCGACGACGGCAACCTCCAGGTGACGGCCGACGAGGGCGCGAAGTGGACGAACGTCGCGGCGAACCTGCCGGGCGTG
The DNA here is from genome assembly GCA_020049465.1 of bacterium. Taxonomy (GTDB): domain Bacteria; phylum Krumholzibacteriota; class Krumholzibacteriia; order LZORAL124-64-63; family LZORAL124-64-63; genus CAINDZ01. The sequence goes on along the minus strand of JAIFKS010000150.1, from coordinate 13,757 downwards.
CCGAAGGGCACCTGGATCAGCTGCGTCGAGGCGTCCCCGCACGACCGGCGCGCAGCCTTCGTCACCGCCGACGGCCACCGCCGCGGCGATCTGCAGCCGTACGTGCTGGCCACCGACGACCTGGGCGCCACCTGGCGGCCGCTGGCAACGCCGGAAACGACCGGCCACGCGCATGTCATCCGCCAGGATCCCGTGAATCCCGATCTGCTCTACCTGGGCACGGAGAACGGCCTGTTCATCACGCTGGACCGCGGCCGCCACTGGGCGCGTTTCAGCGAGGGGTTCCCGGCGGTGCCGGTCTACGACCTGGTGGTCCACCAGCGCGACGGCGCGCTCGTCATCGCCACGCACGGACGCGGCATCTGGGTCATCGACGACCTGACGCCGCTGCGCCACCTGACCGCGGCCGCCCTCGAGGCGCCGGTCACGCTCCTGCCCTCGAGCCCGGCCGTGCTGCGCATCCCGCAGGGCGCGCAGCAATTCCCGGGCGACACCTACTATGTCGCGGGCAACCCCGAATCCGACGCGCGCATCGTCTACTACCTGTCCAAGCGGCACATGGTCGGGCCCATGAAGGTCGAGATCCTGGCCGGCGACGGCTCGGTGCTCAAGACACTGCCCGCCGGCGCGCGCAAGGGCTTGAACCTGGTGACCTGGTCGCCCACGCTCAAGCCGCCGAAGGTGGCGCCGTCGCCGGTCATGGACCCGTCGATCGCGTTCGCGGCGGCGTTCGGGCCCGCGGCGCCCGAGGGCACCTACCGCTACCGGCTGGTCAAGGGTACGGATGTCTTCGAGGGCAACGTCGGCGTCGGGTACGATCCCGACTATCCCCATGCCCCGGCGGCCCGCGCCGCCCAGCAACGCGCCGTGCGTTCGCTGTACGACATGCTGGCGCGCCTGGCCTATGTCTGCGACGCCGTCAAGGAGACGCGCCGTACGATCGATGTCCGCGCCGGCGACCCGCGCGTGGAAGAATCGCTGGCCGGTGATCTGCGCGCGCTGGCGGGCGAGTTGACGGCGCTGCAGGACCGCGTCATGGTCGAGGAGGAGGTGCAGGGCATCAGCGGCCGCAAGGCGCTGCGCGAACACCTCATCGGCCTGTACGCCGGGGTGGCCGGCTTCGGTGGGCTGCCGACGGAAGCGCAGGCAGATCGGCAGGCCGCGCTCACCGCCGACCTGGACCGGGCCGATGCCGACTTCGCGACATTGACCGGCGAGCGACTGGAGGCGCTCAACGGGCGGCTGCAGGCAGCCGGGCTGGAGCCGGTGAAGGTGCTGACGGCGGCGGAACACGCGGCGCGCGAGTAGCGGGCAGCGTCCGGATCATGCGATGCGGCCCGCCATCGGCAGGATGGCGGGCCGTGTCGTTGTCGCCGGGGTCGCCTGGCGCCGTTGCCGACACGCCGGCAGCGTTCCTGCCGCTTGGTCCGGCGCTGAGCCCCGCACCATTGACTGTCTCCGGGAGGCGCCACTGTGCTACGGTCACGGCAGGAGCCGTGAAACCACATGAAATCGCCCCCGGTTGGATCCACGACGAGAATCGACCTCATCGACGCCATGCGCGGTTCGGCGTTGCTGGGCATCATCCTGCTGCACGCGATCGGGCACTGGAGCCTGCCCGGCTATCCGGCGGATTCGGCGGCCTGGCTGAAGACGCTCGACGCCTGGACCGTGCGTTTGGGCCTCTTCCTGTTCGAGGGAAAGGCCTACGCCATCTTCTCGCTGATGTTCGGCGTGAGCTTCTTCCTGATCCTGGACCGGTGGGCGCGGCACGGGGTCAACCTGCACGGCCGCTTCCTCTGGCGCCTCGCCGTGCTTGCGGTCTTCGGGTATCTGCACGGGATCATCTACGGCGGCGACATCCTGCTCACCATCGCCGTCCTGGGCGTTCCGCTCATGCTTCTCCACAGGCTCGGCAACCGTACGCTCGCGTGGATCGCCGCCGCGCTGCTGTTGCAGATCCCAGTGCTGTGGGAGACGGTCCGGCTGCTTCTGGACCACGGTTACCAGCCGACACAACCGCACCCCTGGGTGGCCGAGGGGGACATCTTCAAGGTGTACGCCCACGGATCATTCCTCGACGTGAGCGCTGTCAACGCCTGGAACGGCCAGGCCGCAAGGGTGTGGTGGGCGATCGAATCGGGGCGCTACGGGCAGATGCTGGGCCTCTTCGTGTGCGGGCTCCTGGTCGGCCGCTGCAGCGACTTCGAGGATCCCGCGCGCTGCGCGGGCGCGGCCCGTCGGGTGCTGCTCTGGGGGCTGGTGGGGTTCGTGGTCCTGTACGCCGTCAGGCTCCGGTTGGGTGCGTGGGGGCTGACGGATCCGGCCCGCAGCCATGCCGGCAACCTGTTGTCGGCCTACCGCGACCTGGCGCAGTCGGCGGTGTGGATGGGCGCCTTCGTCCTGCTGTACCAGTGGTCCCGGGCCCGGATGGCTCTCAACCTGCTGGCCCCGTACGGGAGGATGAGCCTGACATGTTATGTGATGCAGGGGTTGATCGGAGTCCCGCTTTTCTACGGCTACGGGCTCGCGCTGCACCGTCATCTGGGGCCGTTCACCAGCCTCCTGCTCGGCGGCGCCATCTTTGCCGCCCAGTGCGTTTGCGCGCACTTCTGGCTGCGGCGCTTCCATTACGGTCCGCTCGAGTGGCTGTGGCGATCCTGCACCTTCCTGGACTTCGCCACGCCGATGCGCAAGCCGGCCGGGATGGGGACCGCAGCCGCGCTTGCGCCGGCGCAAGCCATGCGGTGCCGTGATCACTGAATCCCCGTCGCCGACCCAGCCCGTTCCGATCGCGCCTGTGCTATGATCTCCAGTCTGCCCGGGAGGTCAGGCGGTGAAGATCATCTTGGCGCTGTTCATGGTCTGCGGTTGCGTCGGCATGGCCATGGCCCAGCCGCCGAACGATGCGGGTCTCTTCCAGGCGGGCATCTTCGGGGACGAGGCCCGCACCGTCACCTGCATCTCGGGTCAGGCCGGCGCCACGTTCTCGCAGGAATTGTGGGCCTGGGTGCCGGACGACCTGGGCCTGGCCTACATCACCCTGCGCTTCGATTTTCCGGACAATCTCGACCTGTCGGCCCACCCTGCGTTCAACCCCGCGATTTCCAATACCATCATCACGCGGTATCCCGGCGGCACGGTCGAGTGGAACCTGGTTTTTGCGGATTGTCCCTCGGGATGGATCCTGGTCTTCGACCAGCCGTGCCGTCTGCTGGATGATCAGCCCACGGAGATCAGGATCCTCGACGGCTATTCGATGATGCGGGACTGCCGGTTCGTGCTCAACGCGCTGGTCGTGCTGAACAACTTCGACCTCAACGATCCGGGCTGCGCCACGGTGCCGGTCCGACCGATAGCCTGGGGGGCGCTGAAGGCGCGCCACCGCTGATCCGCTCAGCCGGGAAGGGTCGCGTCGCCGGCCGGATCCAGCTCCAGCCAGGCGGACATCACCGTGTACACGGCGCCGAACTCCCGTTTCATCTCGCGGGGGTACTCGAAGAACAGTTCCACGGCGGTGGCGAAGAACTCGGCCGGACTTTCGGCTGCGTCCTCGTCGAACAACACCTCGCGTCGCCGCTTCAGCCGGCGCGCGTGTTCCTCGAAGGCAGCCTGGAACGCGGTGCGCCAGCGAGCCGCCAGGTCGCGGTCGGGCAGCACCGGCGTGCCGTCGCCTTCGCCGGTCTGGTCGTCCAACTGGTGGGCGAATTCGTGCAGGACCACGTTGTAGCCGTCGCGCCGCTTCGACTCGCGGTGCACGTCGTCCCAGGCCAGGACCACCGCGCCGTGGCCCCAGCTCTCGCCCGACAGTTCGTCTTCGTCCAGGTGCACCAGGCCGTCGTCGTCCGGCCGTTCGTGGGCCACGACGAAGGCTTCGGGATACACGACGATGGAGTGCAGGCCGGGGTAGTAGTCGGCCCCGGCCCGCAATTGGAGCAGTGCGGCCTGACCGGCGATGGCCAACCGCATGTCCTCGGTCACTTCCAGCCCGCCGGCGCCCTCGAAGCGCTTTTCCGCCAGCAGCACCTGGACGATGCCTTCGTGGCGGGCCCGCAGGGCCGCCGGCAGCCGCTTCGTCAGCGGCGCCACCTCGTGCATGCGCGCCCGCCGGTCGTCCGGCAGGGGCGTTTCCAGCAGCGCCCGCCGGCGGCGTCCGCGACCGAATCCGAACACTGGTCTACGTGCCTCCTAGGCCAGGTCGCTGGCGCAGTGCGCGCAACGCTTGGCCTTCAGCGGGATGGTCGACAGGCAGTACGGGCATTCCTTCGTCGTCGGGGCGGCCGGGGCCGGCGCGGGTTCGGCGCGCTTGGCCTTGTTCATCGCCTTGATCAGCATGAATACCGAGAACGCCACGATGATGAAGCTGAAGACCTTGTTCAGGAACACGCCCACGTTCAGGGTCACGGCCCCGGCCGCCTGGGCTGCCGCCAGCGTCGGGTACGGTCCGGGCGTGCCGCCGTCCTTCAGGGCGACGAAGATGTTCGTGAAATCGACGCCGCCCATCAGCATGCCGATCGGCGGCATGATGATGTCCGCCACCAGCGAAGCGACGATCGTCCCGAACGCGGCGCCGATGATGATACCGACGGCCATGTCCACGACATTGCCCTTCATCGCGAAATCCCGGAATTCCTTCAGCATGGTCCCTCCTCCTGCGGTCGGTGGCCGGCCACCGGTTTTCAATCCCACTTTGACGGTCCGGATTCTAGGTTCCGGCGTCCGTAATCACAAGTCGAAATGCAGGTTGGGCGGTTTCGAATAAGTGAAATCATTAAAAGACCCCGCTAGGCCCAAAGTCGCCGCTGACACTTGGGGTTCCGGCAGTTAGAATGCCCCGACCCGCGCGCCCCGGCGCACCCATCACACCAGTCGGGAGACACCCATGAACCCAGGCGCCCAGACCTGGCGCTTTCCTCGCATGTTCTGGACCGGCAATGCCGCCGAACTTTGCGAACGCGCCGCCTACTACGGCACTTTCATCGCCCTGCGCACCTACCTGATCCGTGTCGTCGGGCTGGACGATGTGCAGGCGGGCACGGTGGCCGGCATTTTCGGCTGGTTCATCTACGTGATGCCGTTCTTCACCGGCGCGATCGCCGACCGCATGGGCTTCCGCAATGCGCTGATGCTGGCCTTCGGCCTGCTGACCGCCGGGTATGCGACCATGGGGGCGCTCCACACGCTGGCGCCGGTCCTGGGCGGGCTGGCTTTGATCGTGCTGGGCGGCGCCTTCGTCAAGCCGGTCATCACCGGCACGGTCAGCAAGTCGTCCAACGAAGCGAATCGCGCGCGCGCCTTCAGCATCTTCTACATGGTGGTGAACATCGGTTCGTTCACCGGCAAGACCATCGTTGCGCCCATGCGCATCCAGATGGGGGTCGAGACGGTGCCCTGGTTCTCGGCGGCGGCCTCGTTGATCGCGCTGATCCTGGTGGCGCTGATCTACCGGCCCACCGCCGACGCCGACACCAAGATGCGCAGCATGAAGGAGACGCTGGCCGGCATGTGGATGGCGATGTCCAACGGCCGGTTCTTCGCGCTCATCCTGATCACCGCCGGTTTCTGGGCGATTCAGCACCAGCTCTACGCCTCGATGCCGGACTACGTGCTGCGCATGGCGGGCGAAGCCTACAAGCCCGAGTGGTACGCCAACATCAACCCGCTCGTGGTCGTCATGCTGGTGGTGCTGATCACCCAACTGGTGCGCAAGTGGAAGCCGGAGAACTCGATCCTGGTGGCGATGGTGCTGATCCCGTTCTCGGCGCTGGCCATGTCCATGTCGGCCATGTTCCACGGCAACGTGAACATCCTGGGACTCTCGGTGCATCCGATCACGTTCATGATGATCATCGGCATCGCCATCCAGGGCCTGGCCGAGTGCTTCCTGAGCCCCAAGTACCTGGAATTCGCTTCGTTGCAGGCGCCCAAGGGCAAGGAAGGCACCTATCTGGGCTTCGCCCACATCAACTCGGCCTTCTCGAACCTGTTCGGCTTCATCTTCTCGGGCTTCCTGCTGCGCAAGTACTGCCCTGAACCGCATACGCTGTCCGAGGCGCTGCAGCAGCAGCACAGCGCGGCTCTCGCCGGCCAGGGGCCGATGCCCGAGGTCTACGCGCACGCCCATTACCTGTGGTATGCGTACGCCGGCGTGGGGCTGGTCTCGCTGGTGGCCATGATCGTGTTCATCGTCGTGACCCGGCGGCTCGACGCGAAGCGGGCGGTCACGGCTTGAAAGCCCCACTGTCGCGCACCCTTCTCAAGGGGCGCACCCTGCGCTACAGCCTGCGCCGCGACCGGCGCACGCGGCGACCGGGCCTGGAGGTCAGCCGCCGCGACGGGCTCGTCGTCAGCCTGCCCGCGCGCGCGCGCGAGGAGATGGTGCACGAGATGCTGCACCAGTGGTCCGACTGGCTGATCAAGAAGCTGGACGAGTACGACTGCTGGGACGGCCCCTGCGTGCGCGAGTACGCGACCGGTTCGCGGATCCTGATCCTGGGCCGGCCCCGGCGGCTGAAGCTGAAGGCGCTGGCCGCCGGCGCGCGCGGCTACAAGGCCGAACTGGACGACGAACACCTTGTGCTGGCGATGGCGCCCGAGCGCATCCTCGATCCGCGTCCGGTGCTCGAACAGTACCTGCGGAGCCTGGCGCGCGATCACCTGCCCAAGCGCACCGAACACTGGGCGGCCCGTGTCGAGCGCTGGCCGAGCCGCGTGATCGTCGGCGAACGCACCACGCGCTGGGGCAGCTGCTCGCCCAGCGGCACGCTCTCGTACTGCTACCGGCTGATGATGGCGCCGCCGGACGTGATCGACAGCATCGTGGCCCACGAGGTGTGCCATCTGCGCCATCTGGACCACAGCAAGCGGTTCTGGCGGCTGCTGGACGAGGTGTATCCGCACCATCGCCGCGGCCGTGACTGGCTGAACGAGCACGAGGACGACCTCATCCTGTAGACGCGCCGGCCCCGTCGCCGGCATCCACCCGCACCGGGAGCCCGCCATGAGCGACCTCTACGCCCGCGAGACGACGCTGGCCATCCTGCACGAACACACGCTGGGCGACAGCCTGCGGCGCCACGCGTACGCGGTGGAAGCGGCCATGCGCGCCGCGGCCGTCAGGACCGGGGGCGATCCCGTGTACTGGGGCGCGGTGGGCCTGCTGCACGACTTCGACTACGAACGGTTTCCCGAGGCGCCCGACCATCCGCTCAAAGGTGCGGAGATCCTGCGCGCCCGCGGCTATCCCGAGGAATTCGTGCGCACGATCATGTCCCACGTGACGCAGGTCGGCGTGCCGCGCGAGAACGACTGCGCGCGCTGGCTCTACGCGGTCGACGAACTGTGCGGCTTCTGCACGGCCTGCGCGATGGTGCAGCCGGACCGGAAGATCGCCGTGGTCGAAGTGCGCTCGGTCGTCAAGAAGCTCAAGAAGAAGGACTTCGCCGCCAAGGTGAACCGCGAGGAGATCGCCGAGGGGGCGCAGGACCTGGGGCTGGCGCAGGAGGAAGTCATCGCGCACGTGCTGGGGGCGTTGACGGGCGTGGCCGACGATCTCGGACTGTGATGAGCGGCATCGCCTGAGAGGAGTGCAGCCATGATTCGCTGGCCCGACACCCGCCTGCAGACGCTGTTCGGCATCGATCATCCCATCGTGCAGGGCGGCATGATCTGCAATTCCGGCGCGAAGCTGGCCGCCGCCGTCAGCAACGCCGGGGGCCTGGGCCTGATCGGCGCCGGCAGCATGCGCCCCGACCTCTTCCGCGACCAGATCCGCAAGGCCCGCGGACTCACCTCGCGGCCGTTCGGCGTCAACATCCCACTGCTCTACCCGCACAGCCCTGAATGCGTCGGGATCGCGCTGGAGGAGGGCGTACGCATCGTCTTCACCAGCGCCGGCTCGCCGAAGAAGGTCATCGGTCCGCTGAAGGAAGCCGGCTGCGTGGTCGTGCACGTGGTGGCGCACCCTGATCTGGCCGTCAAGTGCGAGCAGGCCGGCTGCGACGCTGTGGTCTGCGAAGGTTTCGAGGCCGGCGGTCACAACGGCCGCGAGGAGATCACCACGCTGGTGCTGGTGCCCGAGTGCGTGCGCGCGGTGTCCGTGCCGGTGATCGCGGCCGGCGGCATCGCCACCGGCGCGCAGGTGGCGGCCATGCTGGCCCTCGGCGCGGCGGGCGTCCAGATCGGCTCGCGCTTCGCCGTGACGCAGGAATCGAGCGGACACGCGGCGTTCAAGCAGGCGGTGGTCGCTGCCGGCCCCGGCGACACGCATCTGGTGCTCAAGGCGCACGTGCCGGTGCGCCTGCTGCGCAACGCGTTCCGCGACCGCATCGCGCAGATGGAGGCGCGCGGAGCCGCGCGCGAAGAACTCGAAGCCGAGCTGGGCCACGGTCGCGCGCGGCGCGGCATGCTCGACGGCGATCTGGACGAGGGCGAACTGGAGATCGGCCAGGTGGCCGGACTGATCGACGATATCCCGACCGTCGGCGAGGTCATGACGCGCCTGCTCGAGGATTGCGAGCGGGCGATCGTCCGCCTGACCGGCGGACGGGCGGATGGCGCGCCGGCCGGCTAGATTTCCCGGAGAGGAAGCCATCCTGCCGAACGACGCTACAGGCACCGCGAACCGCGGAGATGCGCGATGACCACGCCCCATTCGCAGCCCCCGCAGCGCGAATCGCCCGCAGGCGTCCAACTGACCGCGACCGAATTGGCGGCCCATCTGGCGCGCATCTGCCCCGATCACCATCTCGATCTGGCCGGCGCCATAGCGCTGCCCTGCGCGTTGCCCCACGCCGATCGCTGGACCAGCTTCCTGGCCGAGGAACGGAACGCCGGCCTGGACTACCTGGCCCGCGATCCCGAAGACCGGCTCGACCCGACGCGACGCCACGCCTGGGCCACGACTCTGCTCGTGTTCGGACAGCGCTACACCGACGGCTGGCCCGCCGGCGACGCCGAGCCCAGCGCCGGCGGCCCGCCTGGCGACGCCCAGGGAACGCCCTGGACCGCGCGCGTCTCGCGCTATGCGCGCGGACTGGACTATCACGACCTGCTCAAGAGCGATATACGAGAGGCGATCGGCGCCCTGACCGCGGACTTCCCGGGCCTGGCGGCGCGCGTGGCCGTCGACAGCGGTCCGTACCTCGAGCGCGAGTACGCCTGGCTGGCCGGGCTCGGCTTCCTGGGACGCAACACCTGCCTGATCCACGAAAAGCTGGGCTCGGGCCTGTTCCTGGGCGTGGCGCTGACCAACCTGCGGGTCGAGGGCTTGCCGCCCTCCGGGATGCCCGCGGTCGAGCCCCTGTACGCGGCCGCGCCGCGCCGCCGCCGTGCCGCGCCGGTGGCGCCGGTCACGCGCTGCGGCACTTGCACGCTCTGTCTCGAAGCCTGCCCCACACAGGCGATCCTGCCGACCGGCGGCCTGGATGCTGGCCTTTGCCTCAGTGCCTGGACCATCGAGTGGCGCGGGCAGGCACCCGCCGGGCGTGACGCCGACCAGGGCGGACTGCTGTTCGGCTGCGACATCTGCCAGGCGGTGTGTCCCTGGAACCAGCACGCGGCGAGCAAGCCCGCGGATGTCCAGCCGCTGCGCGCCGGCTACGCGACGCTGCCGGCCCACGCCGAACTGTCGCTGAATGATCTGGCCGAACTGTCCGACGAGGACTTCGCCGCGCGCCTGCGCCGCACGCCCCTGTGGCGCGCGCATCCGGACGGCCTGCGCCGCAACGCGGAACGGGTGCTCGCCAATCTGGCGCGTGGAAATGGCGACGGCGTGGAGGATCCGTCATGAGCGCCGGCCCCGGGTCCGCCGCGTCACCGGCGCCGCCGGCCGCCTGGTGGCGCGCCCTGCCCAACGGCCAGGCCGCCTGCGACCTGTGCCCGATCGGCTGCCGCCTGCGCGAAGGGCAAACCGGCCCCTGCGGCACGCGCGCCAATCGGCACGGAGTCATGGCGCCGCTGCACTACGGGCGCATCGCGACCGCGGCCCTGGACCCCATCGAAAAGAAGCCGCTGTTCCACTTCCATCCCGGGTGCGACATCCTGTCGGTGGCCGCGCCCGGCTGCAATCTGCACTGCGCCTTCTGCCAGAACTGGAACCTGAGCCAGGAGCACGACGCGCCCACGCGCCCGGCCACGGCCCGGGAACTGGTCGCCACCGCGATCGATCACGGTTCGGTGGGCATCGCCTTCACCTACAGCGAGCCCCTGGTCTGGTTCGAGTTCGTGCGCGACACGGCCAGGGCGGCGCGCGCCGCCGGCCTGGCGACCGTGCTGGTGACCAACGGCTACCTGAACCCCGAGCCGCTCGCTGAACTGCTGCCGCTGATCGACGCCGCGAACATCGATCTCAAGTCGATGGACGACCGCTTCTACCGGCGCGTGTGCAAGGCTCGGCTGGCGCCGGTGCTGGACAGCATCAGGCGCTTCGTCGCCGCCGGCGTGCACGTCGAACTGACCAACCTGGTCATCCCGGGCCACAACGACGACGAGGCCTCGCTCGAGGCGCTCATCGATTTCGTGGCGGGTCTGGGCCGTCCCGTGCCGTTGCACTTCTCGGCCTACCATCCGGCCTGGCGGATGCAGGCGCCGCCCACGCCGCGTGCGACGCTCCTGCGTGCCTACGAACAGGCCAGCCGCCGCCTGGATTGGGTCTACCTGGGCAACCTGTCCGGCGAACAGGGCCGCGATTCCCGCTGCCCGACCTGCGCCACCCTGCTGGTCGACCGCTCCTCCTACCGCGGCATCTCCACACTGACCCCGTCCGCCGCCTGCCCCCATTGCGGCACCCCCCACCCTTTCATCCTCTAGCGAGGGTCCCCCCGAAGCGCCCCCCTTCCTTTCATCCTCTAGCGAGGGTCCTCCCGAAGCGCTTCTTCACACCGAGGCGCCGGCAGCGACGGGTGAACAAAACGGATGGCGGGCTATCCGCAGCGCCGAAGGCGCGAGGACTGCCCGCCATCCGTTTTGTTCACCCGTCGCTGCCGACAACGACCCTATTTGGTGAGCACCATCTTGTGCGTCGCCATCTCGCCGTCCGCCCGCAGCCGCGCCAGGTAGGTGCCCGACGCCACCGTCCGGCCCGCGTCGTCGCGGCCGTCCCATTCGACGGTCCGTTCACCCGCGGCGGCCGGACCCGAATACAGGGTCCGCACGTGGCGACCCTGCAGGTCCAGCACGTCGATCACGGCCTGTCCGTCCCTGGCCAGGCTGAACGACACCCTGGTCGTGGGGTTGAACGGGTTCGGCGCGTTGCCGCGCAGGGCGAACACGTTCGGCAGGCCGCCGACGGGAGCCGCGTACGACTGCACCGTCAGGTTGACCGGCACGACTTCCGGCGACGTCGCCGCGTTGTCGAGGATGACCAGCCAGGCGTCGTAGCTGCCGTCGGCCATCGCGGTGGTGTCGAAGGAAAGCGTCAAGGCCTGGTTGGCGCCCTGGGCCAGGGAACCGCCGGTCGGCGCCACGGCCAGCCAGGGTACGGTCTGGTAGATCCAGAACGGCGCGTCGCTGACGTCGAAGACCAGGCCGTCGGTGCTGCCCACGCGGACCAGACAGTCATCGGAGCCCGGTCCGGACAGGACGAACGTCTCGGTGCCGTCGTTGGGGGTCGAGGCCGTCAACACGTCCCAGCTGCCGCCGCCGTCCCGGCTCAGTTCGATCATGACGTCGGTCATCACCAGGGCCGACCAGTCGATCTGCAGGCTTTCGCCCACGGCATACAACTGTCCGCCGTTGGGGGAAATCACCGACGAGCTCGGGTCCGGCGTGCCGCAGCAATCGACGTCGGCCCAGATGAGCAGGTCGCCGGCCATGCCGAAGGCCGTGACGACGTCCTCGTATCCGGAGCCGAAGTCGTTGAAGTTCACGCAGGTCTGCGGCGTCGTGTCGACGGGGATGCCGACCGGCCCGGCCGCGTTCGTGAATTCGAACACCAGGTAGTAGGAGGCGTCCATGTCCTGGCAGGCGACATCGAGCGGCACTTCGATGTCGTAGTAGCCGTTATCGGGGAACCCGGAGAAGGTGAACAGCGCGGAGGAGCCGAGGATCGCGCCTGGTCCCGCGCAGGCGCCGGCGGACGTCGCCAGCGACACCTTCACTTCCGGCGCCGAGGTGGTCTCAAGGTACAGCACCATGTGGATGGACTTCACGTTGAAGCCCGGGTTGCAGCCGCAGACATAGTCGGCGGGATTGATCGCCGTGGCATAGGACTCGTTCCCGTACCAGAAGTCGCCGTAATAGCCGGCGATGTTGCCGGTGTCATCGTTGCCGAAGACGCAGTCGCCCGCGTACTTGACCGCTTCCAGCGGCGCTGCCCGGCTCAGTTTGCCGACGTTGGTCCGGGTGCGCGCATCCTTCAGCGGACGCGCGAGCGCGAGCCCCTTGGCGGCAGGGGCCTCGTCCATCACGTAGGCGGCATAAACGAGTTGCGAACCCGCCGCGCCGGTGTTGCTCAGGTCTACCGCTTCGGTGTCCTGCGCGTCGGTGCCCATCGTTTTGGCGACCCCGGCGGCGCCCACAGTGGCCTCCGCCGGCGGCAGTTCCTTGCTGACGTCCAGCGTCCAGGTCTTGTTGTCGCCGGTCGTGCCGGCATTGACGACGATCAGTCCGACGCGCTCCAGATCGGCCAGCGCCACCGAAAGGACGGTGTCGGCGTCATTGCTGCCGTCCAGCGCGATCGTCTCGATCAGGCCGCTGCCGTCGTTGCGCTTGATGACGGCCTTCAGCACCATCGTCGCGGTGTTGTCGCCGTTGAACACGATGCGCAGTTGGCCAGGCTCGCCGGCGGTGAAGCCCGAGTAGTGCCGGTTGACGGCGGCCAGGTGGCTCAAGGTCCCGTTGCCGGTGCTCGGATACGTCGACACCAGCGTCGCCTGGCTGGTCGGGTACCCGGCAGCCTCTCCGTAGCCCAGACCGGTGATGGCCCGCGTTCCGCAGGCGTAGTTCCAGGCCGCGAACTGCGCGTAGCCTTCCGCCAGGGATGAACCGTACGCCGTCAGGATCGTGTTGTAGGAGGCGAGCACGGCTTCGGCCTGGTGCGTCGCGCGCCAGGTCCACAAATCGACGATGATCTGCGGGGTCCAGGTCTCGCTCATCCAGATCTGGAAGATGCAATCGTCGTAGGAGCCGGTCCCGCCCGCATCGAGCGAGGTCGAAGGCGACGAGATGCCGCTGCCGGCGCCGATGTACGCGTAGTAGTCGTTGGTGGCGTCGAACACCAGGTCCTCGGCCCAGGTACCGTCTACTTCGACCCAGCCGCCTTCGCTCCACAGGGAAGTCCGGTACTGCGAGGCGTGCTTGAATTCATGCGCGCAGGTGACCTTGGCCGCGCCCAGCGCATCGCCTTCGGGATCGTCGTTGGCCGGGAACCCGACGTAATCGTTTTCGAGCACGATCCTCGTCGTGGCACCGGAAACCGTCGTGTAGCCATAGGCGCCCGACTGGTTGGCGAAGCTGATGGCGTAGTAGGGAGCATGCAGGGGGCCGGTGAAGCCCCAGGTCGTGATCTCCGTGTCCCAGGACGTGTCCAGATAGCCGGCGACCTTCTCGATGTAGTCCGGCACGCCGTTGGCGGGCGAGGTGTCGGCCGCCGGCACGGCGTTGCCTCCGGCCGTCACGTAGGAAAGCTGGAAGATGCCCGACGGGCTGACGTAAGACAATTTGTCGTGGGGCGGCTCCGCCAGGTAGCCGTCGATCGCGGCCGCGGTCGCGGGGCGCAGGCCGGCGCGCGCGGCCTCGAATTCGATGATCAGCGGCGT
>JAIFKS010000008.1 GCA_020049465.1 bacterium | reverse complement strand
TGAAGAAGCATGCAGACTGGGCGCTGCGCTAGCTTGGCGAAGTCACCGGCTTCGCCGAACCGCACCCCCCGACTTGCGCCGGCGCAAGTCCAGCCACCCTCACGATCGCCCCGGCCCGGAAACACCCATCCCGCCGGTGGCCGATTTTTCGCAACCTTCCGCTAACGCTTAATCCCGCTTGTGTTTATATTGCCTGCGAGTCGGGTACGCGGGTTGCTTCGGTGAGGGCCGGGGTGGTCCGGGAAACCGGACGGTAACCGCGTCAACGGAAAGGCGCGGATGGGTTTGCGACCGTGGGAGCACACGCGCGATGGAGCCGGAGAAGCGCAAGGGATTCAGCAGGTTCGATGTCATTCTGGGCATCGGGGTGCTGGCCGTGGTGGCCGCGGGGCTGCCCTGGCTGGGCCAGCAGTTGAACATGGCCAAAAATGCGCGGTCGCGGGACCATGCGGCGGTCGTGGCCCAGGCCATCCTCGATTACCACACCGAAATGGGGCAGTGGCCGGCCGCCCACGGACAGCCGGTGGATCTGACGGTGTTGACCGCGACGCCGCCGTCGACGCACACCATGGGGGCGATGGCCGCGCCGGGCGCCGTCGACACGCGGCCCTGGATCGAGGAACTGCCCGTCGACAGCTGGGGTCGCCCCTTCGTGGCGGCCGTCTATGACAGGAGCGGTGTCGTCGCGGCTCCTGCCGATGAACATGCCGGCACGCGCGCCTATCCGATGGCGCCGCCGCCGTGCCGGCACGCGCGCCTATCCGATGGCGCCGCCGCCGGGCGCGACGATCGTGGTGGTGTCGGCCGGCCATGATGGTATCCTGCAGTCGGACCTGGATGATCTGGCGCACGTGGCCCCGCCGGCCTTCCGCGGCGACGACACGGGACAAGTGTTGCAGGGACAGTCGACCGACCGCGGCATCTGAGACGCGGCCCGCGAAAGGAACCCTCCGCATGCGCAGGCGGCATCACCCCGGACACATTCTGTTGATCGCGTTGGCCGCGCTGACGGCCGGCCTGGGCGTCCAGCCGGCGCGGGCGCAGGCGCCTGAACACCGGTGGCTGCTGGGCTTTGATCTGGCGGCCAGCACCGTGGCCGACAATGAAGAGACCGAAGATATCGTCATCGACCAGAAGGCCGGCGGGCTGGGGCTGCAGCTGGGATTCCTGCTGAAGCCCTCGTTCATGCTGCGCTTCACGGCGGCCGCGGCCGACCACGAGACGAGTGATCCGGACGTGACCATTCGGCTCGGCGGCAGCACTTTGGATGCGGTGTTCCTGTTCCGCGAAGGCCGACCGTTGCGTCCCTACCTGTTCGCGGGCGTGGGCGGCTTCCAGGCCGAGTCGCGGCAGGATGCGCTGATCTACAGTATCCGCGGGCCGGGCGTGGCGATGGGTGCCGGCGCGCATCTGCGGTTGGGCGCGCGCGCCACGCTGCACGGGGCGCTGCGCGTGGAGGCGATCAACTGGGAAAAGGCCCGCGTGACCTGGGAGCAACCGGGCGGTTCGATCGAGGTCGAAGCGCCGATCGACGAAGACGGCTGGGCCTCGAAGGTGATGCTGGGTGTGGGGATCTGGCTGTAACGCTGCGGCTCAGCCGGCCAGCTGCCGCCAGATGAGACGCGCCGCCGTGGCCGTGACCGAAACGATGAGCACCCAGCGGATGAACCGCGGCGGATGCCGCAACACCAGATGCGATCCGATCAACGAGCCCACGACCTGCCCCACCGTCATCGCGATGGCCACCGTGACCACGATCTGACCCGCCGCCAGGAACAACGCCGCCGCCACCAGATTGCTCGTGAAGTTCATCACCTTGGTGGCCGCCGTCGCGCGCCGCAGATCGAGCCCGCCCAGTCCCACCAGCGTCATCGCCCAGAACGTGCCGGTGCCCGGCCCGAAGAATCCGTCGTGGAACCCGAACAGCGTGCCGGCGGCCGGCTGCAGCACGGCGGGTTTCACGCGTTGCGGTCGCGCGATCTCGCCGAGGCTGGGCGTGAGCAACGTGTAGGCGAGGATGACGATGAGCAGCGCGGGGATCAGCCAGGTGAGCAACCCGGGCGACATCCGCTGGATGAGCGCGGTGCCCGCCGCGGCCCCGAGCGCCGTGAACACGATGGCCCGCTTCCAGTCGCGGATGCGCACGAGTTTTCCGTGGCGGTAGCGCAGCATCGCAGTGGCGACGCCGATGGTGCTCTGCACCTTGTTCGTGCCGAGCGCCAGATGCGGCGGCAGCCCGATGGCCAGCAGCGTGGGCACGGTGATGAGCCCGCCGCCGCCGGCGATGGCGTCGATGGCGCCGGCGACGAGACCGCCGACGAGGGCGATCACGTGACCGGGAATGCTGATGTCGCCGGTGATGGTCAAGACGCCTGGCGTCCCAACCGTTCGGCCAGCCACATCTTGATGATGGACTGACGGGTGACGCCGACGCGTTGGGCTTCGCGGTCGAGTTCCTCGATCATCCAAACGGGGAAATCGACATTCACTCGGCGCGATTCCAAGCCGGGTCGGCGGATCTTCGTCAGGTCGAGATCGCCGGTGATGTCCTCCCCATTGTCGAACTTCCGGTCAAATTCGCGGGCTTTCATAGATCGCCACCTCCTCGAAGCGTGACCGGCGGACTGAAATCAGGCGGACACGTGTCCCCCGATAGACGAAAACAGCGGACCAATACCTGCGGCCGATCCGGCCGATCAGCAGGAAGCGCGGTTCGTCGCCCCGCCGTGCCGTGATTTCAGCGCGTTTTCGGTCCAGCCACAAGTCCTGCGCCTCGACGAAGTCGATGCCGTGCTTCAACTTGTTGGACAGACTCTTGGCCTCGTCGAACTCGAATTCCGGCAGGTCGCCGCGCTCGTTTGACATGGTTATTATACCTTATTTACTACGATGAGCAACCTTTACGGATTCATTTCGGCGCAAAATTCTTGCGCCGGCGCAAGTCCCCGGTCCCGCTTCCAGCCTCGGCACCTCCCTTGCCCCGGGCAACCCATGGACCACACACCAGACATCCAGCCGCAAGGCACCCCGCCGCCCCGTCTGCTCGACCAGATGCGCGCGGCGATCAAGGCCAGGCACTATGCGCGCCGCACCGAGGTGGCCTACACCGAGTGGGTACGCCGCTTCGTGGTGTTCCACCGGATGCGACACCCGACCGAAATGGGTGAACCGGAGGTGACGGCCTTCCTGTCGCACCTGGCGACGGTGAGGAAGGTGAGCGCATCGACCCAGAACCAGGCGCTGGCCGCGCTGCTGTTCCTGTACCGCGAGGTGCTGAAGCAGGACCTGCCCTGGCTGCAGGATGTGGTGCGGGCCAAGCCGACGCAGCGCATTCCCGTCGTCCTGACCCGCGAGGAGACGGCCGCCCTGCTGCGCGAACTGGACGGCACGCCGCAGCTGGTGGCGGTGCTGCTGTACGGGTCGGGGCTGCGGCTGCTGGAGGCGATGCAGCTGCGCGTGAAGGACATCGACTTCAGCGCGAACGAGATCGTTGTCCGCCACGGCAAGGGCGGCAAGGATCGCCGCACGATGCTGCCGGCCCGCGCCAGGTTGCCGTTGCGCGACCAGCTCGAGTTCGTCCACAAGCAGCACGACAAGGACGTGGCCCGCGGCGCCGGCTATGTGGCGCTGCCGGATGCGATGAGCATCAAGAACCCGGGCGCCGCGCGCGACTGGACCTGGCAGTGGGTGTTCCCCGCCACGCGCTGGTATCGCGACCAGGAGACGGGCCAGCGCCGGCGCCACCACCTGCACGAGAGCGTCATCCAGCTGGCCGTGCGCCAGGCCCGTCTTCGCGCCGGACTGACCAAGCCCGCCACCTGCCACACGCTGCGGCACTCGTTCGCCACGCACCTGCTGGAAACCGGATACGACATCCGCACCATCCAGGAGCTGCTGGGGCACACCGACGTGACGACGACGATGATCTACACGCATGTGCTGAACAAGGGGGGGCGGGGGGTCAGGAGTCCGTTGGATATGGATGAAGATGGGTGAGGACCGGCGCAGTCGGCGCGAATGTCGCCAGATTCAACACGAAAACGAGCAAAGGCAGCCACTGTTGACGAGAAGTACTAATATGTATATCATACAGACATGACCGAGGCCTGGGATCCATTCAAGGCCGCGGCCAACGAGAGGAAGCACGGCGTCCGGTTCGCGGAAGCCGCGTCGGTCCTTTTCGATCCATTGGCGCTGAAGTTGGATGAAGCCGACCATGGCGGCGAGGCTCGCCTGGCCGTGGTCGGAATGGACAACTGCGAACGTGTCCTGGTCGTGGTCTGTACCCACCGAGGAGACATTTGCCGGATCATCTCGGCGCGGCGCGCCACCAGGCAGGAAAGGAAGCACTATGAAGAAGGAATATGACTTCAGCAAAGGCACCCGTGGCGCCCTGATTCCCCAGACTGGAAAAACACGTATCACGATCTACATCGACGACGACATTCTTGAAGAATTCCGCGATCGCAGTGATGCCGCCGGTTACGGATACCAAACCATGATGAACCAGGCCCTCCGGGACTATTTGAGCAAAGCCAAGCAACCGGTCGACGCGCGGACTTTGCGCAGGATCCTGCGCGAAGAGTTGAAGCGGGCGAGCTAGAATCGGCTTCCAGGAGAATTCCACGTGAAGACGGGCTTCATGCGCGCCGGATGGAACGCTGGCCGTTCCAGGTGACGAAAGGCCCTCTCACGCGATAACGAATCAGGCGTGATGGTGTCGGGTTTGGTGGGTGCAACGGTGGTTGAAGGCGAAAGCAACGCTGTGATATAGTGATACCAGTCCGACAGGTACCGCCGCAAGCAGGCGACGATCCTGATCGTAGACTCGGAACGGTCCGTGGCTGTTGCCATACCAAGACCTCGTCCATTTATTTACATCGGTCTCGCCCGCACCGGATCGAAGTGATGAGAGTCGCAAGCGGTTGACAGACGGCTCGTTCGCTTATCACGAACGTTCGAAATTGTGTTGGAGTGGCAATCACGTCCCGAAAGCCCGAGCCATTTGGCCGGCCGCATCTCGCTGGCATCGCACCGGAACGCAATCGCGACCGAATGGCGCCGAATTACCGTGACCTGACTAATGCGCCGAATGCGCAGTGACTTCGGTCAGCGCGGGATGTTCTTGGCGCAATCTCGCCGTCTTTTTGGGTTCGTTATCGCGGTCTTGATACAGCTCTCGAGCGCAAATGCGCTGAACGAAGCCGCCTAGAACATAGCGCAGTGTGCCAGGTCTTGGCAGGTCGGGCCTCGGTCGTGGGCATCGTCGGCGCCGAATGCGCTGGCTTCGCGGCCGTCCGGTTCTGTATGATCATGGGCGAGAGCGGCGCCGCGTTCGACCAGTTCTTGGCATGTGGGCATCGACGGCGTTGAGTTCTGGGTTCGGCCAAGAGGTGGTCGTGTTGCAGGCCAAGGCTGCGGTGGGTGTGTGGGCGTTCGGTACGCGAGCACTCCAACCAAAGCTTGCAGCAGACGGTCACGCCCGTCACGTCGCTTGCTGGCGCAAGCGCCGCGCCAGGCGCGCCCGCTGCTGAAGCTGGTGTTAGGCATCCAGCCGCGCTGCAGGCGAAGAGTCCGCCACTCGTTCGAATGCGGCGCCGCGGTGCGCAATCTCAATTCGCAAGTTCGAGAGGAGTCGCGATGAGACCGCAGATCGCAGTTATGGCGTATTTGGCGCTGGCGGCTTGGAGTCTGGCATTCGCGCAGCCTGTTGAGCGGCCCGACTCTGTATCTCGCACCACGATTCTGATAAAGTTCCGGGCCGCGCATATGGGAGAGGCGCTGGCCGCTTTACCACTCGCGCAGGGTGCGACTCTGGATTCAGGACGCACCGGCATTACGGCCGTCGATGACCTTATCCTCAAGTACGGCGTACCAACTATCTCGCGGCCATTTCCATTTGGTGCTTCCGACGACGGGAGTTCCTTTGTTGCTAAGTGGTTTGCATTTCGGTTCGGAGCGCCAATTGACGTGTTTGCGCTGAAAGCGAGCTTGGAGTTGTTTGAAGAGGTCGAAGAGGTCGGTTTGGAATATCGAGGGTGGAGATGCGACGCCCCGCTGGTCCCACCCAATAGGGCTCAGTAGTGTCGACGCGCGACTGGCGTGGTGGCGGTCGCGCCTAACCTCTGCTTGCAGCAGATGGTCACGGTCGTCACGGTCCGTGCAAAGCACGGCCCGCGCCAACCGCGCCCACTGCTGAAGCTGGTGGTTAGGCAGTTCGGCGAGTCGTTTGGGTGCTCGTCGAGGCCCGGCGCGAGCGCTTGACGGCTATAACGGACCCCATTATAATGAGGCGTATGATACAGTCATTCCGAAATGCCGGCACGGAAGACATCTTTGACGGCATCGCTTCTGGCGTCGCGCGAAGGTGCTGTTCGCAGACGATTTGGGCAGTTGCGCGCAGGAAACTCGACCAGATCAACCGCGTTCGGGATGTAGCTGAGCTGAAAGTGCCCCCCGGCAATCACTTGGAGCGATTGAAGGGGAACCGCGTGGGACAACACAGTATCCGGATTAACGAACAGTACCGGATCTGTTTCGTTTGGAAGGACGGCAATGCCTACCAGGTCGAAATCACGGACTACCACTAGGCCCGGTCCTGGCCGGCTGCCGCGCAGGCGTCCGCCGACGCATCCTGGCGAGATGCTCCTCGAGGAGTTTGTGAAGCCGATTGGGGTGACCCAGGTCGAGTTGGCTCGGCGGTTGGGTGTCTCCTATCCGCGGCTGAATGAGATCATCAAGGGACGCCGGGCCGTAACGCCCGATACGGCGCTGCGCCTTTCGCGCGTTGTCGGCATGTCGGCTGATTTCTGGTTGGGGCTGCAGCACGATTGGGATCTGTGGCAGGCAATGAACGGGCCGAATGCCGCTGAGATCAGGCGCCTGAAGCCACTCGTTGGCGACGGACGCGGTGTTGCCTAACCAGAGCTTGCAGCAGACGAAGCCGCCTGTCACGGTCCGTGCTGACGCACGGCCCGCGCCAACCGCGCCCACTGCTGAAGCTGGTGTTAGATTGCGGAACCTCCGTAAGCCGGCATGACTGTACTTCCTTGGAATTCGCTGCTATCCTCATGTTGTGTAACCGGAAAGCCGCGAAAGGGCCCGACGGATGGAAGCGCTTAATTACGAAAGACTTATCGCCGTTTGCCGCGCGCACGGCACGCGCAAGGTTGCGTTGTTCGGGTCCTTTGGGCGCGGTGACGCCGGCCCGAATAGCGATGTGGATCTGATCGTTGAGTTCACGAACCCGACAGGACTGCTTGCTCTGGTACGACTAGAGCGCGAACTCGAAGAAGTACTCGGCCGCAGCGTCGACCTGCTGACAGAGAATGCGATCAGCCCCCATCTTCGAGACAGCATTCTGCGCGAACAGCGGGTCATCTATGAAGCAGCGAACTGACCATCTGTACCTGCAGCACATCCTTGATGCCATCTCCAAGATCGAATCGTATCTGGAAGGCGTCGACGAAGAGGCCTTTCAGGCATCCAGCCTGTTGCAGGATGGCGTCATACGCCAGATTCAGATTGTCGGCGAAGCTGCTAAGCGGGTCTCGGCGGAACTCTGCGAGCGAAATCCGGAAATCCCGTGGCGCGACATGGCCGGCATGCGGGATAAGTTGGTTCACGACTACTTCGGCGTGGACATCGGCATGGTTTGGATAACCGCCACAATCGACCTTGCTGAGCTTCACGCCCAGGTCACTCGCGTTCTGTCCGGGCTGTAGGCTGGCAGTCTAACCATGCTAGGCGTCACGACAGTCGCATCGTCACCGCATCCCACTGCACCTTGCAACCCACAAAGGACAGCATGAAACGCGTTCTCATCAGCTCGGGCTCGACCTTTGAAAGCGAGATCGGCTACAGCAGAGCGGTTGTTCAAGGCGATTGGGTATTCGTCTCTGGAACGACCGGTTTCGACTACACGACGATGACCATATCGGAAGATCTCGAGACGCAGACTGACCAGTGCTTAAGGAACATCGCCACCGCACTTGAGCAAGCGGGCTCAAGCCTGAGCGACGTGGTCAGGGCAACCTACGTCCTGCCAAATGGCAGCGAGTTCGCCAAGTGCTGGCCGGTGCTGAAGAAGTACTTCGGTGCGGTCAGGCCTGCCGCGATGATGATCTCTGCTGGACTCGCTGATCCGCGAATGAAGATCGAGATTGAAGTCACGGCACTCAAGCAGGCGCAGTAATCGTAGGCCGCAGTGACGTCTGAAATCAATGACCAAGAGCACCTATGAGCGCAACGCCTAACCATTCGGTCCAGCCGACGTGCCTGCGGCACGCGGGTTACCTCAAACGTTAGGCTAATAGCGCACCGATTGCCGGGTGATTGACATAGCATGAAAGCCGTGCTATGGTGATATTATGATCAAGTCGTTCAAAGACCAGGCCACTGAGGACATTTTCAACGGACGCGGGACCAAACAGGCCCGGCGCGCCTGCCCGTCAACGCTCTGGCGGGTGGCGGGGCGAAAGCTGGATCAATTGGATTCCGCGGAGCAATTGGACGATCTCAGGATTCCGGCGGGTAATCGACTTGAAGCACTAGCTGGCAACAGGAAAGGCCAGTACAGCATTAGGATCAACGAACAGTTCCGCATCTGTTTTGTGTGGGCCGCCGACGGCCCGAGTGATGTGGAAATCGTTGATTACCACTGAGGCGAGGGGTTTCGTCATGGTCCGTGTCCCGACACATAGAGAGCCTACACATCCGGGTGAGATGCTACTTGAGGAGTTCCTCAAGCCGTTGGGTATCTCGCAGCGGGATTTGGCCGACAGCATCCACGTCCCGTACCAGCGGGTCAACGAGCTGGTCAATCAGCGCCGCGGCATTACGCCAAGCACAGCGCTCAGATTGTCGCGCTATTTCGGCAATAGTGCAGGATTCTGGATGACGCTGCAGCACCGCTGGGATCTGTACTGGGCCATGCAGAGCGAGGCGTCCGAACTGAAGCGAATCCATCCGGTGCGGGTTGGCAGTTAGGTGGCCTAACCAGAGCTTGCAGCAGATGGTCACGGTCGTCACGGTCCGTGCAAAGCACGGCCCGCGCCAGTCGTCTTCGCTGCTGACGCCAGGTGTTATGTAGCCAGGAGAATGTTCATGCCGTTCTGGACAGTATGTTCTTGTTCCCGGGCGCCATTTGTACTGGCCCTTTCAATTGCTGCGCTCTCGTTCGCACCGGCGCAAGGCGAGGTCGTCGAGTTCGAGATCCCGGTCTTGGGCAATTTCGGCTCGGGGTCATTCGACATCGATCTGGGAATCCCGTCAGTTGAGGTGAGATCGATTTCCGTTCATATGTCGGGGGTGGCGGAATACGGAGAGTTCGGTCTGGGATCTGGCGGAGCGGCCCCATCTTGCGACAGCACGGTGCTTGTCCCCATGGACTTCAGTGCCTCGGTGCGATCAGAGGGGGCGGCCGCGGCTTCCATGGTCTGGGAACAGGGTTCCATTGGCGCGTTCAGCTTTACCGGCCCAATGGTAATGTCGGAAGAGACCAGCGGCCTACTGGCACACGGGACCGGGACAATTGCATTTGCGGACCTGCATAACATCGCTGCGTTCGTTTTGGAGTGTTGGACTTCAGGCGTTGAATATCTGGAGTGCAGTCGCGGAAGCACAACGTTCGATCGGTACCCGGTCGTGCGGATAGAGTATGATGCTCCCGTGCGGGCAATAGCAGAAACCTGGGGCACGATCAAGGCGGCGTACAGGTAGGCTGCTGTCGGCGATCAAAGCGAATCGCCGACGAGGTCTTCCAGTCCTCTCACAATTGGGGACGACCTCACCTCTCGGCATCAACCATGGACGGCCCCATCCCCCGGAGAGGTCCTTGTGAATTGGTTCATTCTTGTTGTGGCGGGCTTTTTCGAGATCGGCTGGGCGGTTGGGCTCAAGTACACCCACGGCTTCACCCGCCTTTGGCCATCGGTCGGCACCGCAGTTTCAATGATCATCAGCCTCGGGCTGCTCGGTGTCGCCATGAAGTCGCTGCCGGTGGGCACCGCGTATGCCGTATGGGTTGGTGTAGGTGCCGTCGGCACCGCGATCCTGGGCATTGTCCTGCTCGGTGAGTCAGCCAATCCCGTGCGGCTGTTGAGTCTTGGCCTGATCGTCGCCGGTATTGTCGGCCTCAAGCTCGCAACACCGGCCTAACCCGTCCGGCGAGATCCGCGGTGCGGGAGGTCCGGCCGGTTCCTTGTTCAACATCCACACCGGGAAGTTCGCCGACGTTGCCTGCGCGGCTTGACCGGGGCGTCGTCCACCCGGTGTCGATGGTCGACGACCACTATTTCGTAAAGCCACGCAACATTCCGGGATTTCGAGCGTCTCTGCGCGGAGTTGGTTGTTGTTCAGTGGGGGATATCCCGCTCGCCCTATGCTGTCGGTGAAGCGCTGTTCGCGACACCCGGGAGACACGAAATGAGAACACATCTTCGCTCCAGGGCGCTTCTGGTCGTGATCGGCGCACTGTCGTTGGTCGCGGGCCGCGGGTATGCCGCATCGCAGCCCGCCCCTGCCGCCGATGCCCCCATGGACATGCTGGTAACATCCGAATGGTTGAGCCGGCACCTGCATGATCCTGACCTGGTGGTGCTGGACTGCACCGTCAAGATCGAACGGACCGATACCGGCGAGATGCAGGCCGTCAACGGCAGGGCATCGTACGACGCCGGCCACATCCCGGGCGCGGAGTTTGCCGATCTCATGGGAGAGCTGTCGGACGCAGACAAGCCGATCAGTTTTGCCGTGCCCACGCCGGAGAAGTTCTGCGAGGCCATGGGCCGTTTGGGTGTCGGCGATGATGCACGTGTCGTGCTGTATGACAGCAGCAATTCCGTATGGGCGGCCCGCGTGTGGTGGATGTTGCGCTGGGTGGGGTTCGACAATGCGGCACTGCTTGACGGGGGCCTCAAGGCGTGGACGGAGGAAGGTCGGGACCTCTCGTCCGATCCGGCGAACCGGCCCGCGAAGCTGCTCACCGCTGCCGTCCGGCCGGAACTGATCGCCGACCGCGACGACGTGCTTGCCGCCATCGCTGACGATGACGTCCACCTCATCGACTCCCTGCCGGAGGCGGCCTATCAAGGCCAAATGAGCATGTATGCCCGAGACGGCCACATCGAGAGCGCGCTGAACATCCCGGTGCTGCATCTGACCGACCGGTCGGGGCGATTCAAGTCCATGGATGAGCTCGCCGCGTTGCACCCGGTGGATCGTTCCCAGCGCTATATCACATATTGCGGCGGAGGGATCGCGGCGTCCGGGAATGCGTTCGTCATGGCCAGGCTCGGCTTCAAGAACGTTGCCGTCTACACGGCGTCCCTCCAGGAATGGGCCGCCGACCCGGCCAACCCGATGGTGGATCCGACCCCCTGACCTCGACCCGGATCGCTTCCTTCCCGCAAATGCCCATTGGGTGGTATGCTCGGCAAACACGCGATCGCGAGAAATGACGCGTTGCGGACCATCGCCAGAGCGGAAATCGACCGGGCTTAACTCCGGAGCCGGGCATGACGGGAAGCAGCAAGAGCAATCTGATCCTGCTGACGTTTCTGGCTGCGCTTGCACTCGGTTGCGCAGGCTATGCCGGGGCGGCAACTCCCGTCGAGTCCAGCCTTGTCGACACCTTCGCGGCCGGCAGGTGGCGGATTGAGGTGCGCTTCTGCGACCCCACGACAAACATCTACTCGATGTATCCGCAGTTCGATCTGCAGGACAGCACCGTCACCACCCAGGGCCGATCCGACATGTGGGCGGACTACATGCACAGGTCGCCTTTGTATCTCTTCACGGCTATTGATGACGAAGGCGCCAGCGTGAGACACTTCTGCATGCGGGGCGATCCGGAAGTGCGGGATTCGGCGCGATACTACAAAGTGGAAGTCGCCACGGACCGTGATGGCGCGGCGTTCAATCCCGCCGCTGACGACTCGGTCAGGATCGTCGACGAGACCATCAGGCCGTTCCCTGTCGGCGGTTCGCTGTTCGAGCACATGGCGGCTTTTCAGCGTCCGGAGAACGTGCCGCTGATCGGGAACGGCGTGCTGTTTCTCGGCTACTATTGTCGCGTGACCCCGTATCTTGAGGTCAAGGACGCCATGTTGCAGATCATTGAGTCCACACCTTGAACTTCTTGGAAGTCTGAGAGACAGGAGAACGGCGATGGCGAAGATCACCGGAGTCGGCGGCGTCTTTTTCAAGAGCAAAGGCGACAGCAGGGCGCTCGCGGCGTGGTATCAACAGCACCTGGGCATGCCGCTGGAGGAATTCGGCGGCGCCGTCCTCAAGTGGCCGAACGACAAGGCCGAGGACCAGGGTCTCACCGTGTGGCATGTCGCCAACAGCGACACCAAGTGGTTCAGCCCCAGCGATGCCGCCTTCATGATCAACTACCGTGTCGACAACCTCGCCGAGCTCCTCGATCAACTGCGTGCCGGCGGCGTGGAAGCGATCCAGGGTCCCGAATCGCACGAGAACGGCAAGTTCGCGTGGATCATGGATCCCGACGGGAACAAGATCGAGCTCTGGGAACCCATGGCGTGGGATGAGAAGAACAAGGGCGCCTGACAGCAACGGCTGACAACGGGTGCACTGGCGCCAACTGACGGACCAGAGATTGGAGATACCGTGGGTCTGTTCGGAAAGCTGTTCAAGCCCTTCCAGCCGCTTACGATGGAGGACGCCGAGTTCGGGCGGCTGACGTTCATGCCCATCAAAGAGAACCCGGCGAAATCGTACTGGGAGGCGGAGTACGTCTTCCCGCCGACCGGCGCGGTCGTGTCGGCGGGACTGCAGGGAACCGAAGAAGGGCCGCTCCCGGCGGCGCGCGAGTTCTACCGGAAAATGGAAGCGCGATTCGCCGATACCATGAAAGCGGTCACGCCCAGCCTCGAGCGGGAATTTCAGGAATGGCTGCGTCGACCCTTGAGCGAGAATCCCTGGGATGACCTGGTGTTGTCCGGCTTTGGCGTGGACGATCCGACGGCGGATCCGCTTGCGTGGGACGTCATGTTCGAAACGACCGGGGACAAGTGGCTGGCCTTTACGGTGCCGTTCATCGGAGACGCAGTCCAGACGGTCGTGGTCGATACATAGACTTTGCTTGTGAACCAGACGATGCAGGTGGGACTCGAATCCGGACAGGCAGGCCCAGGATGACCCGCATACTCAAGTGTCATGACATCGTGAAGACCGATTTCGTGCGCGCCGACAACTGCTACCTGTACGACAGCACGGGCAGGCGCTACGTCGATTTCGAGTCCGGAATCTGGTCGACGGCTCTCGGTCACGGCCATCCACGGGTCCAACAGGCGATACGGGCGCAGATGGAGAAGGTCAGCCATCTGGGCACGCGCTACCCCAGCGCGTTGGCCGAAGAAGCCGTCGCGGATGTGCTCGAGATCGTCGGATTCGGGGACGGGAAAGGGGTTTTCCTGAGTTCGGGCAGCGAGGCGGTCGAATTCGCCGTTCTGGCCGCGAGGCGGACAACGGGGAAGCCCCTGTGTCTCACGTTCTCGAGTTCGTACCTCGCGGCCTATGGCTCGGCGGGGGGCAAGCGCGCGGAGGAGTGGTTCGCGCTGGACTGGAATGTCTGCGCCGGCGGGGATGCCTGCGCCGGCGGGGATGTGGAGCGCTGTCTGAGCGGCATCCCCTTCGAACGCATCGGCGCCTTCGTGTTCGAGCCGGGTGGAAGCGGCTCGGGCTTCGTCAGGTTTCCTCCCGGAGATCTTGTGGAAGCCATCGCGCGGCGGATCAAGCGGGAACAGGGCTTGATCGTGGCGAATGAAGTCACGACCGGCATGGGACGCACGGGGAAGTGGTTCGGCTTCCAGCACTATGACATCCAACCGGACGTGGTGGCCTTGGGCAAGGGTCTGGGCAACGGATACCCCGTCAGTGCGGTGGTCATGAGGTCGGACGTCGCAGAGCGACTGGAGGCCGGCGACTTCCATTATGCCCAGTCCCACCAGAATGATCCGTTGGGTTGCGCCGTCGCCAAAGAGGTGATCGCGACCCTGCGCGACGGCGATTGGATCGGGATCGGCAACGCGGTCGGAGCCGGATTCCTTGCGGGACTGCGCCAACTGGAGGCGAAGCACACGCTTGTGAAGGAGGCTCGCGGAAGGGGCATGCTGCTGGGCCTGGAACTGCACCCGTCCGATCGGCTGTCCGTTCAATCGGCCTACCTGCAGTTGCTCGAGCGCGGCTACCTGGTTGGCTGCTATCCGGCGGGCCATGTCCTGCGTTTCGACCCTGCCCTGACGATCGACAGGGAAGACATCGATCACCTGCTGGAGAGCCTGGACCGGATCCTGGAGGACGCGGAACAGCAGGGATGATTGCGGGCCGAGGCCGGTCGCCTCTCATCGCCCGCATTGACGTCATTGGCGTCCGTGCCGTATTCTGATATCGGGCAATCATAAAGGGGGCGCGGCATGAGAATGATTCCGGCGACGGCCGTCCTGTCCCTGATCCTGGTCGCAGGGCCCGCACAGGTCCGCGGAGACGGCATGCCCAGCCCTGAGCTCAGCACCGTCTCCTGGGAACTCGGAGCGGGGCAATCGGCGATTTTGCTGGTCGTGCCCGACGGCGATGGCCCGGCGTTCACCGCCGCCCGCGATGCGAACGGTGCGGAGGTGGACGCAACGATCCGTCTGGTTTTGAGAGACGGTTCCGGCTTCCCGATCGCGATGTTCCCGGCCGAAGACATGTGGATCGAATCGGCGGATCAGGGATTGGTATTCTGTGCAGGCGGCGGCAGCGCCGACCACTGGACCGACGCTCTGGGCAGCACCACCTGGAGTCTGCCACGGCGGGCCGGCGGACACAGCCAGACTTCGTGCCGCGTCTTCGTCAACGGATTGCCGGTGACCGGCGGCATCAATCCCGAGCTGCACTTCAACAGCCCGGACATCAATGGCGACCTGTACGTGAACCTGCTCGATGTGGCGGCATTCACGAGGGACTATTACGGCGCCTATGAATTTCGCTCGGATCTGGCCCGCGACGCCGTCCTCAACCTGGCCGATGTCGCCGTAATGGTCGCGTATATCCATATCGGTGCGGGATGTCCCTGATCGCTGTCGGCGTTCGGAATCGTCACGGAGGGTGTGGCATGCCGGTGGCCAGGTTGACGAAGGCCTGCGTCATGCTGCTGTGCCTGGCGCTGACCGGTTGCAGCGCCTATACGAAGTACGACAGATCCGCACTCGACAGCAGAACGCCAACGACAGAAATCGGAACCGCTGTCATTACCGTCGGGCAGACGGTGAAGGTGCTGACGACAGAGGGAGACGTCGTCAAGGGATCCGTGGAATCATTGGCCGACACCGCCTTGGTCGTCGAGGGTCGGCAGATACCTCACGCGCAGGTCGCGGAGATCTGGGTGCGGTCGCTGCAATGGGCGCCGACACTGGCTGTCTCGGCGGCCACGGCGCTGGTGTACGTTATCGTCACATCCGGAGCCGGTGGGTTCAGCGTGGAGAACTAGCGGGGCAAGGCGACCCTGATGTTTCCTGCGCCGGCCACCCGTGATGCACCGCATTCGACAGAACGGGAGTAGCGATGCGACTTCCTGAGCGTCGGCGATCCTGTCCCGCCTGCCATCGCGCCGTGGGCGCGAAGCGCATGTACCTGAAATCCACACTCTGGTCACGATGGGATTGTCCCGGATGCGGGGCGCACCTGGAGTTCGACCCGACACGTAGAGTGAATGTTGCGGGATTTGGCGCGCTTCTGGGCATAGGCCCCGGGGTGATCGGGGCGACGAGTCACCAGTGGTGGCTTGCCGGTCTCGGCATCATCGCGTTTGGGTTCGTCTGGAGCTTCGATTCGGTGCGTCTCAGGGGTGAGGCGGCCAGCCGGGGCGTGCCGCAACTGGTCGTGAGCCTTCTGGTCTTTTGTGCCGCCGGGCAAGCCGTTGCCGCCGGCGCTGAAGCCGACGACCCGGCGACCACCGGGCGCGACGAAATGCGCGTGGCGTCGGCGATCGCGGATCTGGCCGGACACTGCTCAGGCCGCATGGGGCTTGGCTACGTGATCGACGGCGTGTCCGGCCGCTGGACCATCACCTCGGGCGACGATTGGGGGCGAACGGCGGGCGGGGATTCGGGGCAGCCCGCGGCGGCCTCCGAGCGGCCGCCGATGGGCGTTCTGCTGCGCGCGCTCGCGGACGCCGATGCGTCGGGGTCGGCTGACTTGTCCGAAGTCGGACATCTGTACCAGATGCTGCATCTGGGGTACATCCAGGCTCACTTCCGCGGTCCTGACGGCTATGATCTGGAGGGGCTCATGGTCGCCACGGGCCTGAGCGAAACCGATCTGGCGGCAGCGCAGGCGGAGCACGCGGATCTCGTCAAGCGCGCGGCGACCCGGGGCTTGATCTGGCCCTGGGGGAACTAGTCCTGCCGCGGAACGCCGCCCATGGGGCTGCGCGGGCCGCACGGCTTCGTGGGTGTTTGCGGCCGAAAGTCAACGAGGCGCCGATGAGTGAGACCAGTCCACGCCTCCAGGAGCTGTTCTTCGAGCTCTTCGAGGGTCTGCCCCGGCAGGGACCGGGCAACCGCACGTGCGCCGCAAGAGCGCTCGGCATGTGCGGGGATCTGCCGCCTGCGCCGAGAATCCTCGATCTGGGCTGCGGCAGCGGCGGTCAAACACTCCATCTCTCCGAACTGACCGCCGGGACCATCGTGGCGATGGACAGCCATGCTCCGAGTATCAAGCGCCTGGAGGCGACGATCGCCGCCCGTGGGCTTTCGCAAAGGGTTCAGGCGCAGGTTGGCGACATGGCCCACCCGGACTGGCCGCCGGAAAGCTTCGACCTGGTCTGGTCCGAAGGCGCGCTCTACAACATCGGGATCGAAAGCGCTCTGCGGGTCTGCCACGGTCTGCTGCGCCCGGGCGGCTATCTGGCCTTCACCGACGCGGTCTGGCTCACAGACGATCCTCCGCCGGAGGTCAGGGCCGTTTTCGACCCGGACTACCCGACCATGGGCCGGGTGCAGGATGTCCTGACGGCCATCGAGAGCGGCGGATTCGCACCGTTGGGCCATTTCAGCCTGCCGGACGAGGCATGGTGGATCGATTTCTACGCGCCCATGCAGCGTCGCATCGACGAGATGCGCAGGAAATACGGCGACGATGCCGAAGTCTCATCCATGCTCGACGAACTCGCGCGGGAGCCCGCATTTCACCGGCGCTTTTGCGACCACTACGCCTACGAGTTCTTTGTCTCGCGGCGGCTCCCGGTTGAATGAGCAAAGTAGAGCAAGTGCCTTGAATACCAGGGATAACGTGGCGGACCCGACGGTCTGCCGCGAGGAGGAACATCGTGCTGAAGATCCTCGACAAGAAATGCCCCGTCTGCAGGAGCCGGTTCTCGTTTCGCAGGTATATAGGCACCTTTTCCCGAACCTTCCGATGCAAAGAATGCGGCGAGTATTTCAACGGAGGGGGCTTCGGGAACAGCCTGATCGGCGCCGGCCTGGGCTCGCTGTTCATTTCCCTGCCCCTGATCCAGGCGCGGAACGATGCGAGATGGGCGTGGGCGCTGATTCCCGGCTTGTTTCTGTCCGCCGTCTGGGGTTATCTGGTCCTGCGGCCGCAGGCGAGCGGTGGAACGAAGCGTCAGCAGGGAGGGGTCGACGCATGAAGTGCTTCGACAAACGCTGTCCCGGATGTCGGGCTGACATAGGATTCTGGAAGTTCATGCGGGTCACGTCGCGCGAGTTCCAGTGTCCGGCGTGCGGCGCCAGACTCCTGACCTACCACTACGGCCGGGCGGCCATCGGCGTGATCCTGGCTTCGCCTTTCATGGCGTTGCCCATGTCTCTCGCCTACGAGGATCACCGCTGGTGGTGGGCCCTTGTCCCCGGCGTGGCGATCTATGCGCTGATCCTGTCCTTCTTCATGTCACCGCGGAGCGCACGGTCGGCTTAACGCGGCGACTACGGGAAAAGGGAAGCGCAGATGTCGACATCCAGGATCCTGGTCAGGAACGCCGCCCCGCGCGACGCCGTCGTCATCCCCGAAGCGGCGGCCGTCGCCCTCGCCTCCATGGCAATCCGTCACCGGGCGGAGCGTTTCATCGTCATCGTGGCCGTGCTTCTGGCGACGCTGTTCCACTCCTCGGCCTCCGGCCAGGTCATCAGCGTCGAGTACGACCTGAACACGCCGGCGTATCCTGAACCGGAAGGGCTGTACGAACCCGGGCTCGATGTAGATCGTGGTTTTTCCCTGCGGGTCGGTCTGCTGCTGAAGAGTTATGAAAGCCGCTATGTGAATCGACGGTGGAGCGTGTTCGTCGGCCACCAGTCGCTGGAAACGACGCCGCGGACGGCTGACCCCTATCCCACGAAGCACTCGGCGAAATCGATCGAGGTGGGTCATGACTGGCTCGTCTTCAGGCGTGAGCGGGTGCGCGTTTCCCTGGGCGTGTCCCTGGGCCTGGTGATCGTCAGTTCCAGGAACCGCTATTCCGGTTCATGCGACACCGCGTTCTGCAATCTGGCGGACGGAGGCTGGACGGCGTCGGGGTACGGCAACCTGGAGCTTCCCGTTTCGCCGAAGTTCGGGATGGTGATCGGCGTCCGCAGCTGGCTGCTCGACCGGGGTCGAGACGATATGTATCCGTTCGAGCGCGGTCCGGTGGTGTCGGTGGGCATGCGGCTCAGTTGATGTGAACACAGGTCGAAAGGGATGGGATCTCACATGGGAATTCTCAGCGGATTGCTCGGCCACGCGAGCGAGATCGATGCGGCGAAGCTGGAGTCCGATTTCGCGGACATCCTGTGCGATAACGAACAGATCGAGCTTGCCTACAAGATCGTGCGGGACCTGGTGATTTTCACGAATCTTCGCCTGGTGCTGGTCGACAAGCAGGGCGTGACCGGGAAGAAAGTGCAGTACCACACGATTCCCTACAAATCCATCTCGCACTTCGCCGTCGAGACGTCGGGCAACTTCGATCTCGACGCCGAGCTGAAGATCTGGGTGTCGGGCGTGACCGAGCCGATCCAACGCGAGTTCCGCAAGGACGCGGCGGTGATCGACGTGCAGAAGGCGTTGGCGGCCTACGTCCTGAGGTGACCAGCGCCATGGTATCGGTGAACCACGGACCCAGGAGCGGCACCATGGATGAATCCCGGCGACGAAGCACGGTTCTTCTGACGGGCGCCACCGGCTACATCGGCGGCCGTCTGCTGCGTCTGCTGGAGAAGCAGGGTCACCATGTGCGGGCCCTGGCCCGGCGGCCGGAGGTTCTGCGGCCGAAGGTCGCGGCCTCGACCGAGGTGATGGCGGGCGACGTCCTGGACCGCGCCAGTCTGGAGCGGGCGCTGCAGGGGGTGGAAGCGGCCTACTATCTGGTGCATTCGATGGGTGCCGACGGCGCCTTCGAAGAGGCCGATCGGCAGGCCGCGCGCAACTTCGGCGAGGCGGCGAAGGCCGCCGGCGTGCAGCGCATCATCTATCTGGGGGGGCTGGCCAGCGACGAGGAGCATCTCTCGACGCATCTGCGCAGCCGGCAGGAGGTGGGGCGCGTGTTGCGCGCGTCCGGCGTGCCTGTGCTCGAGTTCCGCGCTTCCATCGTGATCGGCTCGGGCAGCCTGTCCTTCGAGATGATCCGCTCGCTGGTGGAGCGTCTGCCGGTCATGATCACGCCGAAATGGGTCCGCGTGATGGCGCAGCCCATCGGCATCGAGGACCTGCTGGAGTACCTGGCGGCGGCGTTGGTGCTGCCGGTCGCGCAGTACCGCATCTACGAGATCGGCGGGGCCGACCGCGTTTCCTATCTCGACATCATGCGTGAATATGCGCACCAGCGCGGCATGAAGCTGCGGACGCTGCCGGTGCCGGTGCTGACGCCCTACCTGTCCAGCCTGTGGCTCGGGCTGGTGACGCCGCTGTATGCGCGCATCGGCCGCAAATTGATCGAGAGCATCGTGCACCCCACGGTCGTGCGCGATCCGGCCGCGCTCAGCGCGTTCACGGTGCGGCCGATGGGCATCGCGCAGGCGATCCGGCGGGCCCTGGCTTTTGAAGAGCAGGAGTTCGCGGTCACGCGCTGGTCCGATGCCCTTTCGTCGGCGGGCCGGCAGCGCTCGTGGGGCGGCGTAGCGTTCGGCACGCGTCTGGTCGACTCGCGCACGCTGAGCACCGGGGCGACGCCGGCGGCCGCGTTCGTGCCGATCCAGTCGATCGGCGGCGACACCGGTTGGTATGCCTGGAATGGGTTGTGGCAGCTGCGCGGGCTGATGGACCTCGCGGCCGGCGGTGTGGGCATGCGGCGGGGCCGGGCGCATCCGCTCCGGCTG
Organism: bacterium; assembly: GCA_020049465.1. Lineage (GTDB taxonomy): Bacteria > Krumholzibacteriota > Krumholzibacteriia > LZORAL124-64-63 > LZORAL124-64-63 > CAINDZ01. Next base: position 7,512 of record JAIFKS010000008.1, on the reverse strand, counting down.
CAGGTGGGCGACACGATCGATTTCTGGCGCGTCGAGGCGTTGGAGCCCGATCGTCGGCTGCGCCTGATCGCCGAGATGAAGGTGCCCGGGCAGGCCTGGCTGGAGTTCGAGGTGACCGCCGAAGGCGGGGGAACCGTGATCCGGCAGACGGCGATCTTCGACCCCGCGGGCTGGCTCGGCCGCGCCTACTGGTACGCGCTGTTTCCGGTGCACCAACTGGTGTTCGCGGGCATGTTGCGGGGGATCGCGCGTGCGGCGCTTTCGGTCGAATGAAAGTCGAGGCCTTGACATCCGGATACGATTTGGTATGATGAACCAACGCGGACGCCACTGCAGGCGGCCCCGAAAGGATCTCACGATGGCCTTCAGGTCACAGCATCATCACGGCCGGCATCATCATCATCCCCGCCCCGGGGTTGGCGATTCGGCTTTGCTGCGTACCTGACGGTCCATCGCAAGCAACCACGAACGCCGGCCCTCGGGTCGGCGTTCGTCGTTGGTGCAGGTCCTGATTCCCTCTGACCTCCGCCCACGCGACGCCCTCCCGGGGCACCGGCCCGAAACGGGAAGGTGCCATGCAACCGCAGACGAATTTCACCGCCGCGTCGGCCGAACGTCCGCTCACGGACATCGCCTCCATGCGCCTGGGTCTGCCCAAGGGACGGATGCAGGCCGGCGTGCTGCGCCTGCTGGCCGACGCGGGCATCGCCGTGACCACCGGCGAACGCGACTACCGGGCCGGCGTCTCGCTGCCGGCCTGTGACGTCAAGCTGTTGAAGCCGCAGAACATCGTCGAGATGCTGCAGATCGGGACGCGCGACCTGGGCTTCGTGGGCGCCGACTGGGTCGACGAACTGGAAGCCGACCTGGTCGAGGTGCTGGACACGGGCCTGGACCCGGTGCGCGTGGTGGCGGCCGCGCCCGCGGCGCTGCTGGAGAACGGCGCGCTGCCGGACCGCGAGCTGGTCGTGGCGACGGAGTACGTGGGGCTGGCCTCGCGCTGGCTGGAACGCCGTGCCGTGACCGCCCGCCTGGTGCGCAGTTACGGCGCCACGGAAGTCTTTCCGCCCGAGGACGCGGACTGCATCGTCGACAACACGGCGACCGGCGCCACGCTGCGCGCCAACGGCCTGGTCATTCTCGATGATCTGCTCGCCAGCTCGACCCGCCTGTACGCCAGCCGTCCGGCCTGGGCCGATCCGCGCCGGCGCGCCCGCATCGAGGAAGTGGCGCTGCTGCTGCGTTCGGTGCTCGAGGCGCGCCGTCGCGTGATGCTCGAAGTGAACGTGTCGGCGGCCGATCTGGACCGGCTGGTGGCGGTGTTGCCCTGCATGCGCGAGCCGACCGTCAGCAGCCTGCGCGGCGCGTCCGGTTTCGCGGTGAAGGTGGCCGTGCCGCGCGAGGGCCTGGCGCTGCTCATCCCGCGCATCCGCCAGCAGGGCGGCACCGACATCGTGGTCACCGAACCCAGCCAGATCGTGCCATGAAGAAGGAAGCGATGAACGCGGCGCCGGCCGCCGAAGCCTACCGCCGCCAGTCGGCGCCGGCCGGTGCGCTGCGCCTGGACGCGAATGAAGGCCCGGCGCCCATCCACCTGTCCGGGCAGTGGCCGTCGGCGGTCGAGGCGCTGCGACGCTATCCGGACGTCCGCGAGCTGGAAGCCGATCTGGCGGCGCTCTTCAACGTATCGGCCGACCGCGTGCTGGCCACGGCCGGCGGCGACGACGCGATCGACCGGCTGTGCCGCCGCTTCCTGGCCGGCGGCCGCGAACTGGTGCTGACCGAGCCGACGTTCGAAATGTTCGCGCGCCACGGCCGTCTCGCCGGCGGGCGCCTGCGCACCGTTTCCTGGTGGCAGGGCGCCTATCCGGTGAACGCAGTCACGGCCTGTGTGGGACCAGACACCGGTTTGCTGGCCGTGGTCAGCCCCAACAATCCGACCGGCGCCGTCATCACGCGCGACGAGTTGCGCCGTTTGCGCGGCGCCGCCGCCGAGGTGCCGCTGCTCCTGGACGCGGCCTACGCCGAATTCGCCGACGACGACCTGACCGCCTTCGCGCTGGCGATGCCGCGCACCCTGGTGCTGCGCACCCTCAGCAAGGCCTGGGGTCTGGCCGGCCTGCGCGTGGGCTGCCTGCTGGGTCCGGCCGACCTGATCGCCGAACTGCGGGGCTGGGGCCAGCCCTTTGCTGTGTCCGGGCCCAGCGTGGCGCTGGCGCGCGCGGCGCTGGCCGCCGGCGGCGTCGCGATGCGGACGGGTGTCGCGACCGCGCGCGCGAGCCGGGCCGGGATCACCGCGCAACTGGCGCAACTGGGCGGACGGCCGCTGCCCAGCGAAGGGAACTTCGTTCTCTGCCGGCCGCGCGAGGCGGCGTTCACGGGCGCGGCGCTGGCGGCGCTCGGGGTCAGCGTGCGCGCCTGGCCCGGCCACGAGTTCCTCGGCCATTGCCTGCGCATCACCTGTCCGGGCGATGAAGCCGAAGGCGCGCGTCTGACGCGCGCGCTGGATGTGGCGCTGGCTCCGCAGGCGTTGCTGCTGGACATGGACGGAGTGATCGCCGACGAAAGCGCCAGCTACCGCGCGTGCATCGCGGCGGTGCTGGCCGGCCACGGGTTCACTGTCACGCGCGAGCAGATCGCCGCCGCGAAGACCGGGCCCGGTGCGAACGACGACTGGGAGCTGACCCGCCGGTTGCTGGAAGCGCGCGGTCTCGACCTTCCGCTCGCGCAGGTCGTGGCGGAGTTCCAGTCCCTCTATCTGGGCGCCGGCGAAAGGCCCGGGCTCTGCGAGCGTGAGACGATGATCCCGTCGCGCCGCACCCTGATCGAACTGGCCGCGCGGCTGCCGCTGGCCATCGTCACCGGCCGGCCGCGCGCCGAGGCGCTGCGCTTCCTGGAACGATTCGAACTGACCGGCCTGTTCGCGGCCGTGGTCACCCGCGACGACGCGACGCCCAAGCCCGACCCGGCGCCGGTGCGCGAAGCCATGCGCCGCCTCAGCGTCGATCGCGCCTGGATGGTGGGCGACACGCCCGACGACATCACCGCGGCCCGCGCGGCCGGCGTGCTGCCGATCGGCATCCTCCCACCGGCTTCCGTCGCCGACACCGGCCCGGTCCTGATGGACGCCGGCGCCGCGCGCATCCTCGTCTCTCTCGACGAACTGAAGGAGTTGCTGCCATGAGTGAACGCATCGTCGAACTGCGCCGTGCGACGGCCGAGACCGAGGTGACCCTGCGTCTGGATCCGGATGGCGACGGCCGCATCGCGATCGCCACCGGGCTGGGCTTCCTGGACCACATGCTGACGTCGCTGGCACGTCACGCCGGCTGGGATCTGGAGCTGAACTGCAAGGGCGACCTGCGGGTGGACGATCACCACACCGCCGAGGACTGCGCGTTGCTGCTGGGCCGCGCGCTGCTCGAGGTGACGTCGCGCGGACCCGCCGTCGCGCGCTTCGGATGGGCGCGCGTGCCCATGGACGACGCCCTGGCCGACGCGGCGCTGGATCTGGGCGGGCGTCCGTGGGCGGAAGTGGATCTGGGTCTGGCGCGCCCGATGATCGGCGAGGTGGCGTGCGAGAACCTCACGCACGTGCTGGTGACGCTGGCGATGGAGGGCCGTTTCAACCTGCACGTCGACGTGGTGCGCGGCCGCAACGACCACCACCGGGCCGAAGCGGCGTTCAAGGCGGTGGCGCTGGCCCTGCGCGCCGCGCTGATCCCGACCGGCGGACCGGTGCGCAGCACGAAGGAGGCGATCGGATGAGCGACGTGATGATCATCGACACCGGCCTGGCCAACGTGCGCTCCGTGGAGGTGGCGCTGCAGCGCCTGGGCGCGACGACGCGCCGCGTCACCGATCCCTCCGATCTGGCGCGCGCCGACCGCGTGGTGCTGCCCGGAGTGGGCGCGTTCGGTCCTGGAATGGCCAATCTTCACGCGCGTGATCTGGCGTCGTCGGTGCGCCAGCGCGCGCTGGCCGGCCTGCCCACGCTGGCGGTCTGCCTGGGTCTGCAATTGCTCTGCGAAGGCAGCGACGAGGCGGTCGGCGGCCGCGGTCTGGGCGTGATCCCCGCGCGCGTGCGCCGGCTGTCCGCGGCGGCGCGTGTGCCGAACCTGGGCTGGTGCGCGGTGGCCGACATGGACGCCGCATCCGGCGCCGAAGCGCCGCGCGCCCCGGTCCATGCCTATTTCGCCCACTCCTATGCCGTGCCCGGCGCGGACCTGGAACGCCTGCGTGCCAGCGGCTGGCAGACGCTGACCGCCGATCACGGCGGACTCTTCCTGGCCGCGGCCCGCCGGCGCGGCGTGCTGGCCTGCCAGTTCCACCCCGAATTGTCCGGCGCCTGGGGCGCGCGGCTGCTGCGCTCCTGGCTCGAGAACGCGGAACAGGAGATGGCCCCATGGCAACGGTGAGGGTGGTGCCCTGCCTCGACGTCCGTGACGGGCGCGTGGTGAAGGGCGTGCGTTTCCAGGGACTGCGCGACGTCGGCGATCCCGCGCAACAGGCCGCGGCCTATGCCGCCCAGGGCGCCGACGAAGTGGTGCTGCTGGATGTGACGGCGACGCTGGAGGACCGTGGCGCGCGGGAACGCACCGTGGATGCGGTGCGCCGCGGCCTGGACGTGCCGCTGACCGTGGGCGGCGGTATCACGAACAGCGACCAGGCGCGCGCGCTCCTGGGCGCCGGCGCGGACAAGGTGGCGGTCAACAGCGCCGCCGTACGGCGACCCGCGCTGCTGGGCGAACTGGCGCGCGAATTCGGCCGGCAGTGCGTGGTGCTGGCCGTCGATGCGCAGGCCGATGGAAGCGGTGGCTGGACGGTGGCCACGCGCTCGGGACGGCAGCGGGAGACACTGCAGGCGGCGGCATGGGCGCGCGAAGGGGAACGCCTGGGCGCGGGCGAGATCCTCCTGACGAGCTGGGATCGCGACGGCACCGGCGATGGATACGATCTGGAACTGATCGCGGCGGTCCGCGCCGCGGTCGGCGTGCCGATCGTCGCTTCCGGCGGCGGCGCGACGCCCGCGCACATGGTGGCCGCCGTGGCGGCCGGCGCCGACGCGGTTCTGGCGGCGAGCATCTTCCATGACGGCGTGTGGAGCGTGGGCAACCTGAAGCTCGTGCTGGCGGCCCGCGGCGTGGAGGTGCGGCCATGATTGTGCCGAGCATCGATCTGCAGGGCGGGCGCACGGTGCAACTGGTGGGCGGTCGCAAGCTGGCTCTGGAAGCGGGCGATCCCGCGCCGCTGGCCGCGCGGTTCGGCCGCGTGGGCGAGATCGCCGTCATCGATCTGGACGCGGCGCTGGGCACGGGCGACAACGCGGAACTGATCACACCGCTGCTGCGGACGGCGCGCTGCCGCGTCGGCGGCGGCATCCGCAGCCTGGAGACGGCGCGCCGGTGGCTGGATGCGGGCGCCGAGCGCATCATCATCGGCACCGCCGCCGATCCCGAACTGCTGCGCCGGCTGCCGGCCGAACGCGTGATCGTGGCCCTGGACGCGCGCGACGGCGAAGTGGTGGTCGAAGGCTGGGCGCGCGGCACCGGCCGCGGCGTGGTCGAACGCATGGCCGAGTTGCGCGGCTTGTGCGGCGGCTTCCTGGTCACGTTCGTCGAGCGGGAAGGAAGGATGGTCGGCCTGGACGCCGCGCTCGCGCGCGAACTGGTGGACGCCGCGGGGCCGGCGCGCCTGACCGTGGCGGGCGGGCTGCGCACCGCGGCCGAGGTGGCGGCTCTCGACGCGGCAGGCTGCGACGTGCAGGTCGGCATGGCCCTCTACACGGGCGAACTGGACCTCGCCGAGGCGTTCCTGGCGCCTTTGGCGGCGCGCCAGCCGGAAGGTCCCTGGCCCACCGTGGTCTGCGATGAAGAGGGCGTCGCCCTGGGTCTGGTCTGGTCGGACCGTGAAAGCGTGCGCGAAGCGCTGGCCTCGGGTCGCGGCGTCTACCACTCGCGACGCCGCGGACTATGGATCAAGGGACTGGAGAGCGGTTGCACGCAGGACCTGCTCAGCCTTGAACTCGATTGCGACCGCGATGCGCTGCGCGCCGTGGTGCGGCAACACGGTGGCGGTTTCTGCCACACCGGCGCGCGCACCTGCTGGGGCGAGGACCACGGCGTTGCGCGTCTGGCCCGCCGGTTGGCCGAGCGCGCGCAGGCGAGTCCGCCGGGTTCGTACACGCGCCGGCTTCTGGACGACCCCGCGCTGCTGGCGGCCAAGCTGCGCGAAGAGGCGGCCGAAGTGGCCGACGCGCGCGATCCCGACCACGTCGCCGCCGAAGCTGCCGACGTCATCTATTTCGCGCTGGTCGCGCTGGCGCGCGCCGGCGGCCGCTGGGAGGACGTGGGCCGGCATCTGGATCGACGCGAACGCAAGGTGACGCGACGGCCGGGCGACGCCAAGGCCGGGCAGAGGCAGGAACCGAATGACACGCACGCGAAAGGCAACGCATGAGCGCCGATCAACCAACCCTGCTGCGCCGCCTCGCCGCGGATGAAGTGACCGGCAGCCCCGCGGCCGTCATCGAACGAGAGGTACGCGATGGCGCCGCGGGCATCGTGGACGAGGTGCGCGTCGGCGGCGACGCCGCGCTGCGCCGGCTGGCCGCTCGACACGACGGGTGGACAAGCGAGCGGCCGCTGCTTCACGACCGTCTGGCGCTCGAGGAAGCGTTCGCCTCGTGCGCGCCCGATGTGCGCGCGCTGCTGTTGCGCGTGGCCGGCCGCATCCGCGCCTTCGCCGAAGCGCAGCGCGGCGCGCTGACCGATCTCTCGGTGGAGATTCCCGGCGGCAGCGCCGGCCACCGCGTGATGCCGCTGGCGGCGGCCGGTTGTTACGCGCCGGGCGGTCGTCATCCCCTGCCGTCGTCGGTGCTGATGACGGCCGTCACCGCGCGCGCGGCCGGCGTGGCGACCGTGGTCGTGGCCTGCCCCCGCCCCGAACCGGTGGTGCTGGCGGCGGCGGCAGCGGCGGGCGCCGACTTTCTGCTGGCGGCCGGCGGCGCCCAGGCCGTGGGCGCGTTGGCCTGGGGCACGGAATCGGTGCCGGCCTGCGACGCGGTGGTGGGCCCGGGCAATGTCTGGGTGACGGCGGCGAAGCTCGCGGTGGAAGGCCGCGTGCGCACCGACGGCGCCGCCGGCCCTTCGGAACTGGTGGTGGTGGCCGACGCCGGCGCCGATCCCGCCGTGGTGGCGGCCGATCTGCTGGCGCAGGCCGAGCACGATCCGCTCGCGCGACCGGTGCTGGTGGCGCTGGACGATGGCGTGATCGAGGCGGTCGAGGTGGAGTTGCGGCTTCAACTGGAAACCCTGCCGACCGCGGCGGTGGCCCGGGTCGCGCTTGCCGGTGGTTTCGCGGTGCGCGCCGAGGATCGGATTCAGGCCGTGGCGCTGTGCAACCGACTGGCGCCGGAGCATTTGCAGTGGAACGCGGACGGCGGCCGGGCCCCGGCCGGTCTCAGCGCCTACGGGGGCCTGTTCCTGGGCGCCGGGGCGGCCGAAGTGCTGG
>JAIFKS010000039.1 GCA_020049465.1 bacterium | reverse complement strand
CTGTTTGAGGCATCCTAACAGGTCACTCCCTGGGAATTTCGGCAATTTGCCACCCATCTGACGATCAACCCGGCGGTCGCAGCCTGGGAATGGATCCCGGCCGTTCCCGCGTCCGCAAGGCCACTATTTGAGGCCGCGTCACTCTTGCCGGGGGCTGCCATCTGGCAGAATGACGCACAAGGGCAACACCTTTCCGCCACCGAACGCGCGGTGTACTACCCGGTGTCCATGGTGATCCCCTCGGCGGGCAATGAGCGCGCTCTGGGCTACGATCTGGGGTCCGAACCGATCCGGCGCGCGGCACTTGAGGAAGCTGCCCGCACCGGCCTGACCACCGGAACCGAACCCGTCACGCTGGTGCAGGACACGGGAACACAGCTGGGAATGCTGGTCTTCAGGCCTGTCTATGACGACAGCCAGCCCCGACGCCTCCGCGGACTGGTGCTGGCTGTGTTGCGCATGGAAGCACTTCTGCAGAGTGCGAATCCGGACAGGATGGTGCTCGTGAGCATTTCCTGCCTGCACGGCGATGCGGCAGCCGAACCGCTGGCTGCCTCGTGGGATGCCGGCAGCCCACCAACCGGCGAGATCAGTGTCACCATCCCCGTTCTTGCCTTTGGCAAAAGCTTTGACGTTACCTCCCACGCGGGTCCGGATTTCCAGCAGACACACCCGCGGCAGGCCGGCGCCATTGCCTTGCTGTCCGGTCTGGCGCTGACCGCCATGATCGCGGCCTTGTCACACGTGACCCTTCGCCGACGCGATGACCTGGAGAGGTTGGTCACCGAGCGGACATCCGCACTGACGGCAAGCGAACAATCATATCGCGATCAATTCGCGCGGAATGCCGCGGTGATGTTGCTGGTTGATCCAGCCGACGGCGCCCTTCTGGATGCCAATGACGCTGCCACCTGCTTTTACGGCTATCCTCGCGAACAGTTGCTGACGATGCGCACCTCCGACTTCAACCTGTTGCCACCGGACGAAGACCGGCAGGAACTGTCGTGTGTCTTGCTGGAACATGGTCGATGCGCCCACAGCCAACACCGCCTGGCGAACGGCCAGGTCCGCGACGTGGAAATTTCGGCAAGCTGCATTGTGACTTCCAGCGGCACCATTCTGCACGCGATTGTTACCGACAACACAGAGCGCACGCAGGCTGAGATGGCACTCAGGCGCCAATCTTCTCTCATCACGTCGTTGCTTGACTCAATTCCCGACATCATATTTTTCAAGGATACTGCAGGCGTCTATCTGGGATGCAATCCCCCATTTGCCGAGTTCGTCGGGAAGTCGCGGCAGGATATTGTCGGCAACACCGATATTGGCCTGTTCGGTGACGAGATCGGGAACTCGTTCAGGTATCACGACAAGGAGATGTTGGCACAAGGGATTCCTCGACATAACGAGGAATGGATTACCTACCCCGATGGAAGGCGCATTCTTCTGGATACGCTGAAGACTCCCTATTGGGGCGCAGACGGCGAACTGATCGGCATTCTCGGCGTCAGCCGAGACATCACCGAGCACGACTTGGCAAAGCAGGAGCGGGAAAACGCAACCGTCCGGCTGGAACTCGCCGCCAAAGCCGGTGGCATCGGCGTCTGGGATTTCGATCTGGTCAATGGCGTCTTGGTTTGGGACGATCAGATGTTCGCGCTCTACGGAACTGATCGGCAACATTTTTCAGGAGCGTATGAGGCCTGGACGGCCGGCGTTCATCCGGACGATGTGCTGCGGAGTGACGCCGCAATTCAAGCCGCTATTCGCGGTGAACGGGATTTCGACACCGAGTTCCGGGTTGTCTGGCCGGACGGCTGCATCCGCAATATTCGGGCGCTTGCTGTCGTCCAGCGCAACGAGACCGGAAAGCCCCTGCGTATGATCGGCACCAATTGGGACATCACTGCCGAAAAACATACCGAGGTGCTGCTGATGGACGCCAACGAGGTTCTCGAGGAGGCCGTCCACACGGCTGAGCTGGCCAGTCGGGCCAAGAGCGAGTTTTTGGCCAACATGAGCCACGAGCTGCGCACCCCTATGAACGGGGTGCTCGGCCTGAACAACCTGCTTCTGGATACCGAATTGACCGCTGAGCAGCGCCGCTATGTCACGACGGTGCGATCCAGCGGAGAGGCTCTGCTGGCGCTGCTCAACGATATTCTCGACTATTCGAAGATGGAGGCAGGGAAGCTCGATCTGGAGGTGTTGGACTTTGATCTGCGCGCCATGCTCGACGACTTCGCCGCCCTGCAGTCTTTGAGCGCCCACGACAAGGAGCTTGAATTCATCTGCTCCGCCGCGCCGGAGGTGCCTACGTTCGTGCGCGGCGATCCGGGCCGGTTGCGCCAGATCCTGGTGAACCTGGCCGGTAACGCCATCAAATTCACCCGATACGGAGAGGTTGCCGTCCGGGCCGGCCTGGTCTCGGAAACCGACACCGACGCTGTCGTGCGCTTTTCGATCAGGGACACCGGCATCGGCATTCCGACCGACAAGCAAGGCCTGCTGTTTCGGAAGTTCGCTCAGGTCGATTCCACTGTGAGCCGCAAATTCGGCGGCACCGGTCTCGGCTTGGCGATTTCCCGGCAATTGGCCGCACTGATGGGCGGAACCATCGGAATCATCAGCCCTTCGCCGGCAACCGATGGCGGGGGCACCGAGTTCTGGTTCACGGTTCAACTGGGGAAGCAAGCGCCCGCCGCTCGACTCCCGGTACCATCGGCGGCCATCAGTGGTCTGCGCATTCTGGTTGTGGATGACAACGCCACCAGCCGTGGAGTGCTTCAGTCTCAACTTGCAGCCTGGGGCGTGGTCGCAAGTGAGGCCATTGACGGCCCGACAGCGCTCTCGGCGTTGTCTTCGGCACTGGAGGCCGGGACTCCGTTCGCCGGAGCCCTGCTCGACCTGCAGATGCCGGGCATGAACGGCGAGGAACTGGCCCTGGCCATCAAGGCTGATGACACACTCAAGGATGTCCGCCTGATACTGATGGCCTCTCTGACGCACAAGGTTGAGGCCAGGCGCCTGACCGAGATCGGTGTCGGCGGCTTCCTCGCCAAGCCCGTGCGTCAGTCTGATCTTCATGACTGTGTCACGTCTGTGCTGCACGGAACCGACGTGCCTCAGGCCGCACAATCTCCGGTTGCGCGCTCCTCAATCACGAGGCTGCGTGCGGCCACAGTGCGCATCCTGCTTGCTGAAGACAATGTCGTCAATCAGCACGTTGCCCAGGGCATGCTCAAGAAGCTGGGTCTGCACGCTGATGCCGTGGCCAACGGCGCTGAAGCCGTCGCCGCCCTCACGATGATCCCCTACGATCTGGTGTTGATGGATTGCATGATGCCGGAAATGGACGGCTATGAGGCCACGCGGCAAATCCGCAGTTTGAGCTCAGGCGTTCTGAATCACGACATTCCGGTTATCGCCATGACCGCCAATGCCATGCTGGGCGACCGGCAGCGGTGCCTGGCGGCGGGAATGAATGACTATGTTTCGAAACCGGTTGACGCCAAGGCGCTGGCCGCGGCGATTGACCGCTGGCTGCCGCCAGACTCCACTTGCGCGGCGTCTCCTGTGCCGTCATTGTCTGCGTGATCAGGAAAGAGCGCTTGATTCGTTTGGGGTGTGACCATCGGCCTTGAGCGCAGGCGCCGGGCACAACGTCAACCAGGGAGAGACGGCATGCACAAATACGTGATCATGGGCGTCCAGGGTTGCGGCAAAGGCACCCAGGCCAAGCTGCTGGCCGAGGACTTTGACCTGGTGCATATCTCGGTGGGTGACATCTTCCGCTGGAACATCCAGCACCATACCAAACTCGCCGCGCGCATCCGCCGCATCGTCGATGCCGGCCAGTTGGTGCCCGACGACATCGTCGCCGAAATCGTCCACGCCCGCCTCGACGACCACGACTGGAACTACGGCTTCATCCTCGACGGCTTCCCCCGCAACCACGCGCAGGCGGAATTCTTCCTTGAGAGCTATGACATCGACGCCGTCATCAACATCGAGGTCCCGGACGTGGCCGTCCTGCAGCGCGTGCTCTCGCGCCGCCTTTGCTCAGGCTGCGGCGTCGATTACAACCTGATCCACCATCGCCCCTCCGTCGCCAACCGTTGCGACATGTGCGGCGGCGAACTGGTCGCCCGCGCCGACGACACCGAGGAAACGATCAGCAAACGCATCGCCGACTTCCACACGCAAACGCAGCCGGTGCTCGACCTCTTCTCGCGCAAGGAGTTGATCGTCACCGTGGACGGAACCTCCACCGCGGAAGCGGTGCAGCAGCAAATCCGCCTCAATCTGCGACTGGCGCCGGTGCCGGAGGCGCCGCTCGACGCGCACGCCGGTTCCGGACCAGCCGCCCCGGTCTGAGATCGGTCACGCCCGACCATCTCCAACTCCACGTCGAGGAGTGCACTTCCCCGTTCATTTGAAGCGCCCCGCGCAGGCGAATATGCACGGCCAACCGGGTCCGTCGAGGGAATCTTCATCCAGCAGCGTCCCTATTGCGGAGGCACTTGCGCCGGCGCAACTGACGGCGTTCGGCTGCGAGGCGCGCACAAAGATCGGGCGAACTGAACCGCACGACCATCATCCCGGCTGTATGGGCCGCGCCCCTGACATCTCTGTGCAGCCGACGCCGCGAATTCTCGCCTGAAAACGGCGTGGCGGTTGCGGCACGACGGGGGCGCGAAGTCCGGAGTGCGCTCCCGCGCCGGTCAACTCAGCAGGGGCAGGGAGCGGGGACGCTCTCGTTGGCCGGGCTGTCCTGGGCTGGGGAGCAAGCCCTGGCCGGCCGCAGCCATTTTTCGAGCGCCGCGGCCAGAACCGGCACCCGGACCGGCTTCGTGATGTAGTCGTCCATGCCGGCCTGCAGGCACTTGTCCCGGTCATCGCCCATGGCATGGGCGGTCATGGCCACGATGGGCACCCGGTGGTTCAGGACGCGCGACTGCGGATCGCGGATCTGCCGGGTCGCTTCGATCCCGTCCATCTCCGGCATCTGCACGTCCATCAGCACCAGATCGTACGGAATGGTCTGGAGGGCGCGGAGGGCCTCGAGTCCGTTGGCGGCCACATCGGCCTTCAATCCCAGCTTCTTGAGGAGACCCACCGCCACCAACTGGTTCGTGATGTTGTCCTCGGCGACCAGGATGCGGGACCCGCTCAGGCCCGCGCTCAGCGCGACCAGCGAGGTGGGCTTCGCGGCGACAGGCGCGGAATTCCCGCCGCGGACACCGGCCGCCAGGGCTTCCTGCAGTTCCTGCCTTCTTACCGGCTTGGTCAGGGATGCCATGAAATCGCCGGGCTCGCCGCGCAGTTCGCGACCGGCGAGACCCAGGGAACTGCACAGCACCAACCGGGTGTCCCGCAGGTCGGGATCGCTCTTGATGGCGCGCCCCAGCGAGAGTCCATCCATGCCGGGCATCTGCATGTCCACGATGGCGATCGCGAAGGGGTCCCGGGCGGCTTTGGCCTGCGCCAGGGCCAGCAGCGCGGCGGGTCCGTCGACCGCTTCGACGGCGCGCAGACCCCAGGCCTTCAGAAGAACCAGGAAGATCTCCCGATTGACAGCGGAATCATCGATCACCAGAACGCGCACGCCGCGCAGATCGGCGACTACCGGCGGCGCCGCCGGCTCGCAGGTGGGCGCTTTGGCCAGGCTCACCGTGAACCAGAATTCCGCCCCCTTGCCGGCCTCGCTCTGCACTCCGATCTCGCCGCCCATGGCCTCCGCCAGTTGCTTCGAAATCGCCAGGCCCAGCCCGGTACCGCCGTGGGTGCGCGAAGTCGAGGAATCAACCTGCGTAAACTTGGTGAACAGCCGGCCAAGCTTGTCGGACGGGATGCCCATGCCGGTGTCACGCACGCCGAAGCGCAATTGGACTTCCTGCTCGGTCTCCGCGGCCACGCTCACCCGGACGACGACCTCGCCCTGGGCGGTGAACTTGATCGCATTGCCGGTCAGATTGAGGAGAATCTGCCGCAACCGCCCGGGATCGCCCCGCAGATCGGGCGGTACATCCGGCGCCGCCACGCAGCCCAGCACCAGTCCCTTTTCGTGCGCCCGCATCGCCATCATCCCGGCAAAATCGTCCAGCAGGTTGTGCAGATTGAAATCCAGGCTTTCCAGTTCGAGCTTGCCTGCCTCGATCTTGGAGAAATCGAGAATGTCATTGATCAGGGCCAGCAGCGACTCGCCGCTGGCGCGCACCGTCTGGGCGTAGCCGCGCTGCTCTCCGCTCAGCTCCGTGTCGAGCAGCAGGCCGGTCATGCCGATGACCCCGTTCATCGGTGTGCGGATCTCGTGCGACATATTGGCCAGGAATTCGCTTTTGGCGGCGCTGGCGGCCTCGGCCTGGACCGCCAGTTGGGTGGCGTAATCGATGGCGGCCTCAAGCCGGTCATTGGCTTCACGAAGTTCCGTGGTTCGGCCGCCCAGGGTGGAGATCATGAGATTGAAAGTCTCGCCCAGATCCATGACGGGGTTGGCGCGCGCACTGCGATACACTTCACAGAGCTGACAGTCCTTGATCTTCTGAGCGCACTTCCCCTGGACTTCGCCCGCGCAGAAGGTGCCGGCGATCTCCCAGCAGCGCAGGGAACCCTGGCGGCGATGGGCGGGGCAGGCCGTTTCGGCGCACTTCATCGCTTCCCAACACGGGCTCAGACTCGGATTGTCGAAACGGTTGCTGAACACATTGTTCGTGATCACATCGTCCATGAGCACCTTCACCTGCGCAGCGGCCGACTCCAGTAGCCGGCCGAATTGGGCTTTCGCCTCCTCGGCCCGTTTGCGCTCGGACACGTCGACAAAGCACTCCAACAGCTTCTCGCGGCCGTTCAGACGGATTTTCTTCACCGTCTTCAAGATGTTCACGCGGCTGCCGTCCGCCCGCAGCATCTCCCGGTCGGAGCTGTCCACGGCCTGGCCCAGGTCGCACACGGGGCAGGCTCCCTCCTGGGCCGTGCACATGACCGAGTGGCACCGCTTCCCCACCAGTTGATCAACCTGGGAGCCGAACAGGGTGGCCGCGTGTTCGTTGGCCAGTTCGATGCGCCGGGACACCGGATCCACGATGACCACTCCGGCGGGCAGATTGGCCAACAGGACGCGCTGCATGGCTTCGTTCTCGCGCAACGCGGATTCCGCCCGCCGGCGCGCGGTCACATCGTGGACGATGGAGTGCAGGACGATGCGTTCGCCGAAGTGAACGGGACTCGACGCCATTTCCACGTCCCGCAGCGTACCATCCGCCAGACGGTGCTGGAACTCGAACTCCCGCCCGGACTCCCGGGTGGCCGCGGCCATGGCCTCCGTGATCTCCAAGGCGGACAGGGTGTTGATGCCGGCAATGTTCATGGTCAGCATCCGCTGCCGGCGATAACCATAGAAGGCGAGTGCGGCGGTGTTGGCGTCCACAATGGAGCCGTCGGCGGGATCGACCAACAGCATCACCGAGGCGTTATCGGCGAACTGACTGCGGTAGGACTGTTCGCTCTCCTGCAGCTGCCGGGCCAGTTTATCCGCCATGCCCTGGGCTTCGCTGCGGGCTTTCTGCAGAATGCGGACCATGGCGAACAGCAGCACCGCGACGAGCGCGCCGCCGACCATGGTGATCCACACGATGGCATATTCCGCAGCCAGGATGCCGTTTCCGCCCTGGGAGAAGGTCAAAGTCCAGCGATGACCGTTGAAATCGACCGGCAGTTGTTGCGTGAAGCGCGGGTGCACCCGGCGAGGCTCTTCACCCTGCGGAGTGTCGCTTCCGTAGAGCAGGCGATCGGGCAAGGGCTGATCGCCGTCAAAGACCTTCAGGCACATCCGCTGTTCCGATTCCCATTCCCGGTCGCCCAGTATGCCCTGCAACAGATCGTTCATCCGGTAGGGGCTGTACACCCAGCCGCGGATGGCGGCGCGGCGCTGTTCGGTCGTAGCGGTCGGCGCGCCATCGCGGTAGACCGGCACGTACATCAGCGCGCCGGGTTGCACCTTCTCGTCGGTTTCCTGGACCAGGACCACTTTGCCTGACAGTGCGGCAGCGTCGGTATCCCGCGCCTGCTCCATGGCGGCCCGACGCACCGGCTCCGACAACATGTCATAGCCGAAGGCGCGCAGATTGCGGTCGGCGAACGGCTCCAGATAGATGATGGCGGAATAGACGTCGCGTTCACCGGCCGGCTTCACGTTGTACTCCGGGAATCCTTCGTCGCGGATTTCCTGGGTGTGCCGGCGCAGTTCCTCTCGCGGAACGACCAGCGCGTAGCCGATGCCCTGGATTCCCGGGAGTTGCTGGTCGATCTTCTGGCGGCCGGTGAAGACTGCCCACTCCCGGCGGGTGACCGTCGCGGACGCGTCGAACAGGGCCGCGCCGCTGATCAGGATGCGGGCATGGTCATCGAGCCTGCCGTCGATGATGTCCTGCACCTCGGCGCAATGGACGATGAACTCTTCTTCCGCGATCCGATCCGCGTTCGCTTTCAGGTACAGGGATGCCGCCGTGAAGAACGCCAGGCACGCCGCCAGCACGATCCAGGCGGCATGCCGGTGCGGACGCGCCAGGAGAGTCGACAGCATCGTGCGTCCGGAGGCTCCCTCAACGGTCGGAGCGGTGGTGTCCGTTAGTCGCGGAGTGATGCGCAGCGAATGTTGTCGGCGACCCGAGAATCCAGCCATGACACACTCCGTGAAAAGACACCGTATCCGCGAGCAACGCCGGGGCGCACAACGAGCCATCCCGTTGATGTCCCCGGCCTGCTCCGCGAGCGGGCAACGCCGCCCGAACACAGCCGCCCATGTCCTCATCACATCGGCGTCCACGGAGGCGCTCTTGATGGAAAACTACCGACCGGATAGCCAAATACGGCCGAGGTCCGGCCTCCGCCCGCAGACGTCCATCAATATAGTCGGAGTTTCGGGCCCCAAGGGGACGCGCAGAGGGTTCGCGCGATCACGGACCCTTATTGAGCTTGTTCTCACAGTCGGGACAGATCCCGTGGGAAAACACCGCTTCCGAATGACTGTGGATATAGGTTTCCATCTGTTCCCACTCGCCCTGCTCGTCACGAATCCTCTTGCACCACGCGCAGACCAGCAAAAATCCCTCGAGATACTGGATCTCGGCAAAGAGATCCCGGGTCGCTTTGATGAGTATCACGCCGCAACCCGCGACGACGATGCTCTCAAAGAGCGATTCCCGCCAGTTGATCACGGTGGCCGGTGCGCCCAGCAAAGTGTGGGGAATGTCGAGAATCTCATCGATCCAGATCAGAGACACGACCACCTAGGGCCGTGTTGCGGAGTCGAAAGACGGAATGCGCTGACATCGCACCACCTTTCCTGAGGCCGGCAGCTTACGGGATAATGGAGTCGACGCGCCATCACATCTTTCGGCGCCCATTTTGCATATCGATCGGGTCGCCATGAACAGCCCACGCCAGCCAGCCGGACTGATGCGGCCCGCTACGCGGCCACCACTCGGTTCCTGCCGGCTTCTTTCGCCCGATACAGAGCCACATCGGCGCGCCGGACCGCGTCAACATAGTCGTGATCATTATCCTGGATGGTCGTGACCCCCGCGCTGACGGCGACCATCACTTCCCTGATGCCGTCCCCCATCGGCAGCTCGCAGATGCCTCGCCGAATCTTCTCGGCGACATGAAGCGCATCCGCCAGTGAGGAATCCAGACAGATGACGAGAAACTCCTCACCGCCGACTCTGCCGACGTAATCGTTCATCCTCAAACTTGTGCGGATGCGCGAAGCCACCACCTTGAGGACCACATCACCGAACAGATGTCCGTGAGAGTCATTGATCAGCTTGAAGTGATCGATATCCAGCATGATCAGACCGAGATGGTCGCCCGTCCGCTTCGACCGTTGGATTTCCTCAGCCAGCCTCTCGCGGATATGCCGGCGATTCTTCAACCCTGTCAGCTCATCCGTCGTCGCCATGAGCGTCAGATGGGCCTGTGCTTCGCTCAGTTGCTTCACCAGCTTCACCAACTCATCTTCCCTGGACACATCCACGACCTCACGGCATGTCTCGACGATGGCGAAGACCAGGCCGGTGTCGTCCTTGAGTGGTGTCGCAATGATCTCGATCTGGTGCTTATCGCCGGCCGCGTTGAAATAGGTATGGATGGCCCGCGCTGACGGAGCACCGTGTTCGAAGATCGCTCGATGAGGACAGATGATGCTGGGGTCCTCACAAGGCGCCTGCTGGTGGCGTGCAAGCTCGTAACATTTGCGACCAACCACGGCGGACTTATCCAATCCATACATTGAAGCCATGACGGAATTGGTCTGGATAATCGTGTACTCGTGGTCAATGACCATAATGCCGTCGCCAATCCCCTCCATGATATGCTCCAGCGTCCGTCTGGCCTCTTCGTTTTCGACAACCTTGTGTTTGAGTTTGGCGACCAGGCTTTCGCTGTACAGCGCCTGCAGGTCAGGGTCTCCGAGCGTCACGGGCGGATCAGCCTGCGGCGATACCGCGGGATGCTCCAGAACGTCCCGGATCACCGCGACGATCTCTGCCGGCGACATGGGCTTGATGAGAAATCGGCTCACGCCGAGGCGGCGCGCCAATAGTTCGTCTTCCTGGTCGAGGTAGTTTCCGGTGTAAAAGACCACCGGCAGGGCGTCGAAATCCCGATCTGACCGGATCACATTCAGATACTGGAACCCGTCCATCCGCGGCATGAGGATATCAGTGAGCACCAGCGCCGGGCGCGCGATTCTGGTGAGAGCCAGCCCTTCTTCGCCGTCGGCGGCAGTCAACACGTCATAGCCCGCCGCCACGAGTGCCGTCCGCAGTAATTGCCTGACGCTGCGGTCGTCGTCAATGACGAGCAGTTTCACCGCTGGCCCCCTTGTCCGACGTTCCGCGCCTTTGGGTTACCCCTTGTCGCCCTACGCCCTCCAGTCGTCAGCGAATGAGGCTGACCGGCCTCGTTTCACCGCGACCTTCCGAAACCATCCTCACCACGTATGCCCCCGACGAGACCGGGCGGCCGCGGTCGTCGCGTCCGTCCCACACCAGCGTGCGCGCGCCCTCGGGCACGACCTCATCGAGCAGAAGCGTGACGCGGCGTCCCGTCAGATCGTAAACCGCAACTTCCACCCGACGTTCGCGATCGATCCGCAGCAACACATTCGTACGCGGATTGAACGGATTGGGCCACACGTCCCGCAGCAGGGCCGCCGGCAGGTCGTCGGCGGGGGCCGCGGAAATCGAAGCCGCGATGGCGACATCGTCGACCAGCCAATCGCTGCTGGAGACTCCCGCGTCGCCGTAGGCGCTGAAGCGCAGACAGAACAGGTCTCCGGCGGCCTCGGGCGGTGTGGTGTGCGTCCACGTGGTATAGTCGGCCGGCGTGCCGCCTGGCGCGACGATCGTATTGAGCAGCATCCAGACCCGCGTCGCGGTGTCGAAGTACTCGACCTTCAACCGCTGTCCGGCGGTGACGTTGGACGGGCGGACATTGTAGGAAATGTCGACGCGACCGGGCACGACGACCGGCAGGGTGCGGATGGTCCCGAGATAGAATGTCGGACTGTAGCCGCCGCCGTGGTTGATGTACAGCCTGCCCGTCGAAACATAGACCTGGTCGGCGGCGGCCCATTTGGCCGGGTCGATGGCTGCCGCGGTGAACGCCTCGGTGAACGGCAGCGTCGCGCGGGGCAGGATCAGTTCAGCCGTGCCCAGGCAGGAAACTTCCGCCAGATAGCCGCCGATACGGGCGACCTCCCAGGGACCGAACGAGCGGATCCCGGCGGAACAGCCGCCGATACTCGGGCACATGACACGGCAGATGAAGTCCATGTAATCGCAGTGGGCGCCGTCGCAGTTGTGACCCAGCTCATGCGCCGACAACGCAAAGCGGTTCGCCATCACGGCGGTGTAGCGGGACTGCACCAGATTGTAGTTGCTGTAGGTGCCGCAGATGGCTGCGTCGCTGAAGCCGATGCCGATGGCCGTTCCGTCCAGATCCCGCCCCGTGAACAACTGCACCGCATTGCGCACAATGTCGGCACGGTTGTTCATCCATTCGGTGCGCTCCTCGACCAGCAGCGCGGTGGGATTCGTGGTCGTGTAGGGGTCCGGATCGGCCGTGCGCACGATGATGTCGCCGACCTGGATGATCGTCTGCAGGTCCAGCTCGTACAGGTCGGACATGCCGTTGACCACGGCCTCGATGTCGGCCACCGTCGCAGCCACCGAACTGCCGCTGGCCGTGTAGTACTCGAGGTCGGCATCGCAGGCCAGACGCAGCACCGCGGCTTCCGCAGGGCTGAGGCGGGCGGCGAACCCGATCGCGGGTGTCGCTGCCGGTGCCGCGGGCGGCTGCGCTGTGGCCTCCGCGACGCCGCAGGTGGCCTCCGAGGGCGGCAGATCGTCCTCGCGGAAGACGGCCGCCAGCCCGCCGGCGGCATCACCCAGCAGGACGGCGGCGGGCATGATGCACCACCAACGCGTCTGGGTGTCGCCCTGCCCCGGCAGCAGAACGGAGCCGTGCAGTTGTCCGCGCACCTGGGCCATCAACACGCGGCTACCCGGCTCTCCCGCGACAGCGCCGCGCCAGGTGGCCGACGGCGGCGGCGGCACTTCGCGCGCCACGCCGTCGCCGGCGACCACCAGCACGCGAAAGTCAGGAGCGCGCACGGAGTGAGGCACGAGTTCCAGGGTGACGCTGCGGCCGCCGAGCACCAGGTCGATGGTGCCGGGCAATCCGGCCTCCGGCAGCGCGGCCAGCGTCTGCAACGCAAGCGACGACGACGGGATCCCGAGCGCCTGAGCCGCCATCGCCTGACCGTCACCGGCAGGTGCAGTTTCGCACCTGACATCCGTGGCGGCGAAGAGGAAGGCAAAGATCAGTGGAATCGTGACGCATGGCAGGATCTTCATGACGACCTCCGGCGGGCAGAGGTCCGAAGTGTACGATTGTTGGACAACCGAGAGCCACAACAATCGTTCTGTTAGCATACTGGTTAACTATGGATTAGGCCATCACCGGGAGGGGATGGAAGCCGCCCGGCCAGACGAACGGTCCACGCCATCGCGCCGCAACACCACCAGCGCACACGCCGGGACGAGCAGCAGGTTGGCGAAGAACAGCAGGCCGCAGGTGTTGTACATGCCCCAGGTGGGAAACACGTTGAACAGGAAGATGCTGGCCAGCGCCATGGACCCGACCGGCAGGAGCAGCCAAAGCCAGCCCCACATCCCCCCGCGCCTGGCGACGGGCAGCATCCGGTCCAGCAGCGCCGCCTGACACAGGGGCAGGCAGACGAAGTAGTGCGGCCATGAGGTCCGGATCAGAAACGGCACCGTCACGAACAACAGGACCAGCGGCAGGCCACGAACGCGCAGATCGTCACGACGCAGCGCCGGCCGGAGCAGGGCCACCAGGCCCGCGGCCACCAGCCAACCGACGATGGTCAGACCGGTCGAGAATGCCGCCGGGGCGGCCTGGCCCGTGAAGATCGTGAACCAGCGCGCGCCCACATAGGCGATGTAGTGGGAATTGACGTCGAAACGGATCCCGCCGGTCGGTTCAATCGCGAAGCTGGTGGCCTTTTCGAAGGCCACCCAGCGGGCCGGCCCCAGCAGGACCGCGGGCAGCACACCGTAGAACAGCGTCGTCGCCGCGGCGAAGGCGGTCAGGGCGCGGAGCCGACTGCGCGACAACCACGTCAGCGCGAACATCGCCGGATAGAGTTTGGTCGCCGTCGCCAGGCCCAGCAGGATGCCGGCTGCGATCGGGCGCCGCCGTTCGGCCAGCAGATAGGCGCCGACCAGCCCGGCCGTGACCGGAACGCTGACCTGGCCCCACTTGAAGTTGTGCAGGACAGGAAACGAGGTCACGAACAACCCCGCCAGCAGCACCGTGCCGCGTGGCCCGAAGCCGAGCAGGCGCGCCGACAGGGCCGACAGCGCCGCAGCCGCGCCCACCTGAAACACGACCCACGCCGCCAACGCCCCCTTCAACGGCAACAAACCGAGGGGCGACATCAGGATCGCGAAGAAAGCGGGGTAGACATAGCCGGCGACGGGCTGGGGCACGCGCAGGATCCGGCTGCTCATCGGGTAGTAGTGGCGCACGAAGTCCGGCATGAACGCCGCATCATGGTCCAGGGCGGCCACGAAATTCGTGAAAGTGCGCCACTCGAGCCAGTACAGGCCGAAAACGGCCAGCAGCATCGCCGCCAGCACCAGGTACCAGCGTCCCTGCCGCCGCAGATGACCCGCCAGGAATTTTCCCGGCCGCCTCGTCGGGTCCGGCCCGGCCTGGCCGGAGCGCCGGCGTTCGGCGCGCGCGGGCTGTCGTCTGGCGTCGAATCCCATCCGGTTCCTCAGGTGATTTCGGCCCCTGGTTCCCTGCGGCACCATGCGACTGGCTGCCCGCGCGGCCCGGGGAATCTAGCCCCGGGGCCGCGCGGCGTCCAGTCGGGCCCGTCACCTCACGGCGCCGTTGCGCCCGTCCTGATCCTGGCCAGCGCGTCGACGGCGTTGGTGTTCTGCGGAGCGAGTTCGAGCGACTTCTCGTACGACGCCATGGCGGCGTCCGTCTCGCCGGCCGCCAGAAGCGCTTCGGCGAGGCTGTCGTAGACGTTCCATGACTCGGGGAAGAAATCGCGGTTGAGACTCAGGAGCGCGACGGCCTGGGGAACCTTGCCTTCCTGGAGGAATCGGTAACCGGCAAAGTTGATCTGGCCCTCAAGGAAGAAATATTTCGGGGAGGCCGCACCGCGGTCGGCCACGACCCGGCTGATCGCCTCCGCCTCGGCGCCTTCGTCGAGGAGGGCGTACAGCCGGTCCGAGGCGGACTCCTGCCCGGTCACGTTGCTCCAGAGTTCGAGAATGGTCGTGTAATTGTTGGTCCGGCTGAAGCCGGGACTCTCGGCCAGCGCCGGAAACCGCGTGGACAGCGCGAATTCCGTCTGCAACGCCGCCGGGGATAGTCGAATCAACCACCATTCCCCCCGATCGCGGCCCCCCGACACCGCAAGATTGTCCCACAACACCCACCTTCCCGTCAATCCG
>JAIFKS010000049.1 GCA_020049465.1 bacterium | reverse complement strand
GCTCTGCCGCGGATGACCCGCATCCAGTTGCTGAAGACCATCCTGTCGGATCTGATCTACCGGAATGAGCGCCTGGACATCGGTCTGACGGTGTTCCGGGACGGCACGGGCGGCAACATCATCGGCGAATGCGGCGAATACCGGACGACGCTGCTGGTGCGGGTTGCCGGCCTCACCGCCAATGCCTGGTCGCCCCTGGCCGAGGCCTCCGAAGACATCCTGGACTACTACGCCGAGGACGGCCCCACGGCTCTCATCACCGCGCCCGACACGCGCAGCTTCCTGATCGTCGTGACCGACGGCGAGCCGACGATGGACCTGGACGTGAGCCCGTACCTGCGGGACGCCGACGGCGACGGCCGCGATCCCGGCGACTGCGCCAGTCTCGGCTCTGCGCTTCCGGACAGCTGCGACTGCAGCGAATACTTCGACGACGTGGCCTGGTACATGGCCCACACGGACCTGCGCGCGGACCTGGACGGCGAGCAGAACATCGCCACCTACGTGGTCGCCTACGACACGGGCCTGGCGCTGTTGGAGTCCGCCGCCAAGAAGGGCGATGGCCTGTACTTCCGGGCCACCAACCCGACCGGACTCGTGCAGGCCATGGAGCTTGTGGTGCAGGACATCCTTCGGCACAGCGCAGCCCGTTCGCCCGCGAGCGCGGTTCCGGATGACATGGCTGCCCTGGCGTCATCGCGGCTGACGGTGGCTCCCAATCCGTCTTCGGGCCGCACCACGATCAGCTGGGCCGGCGACAAGGCGGCGCCGAATGCGATCCGCATCCATGACCTGGCCGGGAAACTGGTGCGGTCGCTCGCTGCCGGCGATGA
Source organism: bacterium (assembly GCA_020049465.1). GTDB lineage: Bacteria > Krumholzibacteriota > Krumholzibacteriia > LZORAL124-64-63 > LZORAL124-64-63 > CAINDZ01. The sequence continues at coordinate 8,639 of JAIFKS010000049.1, read as the reverse complement.
CGGCTCCCAGGTCATCTGGGACGGCTGCGACCACCGGGGTGCGGCGGCGCCGGCCGGCGTGTATCTGGTGCGGATGGAGCGGGCCGATGGTGTCATCGTGTCGCGGAAGATTCTGTTGGCCAGGTGATCCCCGGAAGATCAGCCATCACCGGCGGACCACCGGAGCCTCTCGATGTGAGGGGGGCACGTGGTTGAGGGCGCCCGCTAGTGAGCGAGTGGTTGCATTACACCAGCGCCAGAATTCGCGAAATGTCGGCCACATAGACGTCGTAGTATGCCTCGCCCCTGAACGACGCGTCATCCCGCAAGGGTTGGCCCAGTCCCGCATCGCCGAGCAGCGGCTTGATCAACCTCGCCGTGCGTCGCCATTGCGAGGCAAGCAGTGGGGCCGCAAGATCCCGCTCTCCCGGATCCACAAGCCCGAGCCAGACGATCTCAAGTGCCTGGAAAAGCGGCACCGAATTCACCCAGGGTGTCCGGCCATCGGGACGCAACAGGCTGTCGAGCACCCCCGGGACCAGAGCATAGTACTTCGCGCGGGCGCTGGTCCGAACCTGCACCGCTCCGGAATGGACCATTTCCGCAAGCAGATCCTGCGTCGTGCGCGGTGCTTGGCCGACGAGCCTGGCGATGAGCGAGGGGTGGATCTCGTCGTTGGTGCCCAGCAGGCACAGGATTTCGCAACGAATGCTGACGCCCAGCAACGCCCGCAATCGCAGCAGCAGCGACGGCATGCCCTCCGTCGGAAAGGGCTGGGCGACTCCGCGCTTGATGATCGGCGAACGCAGGAGCCCGTGCCGGCGGAAGATATCGTCGTACGCGGCCGGCATAGGCATCGTGCGCCCATCGGCCATGAGGAAAAGGGGCTCCGCCGCAGCCAGGCTGGGGCGAGCCGCCAGCTTCTTCCATTTGAGCGCCACCGCAGTCCGGCGACCGAGAATCTCGGCAATCGCGCCAAGCCCAGCCTGGGCGTGTGGTCCGGCGTGCGGGGCCAGCTTTTGGAGGCGCGGCACATTCAGGAAATCCGCGTTGAGATCCAGCCAGTCCAGAACGGCGTCGTAGAGGCGGGCGTCATACCGGCCGACGGTCAGGGTGAGCAGCAGCAGGGCTTCGGGATCGACCACGTTCGACTCTTCGGTCGCGCTGGTGCCCGACACGCCGAGGGCGGTCCATTGCCGCCACAACAGACTCAGGAGCCGGTCGTGAACCGTGTTCCTAAACTCGATCGACGAGATGCTCATAGCCGAACTCCCCCAAAAATGCCTTGAGACTTTCCCGGTACCCGGGTGACGGATCATGCGATCTCGACCAGGTGGCGGCCTCGATCAATTCCGCGTCCGTCGGTTGCAGCGCTTGCAGATCCGTCGCGTGGTAGCTGCCGAACTGATCGACGGCCGCGTAGAGCTTGAAGTGGATCTGGTCGAACCGGCTGATGAAGCCGACCGCCAGATGGTCGCCGAACCGTCGCCAACTCAGTCGCTCCGACAGACCCCGCGGCAGACCGAGGCGATAGAGTCCGCCATCGCCACTGCTGGGGCCGTTGTTCAGCCAATCGCTGGAAAGGCCGAGGTCATCGGCCCTTCCGCCAGGGCCAGGCGGCCGTCCAGGAGCCGCAAGGCCGTTTCAAACTGTTCGTACGGATGCAAGTATGATTCCTTTCGTGCGCAATATGCGCACTATACAAAACATTTAACGCTTGGACAAGGCATGATTGTGGTCGGCTTCTTCCCGGAATTCAACCCAGCCGAACCAAGTCGATTGTGCTTCCTGACAATCCGATCCGACAGGGAATCGCATCGTTCGTCGTGAGAAGTCCAGACCGCATTGGAGCAGCCACTGGACGCCTTTGGATGTCTAAGTTATTGGCAGGTGGCAAGATCAAGCACAGGGAATCCACTTTGAACGGGCCGCCGAACTGTCCGGAGAACCGGGGCCACTTCTCCGGTCAGGTTCCCGGCGCCGGCGCAATTCTCACGGATCCGCGAGACTTGCGCCGGCGCAAGTGTGATCAGGAACTCAGTGTGATCAGGAACTCGGCATCTGCACGACCCTATTCCGGCCTGCGAGCCCGCACCGGATCCGCCGGCTGCGGCAGGATCTTCACCGCCTGGGTCGTCATCAATTCCTGCGCCGCCCTGACCGCCGCCTCGAGTTGGGCATCGCGGCCCGCGCTCGCCAGCCTGGGATCCATTTCCACCTCGATATCCGGGGCCACGCCCTCGTTCTCCACGGCCCACTTGCCGTCGGTGTCGTAGAAGCCGCCGCGCGGGGCGGTGATGCGGCCGCCGTCCACCAGGCCGGGCACATCCCAGATCCCGACCAGGCCGCCCCAGGTGCGGGTGCCCACCAGGGGACCGATGTTCATCTTGCGGAACATGTAGGGCAGCATGTCGCCGCCGGAGCCCGCCATTTCGTTGATGATCAGCACCTTGGGTCCCCAGATGGCCGCGTTGGGCGCGGTCCAGGGCTGCTTGTCGCCCACCGGATTGTTGAAGAAGCCCAACAGCTTGCGGGACATGAGATCCACCATGTGGTCGGCAATGCTGCCGCCGTGGTTGAAGCGCTCGTCGATGACGGCGCCCTGCTTGTCCTGCTGGGCGAAGTAGTAGCGGTTGAAGTAGCTGTAGCCGCCGCCGCCGGTATCGGGCACCCAGATGTAGGCCAGCGTGCCGCCGGACAGTTCATCCACCTTGCGCCGGTTGCCTTCGACCCAGTGGAAGCGGCGCAGCGCGCCCTCGTTGGGCACCGGCACCACCGTGACGTCGCGGCTGTCCTTGCCGTCGCTGCGGCTGCCGACGGTGATCACCGTCTGCTGCCCGGCCCGGTTCTCGAACAGGCTGTAGGGGTTCAGGTCGGCGGTCAGTTGCCGGCCCGCGACGGCCAGCAGGAAGTCGCCTTCCTTGACGTCGAGGCCCGGCCCGCTCAAAGGCGCTTTCAGGTCGGGGTTCCAGCTTTCGCCGGTGAAGATGGTGCTGATCCGGTAGCGCCCTTCCTGCACCGTGAAGTCGCAGCCCAGCAGGCCGACGCCGACGTTCTTCACGTCGGGATAATCGCCGCCGCCCGTGAAGGAGTGGCCGATCGACGTTTCGCCGCCCAGGATGTCCAGCACGTAGTTCAGGTCGTCGCGGTGGCGCACGTAGGGCAGCCACGATCCGTAGGTCTTTTCGGCCCAGTCCAGATCGAGCCCGTGCACGTTCTTCACGTAGAAGAAATCGCGCTGGTAACGGATGGCCTCGCGGAACATCTGCTTCCATTCCGCGGCCGGATCCAGGTACATTTTCATGCCCTTGAGTTCGAGGTTGCCTTCGTCCTTGTCGGCGTCGGCATCCATGATGGCAAACTTGTTTTCCGGCTTCTGCAGCAGCAGCTTCTTGCCGTCGGCCGAGACCCGGAACCCGTTGATGCCGGTGGCCGCCGGCTTGCTCTCGCGCTCGGTGAAGTCGTAGCGGTGCAGCGTCAGGCCCGGCGTGCCTTCGACGTTCTGCGTGTAGAAGAGCTTGCCTTCGGCGCCGGCGGTCAGGCCGCCGAACTGGCCGGCGGGCACATTCAGGGCGATGATCCGGCCGGCCAGGCCGTCGAAGTCGATCTTGACGGGGGTTACCTTCTTCTCCTCGTCAGCGTCCTTGTCCTTGTCCGAATCCTTTTTCGCCCCATCCTTCTTCGACGCGTCGGACTTGTCTTCCTTGTCCTTGCCGTCTTCCTCATCGCTTTCGGGCATGAACGGCGAAGGCGTTTCCTTGTCCAGGACCGCCAGATAGATGGCGAAGTTCTCGGGCCGTCCGTAGCTGCTCATGTCCAGCCAGCCCACGTTCATGCCGAAGTTGGTGCTGGCCAGGAACGTCAGGTACTTGCCGCTCTTGTCCCAGGCGGGAGAATGGGCATTGCTGAGACCGTCGGTGAGCCGGGTGGACTTCCCGCTGTCCAGACTGTGGATGAAGACGGCGTTGAACTGGTTGGGCAGTCGCCGGCTGTAGGCCAGCCATTTCGAATCGGGTGACCACTCGGGGCGGATGTTGCGCTCTGGGTGGGCGGAACCTTCGTTGTCCACCTCGCGGGCCTTGCCCGAATCCACGTCGAGGAGCCAAAGCACGCGCGCCGCATCGGTGAAGGCCAGATGCTTCGAGTCGGGGGACCAGGACGGCGTGTAGTAGAACGTGGGGTGGTCCAGCTTGATCTGGCGCCTGTTCAATCCCATCTGGTCGGCCAGCACCAGCTGGTACTCGCCGCCCTCGTCGGAGAACCAGGCCACCGTCTGCCCATCCGGCGACCAGCTCGGCTCGCGGTCGGCCACGCCGGAACTGTTGGTCAGGTTGCGGATGTCGCCCTTTTCAGCCGGTACGGTGTAGATGTCGCCGCGCGACTCGAAAACGGCCCGCTGTCCCGCGGGACTGAGAGCGACCGCGTTGATGTTGCCCGCAGTGTCTTCCCAGTGGGGGCGGGCCCAGGGGAAGTCGCCGTTCAGGGTGAAGGACAGTTTGGTCAGCGTGCCGGCGTTGTCGAGGCGGTAGAGGAAGCCGCCGTTCTCGAAGACCACGGCGCCCGCGCCGCCGGACATGTTCTTGCAGTCGAATTCCTTGAAGTGCGTCACCTGGGTCAGCGCACCGGAAGCCATGTCGAACGACCAGACGTTCATGGCCAGGTCGCGGTCGCTCAGGAAGTACACCGTGCCGTCCAGCCACACGGGGCACAGGTTGTTGGCGTCGGCGCCGGGGATCTTCCGCGTTTCGAGCGTCTGCAGGTCGATCAGGCGCACCGGCTGGGTTTGTCCGCCGCGGTAGTTGCGGAACTCCACTTCCCAGGGCTCCACCAGTTCGTAGGCCAACTGCCGGCCGTCGGGAGAGAAGGCCGCCCGCCAGGCGCGGCCGATGGGCAACGAGGTGGGCATGCCGCCGGTCAGGGCGACGGTCCACAGCGTGGAGTCGTCGTACGGAGCGCTGGCGCGGCCGCTGGCGAACAGAACGCTCGTGCCGTCCACGGTCCAGCCCCGGACAAGGTCGCGACCGGGGTGCCAGGTCAGCCGCCGCGGCTCGCCGCCGTCCACACCGACGACGTAGACATCGATATTCCCGTCGTATGTCGCTGAAAAGGCCACCAGGCTGCCATCGGGAGAGAAGTGGGGATTGGTCTCGGTGCCGGCGTCGGTGGTCAGCCGGCGGGCAGGGCCGCCGTCGCGGCCGCCGATCCACAGATCACCGGCGTAGGCGAAGGCGATGTGATCCGCACTGATGGCCGGAGTGCGCAGAAGCCTGGCTTCCTCGGCGGCGGCGGCACCCGCCAGCGTCGTCAGGGCAGTCATCACCAACAGGGCGGAAATGTGTCGCCTCATGGACCAACTCCTTGGAATGGTTCGGGTGGGAAGCATCACTGTACTACGGATTTCCCGAAGTTCAAGTTGCACGTCGGGAATGGGCGCTTGCGCCGGCGCAACGCACCGCGGTTCCGCGATCCATGCGCCGGCACACACGGTATGCGCCTATTCGTACACGATGACACCTCTGGCCCGCAGCGCCGGGATCTGCTCGTTGATCGCGCTCTGCGAGAGCGGATTGCCGGCCAGGGCAGGTTGGCCACGAACTCCATCGTGACCAGCGGAGCGAGGTCGGAGATCTGATTGTCCACCATGAACAGGTGATTGAGCCGCCAGCACCCCGCGACAGGGGCGATGTTCGTGATCTGATCACGGTCCAGCCAGAGGAAGTTCAGAATCTCCATACGCTGCAGGAGGGCGATCGACTGGATGCCCTCCAGGCTGTGAATGTCCAGACGGTCCGCTTCGATCTGGGTCACAGCGACCAGGTCACCAGGCATGAGATCATCGGTAGGCTGCTGCAGAATGGTCCGGATCACCGACTCCAGCGCCGGATCCACGAAGACGACTCTACGCCTCGCGAGATATCGGGTGAAAGTCCGAAATCATCAATATGGCCTATCCGAAAGCCGTTCCAGCGCGCAGGCCGAACACAGCAAGGTCATCGAACACATGCTGCGCAAAATGGGTAGCTGAAGGCGCGACGGGGTGGGGGAGCGCGATCTGGCCGGCCGCCGGGTGGCCGTCCTGGCCGCCGGTGAGTGCGGGTCGATGTCTGGTCCGAATTCCGCATCGGCTGGGACCTGCTCGATCCGGGGGACCCGTTCGACCCGGGCTGGACCGCACCGGGATTCGACCCGCTGCTGACCAGTGCCACCAGGACATTCACCGCCGGCGTGCACATGTTCACCGTGGACGCCCGCGACGCCGAGGGCGGCCTCACGCGCGGGCAGTTCATCGTGCAGGTGATCCCGATCGTGCCGGTCCAGGCCGACAGCTGGTCGGGTGTGCTGTTGCGTTACCGTTAGGTGCGCCGGTGAAGCGGCACGAACCCTGCTTCTCCCCACCGCGCCCGCTTCCGAACCCCAACCGACCACGGGAAGCCGCCCGAAGGCGGCGCCTGTGGCGGCGTGACGTGCGGGATGCAACGGCGCGCCCGGCCCGTCGTGCTATACTGTACAGCATGGAAGGCAGCGCCCGTTCTGTACCCGAGGGAGGTTACCCATGTTCCGTTCCGCCCGAGTCCTTGTCGGGGCCGTCTGTCTGGCCCTGGTCGGCATGTTCGCCGTGGTTCCCGCGGGCCTGGCCCAGGACGGGGCGGTGCGGACCACCACCGGTTCCGTCCCCGCGCCGGTCCTCAACGCCTTCGAGGATGCCTACCCGAAAGCCGAGATCACCGGGATGGCCAGCCTGAACGACGGCGGGAAGGTCCAATACGAGATCGAGGGCGTCGACGCAGGGATGCCGCTCAAAGCCGTCTTCCTGGCCGACGGCACGCTGGTCGGGGTCGAGGAAAACGTTGCCGAGAAGGACCTGCCGGATCCCGTGAAGGCGGCGATCGAGGCCGATTATCCCGGGTCGAAGATCATCATGTCGCTGCGCAACACGCGCGATGGGTCCACGACCTACCTGTTGAAGGTCGCTGCCGGCATCCGCCGGATCACGATGGTGTTCGACGCGGACGGTAACCTGATCAGCGCGAAGGACACGGGCGCGAAGCGCAAATAGGCGCCGCCACCGCGCGGGACTTGCGCCGGCGCAAGTCCCGAAACCCGGAGTCCTGATCCTTTCCAAAAAGAGACTCCCCGGGCCACATGGCTCGGGGAGTCTCCACGATGCGCTGCCGCGGGCGCAGGCTAGTACTTGTAGCCGTCCGTCTTGAACGGGCCTTCGACCTTCACGTTGATGTACTTGGCCTGGGCCGGCGTCAGCTTGGTGATCACGCCGCCGAAACCGCGCACCATGTCGGCCGCGACTTCCTCGTCCAGCTTCTTGGGCAGCACGGTGACCGAGATCGGTTCGCTCTTCTTGTCCGCCCACCGCTTGCCGTAGAGGTGCATCTGGGCCAGGACCTGGTTGGAGAACGAGCCGTCCATGATCCGCGAGGGATGTCCGGTGGCGTTGCCCAGGTTGACCAGACGTCCTTCGGACAGCAGCAGGATGTAGTTGTCCGCATTGTTCTTGTCGCGCTGGATGCGATGCACCTGCGGCTTGACCTCGGACCACTGCCAGGTGCGACGCATGAAGGCCGTGTCGATCTCGCTGTCGAAGTGGCCGATGTTGCAGACCACGGCGCCCTGCTTGACCGCCGCGAGCATGTGCTCGTCGCAGACGTTGGTGTTGCCGGTGGTCGTCACCAGCAGGTCGATCGACTCGAGCAGCGCCTTGTTGATGCCGGCGGCCGTTTCGGTGTTGACCCCGTCCACGTAGGGCGAGACGACTTCGTAGCCGTCCATGCAGGCCTGCATGGCGCAGATCGGATCGATCTCGGTGATCTTGACGATCATGCCTTCCTGGCGCAGGCTCTGGGCCGAGCCCTTGCCCACATCACCGTAGCCGATGACCAGGGCCTTCTTGCCGGCAAGCAGCATGTCGGTGCCGCGCTTGACCGCGTCGTTCAGGCTGTGGCGGCAACCGTACTTGTTGTCGTTCTTCGATTTGGTGACCGAGTCGTTCACGTTGATCGCCGGCACCTTCAACTCACCGGTCTCGAGCATCTCCAGCAGGCGATGCACGCCCGTCGTGGTCTCTTCGGTGATCCCGTGGATTCCGTTCAGCAGCTGCGGGTACTTCTGGTGCACCATGCCGGTCAGGTCGCCGCCGTCGTCGAGGATCATGTTGGCCGCCCACGGCTGACCATTCTTCAGGATGGTCTGCTCGATGCACCACTCGCCCTCTTCGACGGTCTGGCCCTTCCAGGCGTAGACGGCCGTGCCCGCCGCGGCGATGGCCGCCGCCGCGTGGTCCTGCGTCGAGAAGATGTTGCAGGACGACCAGCGCACTTCGGCGCCCAGATCGATCAGGGTCTCGATCAGGACGGCGGTCTGGATGGTCATGTGGATGCAGCCGAGAATCTTCGCACCCTTCAGGGGCTGCTCGGCCCGGTATTTCCGACGCAGGGCCATCAGGGCCGGCATCTCGGTTTCGGCCAGGGCGATCTCACGCCGGCCGAAATCCGCCAGGCTGATGTCCGCCACCTTGTAGTCGGCGATCTTCTCTTGATTCGTCATTCTGCTTCTCCCTGGGGAAACCCGCTCACCATTGCGTTTCATCACCACAAAATCGGTCCAAAAGCGCCAGACTTCAACGTTCAATTTCATTGACAGGCGGC
>JAIFKS010000144.1 GCA_020049465.1 bacterium | reverse complement strand
GTCCCAGCGGCGGCCGAGGTAGAAGGATCCGGTCTGTTCGATGGGCCGCATGGCTCTCAATCCCCCCGTGGCGTGGCGTTCATGGTCAGGCCGCCAATGTACAACCTGCGGGCGGCGGCGTGAAGGGCGAGACAACCGGCCCCCGTGCAGCTATGCTGGCGGCCGGAACCCCGGACCCGAAAGGACGCGCCGATGCCCCGCGATTTGACCCGCGCCCTGGCCCCGATGAGCCTGGCCTTCCTGCTCTCTTCCGGCGCCGCCACTTGCGCCGGCGCAAGTGAAGTCGCCGGCGCAAGTGAGGACATCCGCGCCGACCTGGTCCTGCACCACGGCCACGTGCTGACGATGAACGAGCCCGAGCCCTCGCCCGCCCCCACCGCCGTGGCCGTGGCCGGCGGCCGCATCCTCTTCGTGGGCGACGACCGGGCGGCCCTCGCGCTGGCCGCCGACGGCGCGCGCGTGATCGACCTGGAGGGCGGCACCGTCATCCCCGGGTTCATCGACAGCCACTGCCACCTGTACGGGCTGGGCAAGATGCTGGCGGAGATCGACCTGCGCGGGACGACCTCGCCGGCGGACATCATCGAACGTGTGCGCGTGGAGCTGGCCGCCTCGCCCGGCGACGGCTGGATCGAGGGCCGCAACTGGGACCAGAACGACTGGGCCGTGAAAGAGTACCCCCACCACTCGCTGCTGGACGCCGTCACCGGCGCGCGGCCGGCCCTGCTGCGGCGCGTCGACGGCCACGCGGCCTGGGCCAACGCTGAAGCCCTGCGGCTGGCCGGCATCACCGCGGCCACGCCCGAACCCGAGGGCGGGCTCATCGTCCGCGATGCGGGCGGCGAACCGACGGGCATCCTCGTCGACAACGCGGTCAGCCTGGTCACCGCGGTGATCCCCGAAGCGAGCGAATCCGAAGTGCGCCGCCGCCTGGAGCTGGCCGCCGCGCACTGCCTCGAGCGCGGCGTGACCGGCGTGCACGACGCCGGCATCTCGTGGGAGCGCGCGCAGGTGATGCGCGCGATGGCCGCCGAAGGCCAGCTGGGTGTGCGCGTCTACGGCATGTACGACGACGACCCCGCGACGCTGGCCCCCGCGCTGGCGGCCGGCCCGGGCGCCACCGAGGACGGCATGCTGACCCTGCGCGCGGTGAAGCTGTACGCCGACGGCGCGCTCGGCAGCCGCGGCGCGCTGCTGCTGAGCGACTACAGCGACCAGCCCGGCAACCGCGGACTGGCCGTGACCGGCGAAGGTCACCTGCGCGAAGTGATGCGCACATTCGGTTCAGCCGGCTTCCAGGTCTGCACGCACGCGATCGGCGACGCGGGCAACCGGCGGGTGCTGGATCTCTATGAAGAAGTGCTGGGCGAACTGAAGCTGCCCGACGCCCGCTGGCGCGTGGAGCACGCGCAGATCCTCGACCCCGCCGATTTGCCGCGCTTCGCCAAGCTGGGCGTGATCGCCGCCATGCAGCCGGTGCACTGCACCAGCGACATGGACTGGGCCGACGAGCGGCTGGGCGAAGAAAGGCTGGCCGGGGCCTATGCCTGGCAGTCGTTGCTGCGCAGCGGGGCGCATCTCTGCTACGGGACCGACTTCCCGGTCGAGAAGGTCGAACCGCTCGAGGGTCTCTACGCGGCGCGGACGCGGATGCACCCGGACGGGACGCCCATCGGCGGGTGGCGGCCGGAAGAGGCCGTGGATGGGCGGACGGCCCTGCTGCTTTACGCCGCGGGCGGGGCTTGGGCGGCGTTCCAGGAGGCGGAGTTGGGGCAGGTGGCCCCGGGGTATCGGGCGGATCTGGTGGTGCTGGACGGGGATCCGGCCGCCTGCGCGGCGGCGGATCTGCTGACCATGGGCGTGCGCGTGACCCTGCTCGGCGGACGGCAGGTCTGGCCCGTGAAGCGATGATGGAAGTGATAATACAGTCAACGGACTTTCGGGCGTTCCGGGTCCCGTCCCCGCTTGACACCCCCCACCCCCTGAAGCATACTTTGATCGGTCGCCGTACAAAGACAAGATCCGAATGCGCGCTCCGGAGCGGTGTGCGCTGCGGACCTTCCCCGCGGAGGTTTGACGTGAACGCATCCCGTCGCCAGGCACTCGTGCTGTCGTCCTTCATCCTGCTGTCGGTCGTCGCCGGCTGCAGCGACCGGGACATCAACGGTCTGGACGTCGCGCGCGCGCGGATCGACCCCGTGGTCTTCGACGAGTTCTTCGACGACGACGTCTACCCGCAGGCGTTCTCCGGCACCGACATCTACGCCATCACCATCGACTCGGTGTACGCGCACAACAGCGCCAAGTCGATGAAGGTCGCGGTGCCGCCCCAGGGCTCGGCGCTCGGCGGCTACGCCGGCGGCGTGCTCACCGCGGTCGAAGCGCGCGACCTCGCCGACTTCAACGCGTTGACGTTCTACGCGCGGTCGAGCGTGAACTCGACGCTGAACGAGGTCGGCTTCGGCAACGACAACACCGGCTTTTCGCTGTACACGGCCGGCCGCGCGAACCTCGCGCTGACGCCCACCTGGACGTTCGTGGTGGTCCCGATTCCCTCGCCGAAGAAGCTGGTCGCCGAACGCGGGCTGTTCACCTACGCCGAGGGCTTTGAAACGGCGAATCCGGACGGCCACACGCTGTGGTTCGACGGGATCCAGTACGCGAACCTCACGAACGTCGAGCGGGTGAGCGCGTCGATGCCGACGGTGAGGAAGCAGTATCTCATCGGCTCCACCGCGACGATCGAGGGCACGACGACGAGGTTCAACATCGACGGCGCCCCGGTCGTCGTGAACCACATGTCCAACTACTTCGATTTCTTCTCGTCGAACCCCGAAGTGGCCGTGGTCGAGGGGAACACGATCCGCGTCATCGGCGCCGGCCAGGACACGATCACCGCCAAGCTGGACACGCTCAACGTGACGGGCCGGGTGATCATCACCAGCTTCACGCCGCCGACGACCGCCGCGCCCGTGCCGACGGTGCCCGCCGGTGACGTGATCTCGCTGTACAGCGACACCTACGGCACCTGGCCGGTCGACAGCTTCAACCCGCGGTGGGGCGGTTCGACGACCCAGAACGACATCTTCACGATCGACGGCAACGCCAGCATCATGTACACCACGCTCAACTATGTGGGCATCGACTTCCTCTCGCGGCCGATCGACGCCACGCAGATGACGCACCTGCACCTGGACGTCTACGCACCGATCGGCACGAATTTCGGGGTGAAGCCCGTCGTTTTCGACGCGGGCGGGACCCTGCTCGAGCAGAAGGAACTCACGTTCACCTCGACCACCGTGCCCCCGTTCGCGGCCGGCGCCTGGATGTCGCTGGAGATCCCGATGGCGGATTTCGGGTTCACCGTGCCCGTGGACCGCATCAGCCAGCTCGTGCTGGTCACGACCGACGCGAAGCTGGTGCTGGTGGACAATATCTACTGGCACAGGTAGCATCCGGGCCGGCGACAGGTACGTGCGAGAGGAAAGCGGCTGGATGTACAACGAGAACCTGAGTTGGAAGGGCCTGCGGCGGACGGACCCCGATCGTCCGCGTCCTTTGGCTGACGCCGTCCTGCGGCTGATCTGGCAGAAGCGCCGCGTTTCGCGCGCCGAGATCGCCGGCCTGGCCGGCCTGTCCCGTTCCACCGTATCGGAAATCGTCAACGAGATCCTGCCGCTGGGCATCGTCGCCGAGGTCGGCGAGGGCCCGTCGCGCGGCGGCCGCCGCCCCATCGTGCTCGAGTTCCAGGACGATGCCTGCGTCATCCTCGGCGTCGAGATGGGCGCCACCCACGTGGTGACCGCACTGACGGACCTGCGCGGGCGTGTCCTGACCTGGCAGTCGCGCGAGCACCCGGTGCGCACCGATCCGGCCGGCACGCGCCGGCTCATCGCCGAACTCTGCCAGGTGTGCCTCGACACGCCGGGCGCCGGTGGCCGGCCGCTGGTCGGCATCGGCGTGGCCGTGCCCAGTCCGGTCGACCCCTCGCACCCGGACCGTCTGTCGACGATCGTGCTGCCGGACTGGCAGGCGCGCCTCGGCCTGGACGACCTGGCCGCCCATCACGGCGTGCCCCTGATGGTCGACAACGACGCCAACCTGGGCGCGCTGGCCGAACATTGGTGGGGCGCGGGCCAGGGCGTGGATGACCTCGCCTACATCAAGGTGGCGATGGGCATCGGCTCCGGCCACGTGATCGGCGGCGAGATCTACCGCGGCGCCACCGGCGTCGCCGGCGAGATCGGCCACCTGTCCATCGACGCGCGGGGCAAGCCCTGCATCTGCGGCCTGCAGGGCTGCCTGGTCACGCTGGTCGGCGGGCCGGCGCTTCTGGCCCGCGCCGCCGAACTGGCGCCCGAATACCCGCGAAGCCCGCTGGCCGGGCGCGAGATCACCATCCTTGAACTCGAGAACGCGGCGCTGGCCGGTGACCCGTTGGCCGTGCTGGTGGCGCAGGAGGCGGCCGGACACCTGGGCCGCGCCGTGGCCGGCCTGCTGAACATCATGAACCCGTCGATGGTCATCATCGGCGGCGTCCTGGCCCGGCTGGGCGATCTGCTGCTGGTGCCGCTGCGGGAAACCGTCAGGAGCCGCACGCTGGTCAGTTCGGTCGCCGCCGCGGAAATCCGCGCGGGCGGCCTGGGCGAACTGGGGATCGCCATCGGCGCCTCGACGCTGGTGCTGAAGGCCGCGCTGGCGGACTCGAATCTGTTTCCCCGTGTCCGCGGCGGGTTCGCGGCGGCGAAGAACGAGGTGGCGCCATGAGCGGCCGCGGTGCCGTTGCGCTGGCGCTGCTGACGCTGGCCGCCGCACCGGGCTGCAGCGAGGAGTCCGAGGCGCCCGCCGTCTACGGCCTCATCTGGCAGGACGAGTTCGACGGTCCGGCCGGCCAGCTCCCCGACCCGGCGAAGTGGCGCTTCGACCTGGGCACCGACTGGGGCAACGCGCAGCTCGAGTACGACACCAACCGACCCGAGAACTGCAGCCTGGACGGACAGGGCCACCTCGCGATCACCGCGATCGAAGAGGAATACGAAGGCCAGCCCTACACCTCGGCCCGCATCAAGACGAAGGGGCTGTTCGAGCGCATGCACGGCCGCTTCGAGGCCCGCATCAAGCTGCCGGTGGGCCAGGGCCTCTGGCCCGCCTTCTGGCTGCTGGGCAACGACATCGATACGGTCGGCTGGCCCGGGTGCGGCGAGATCGACATCATGGAATACCGCGGGCAGTACCCGCGGACGCTGGTCGGGACCATCCACGGACCGGGCTACTCCGGCGGCAACCCCATCACCGGGACGCATACGCTGGGTCAGGGCGGCTTCAACCTCGGCTACCACGATTTCGCCATCGAGTGGGACGCGACGTCCGTCACCTGGCTGGTCGACGGCTTCATTTACCACCGGGCCACGCCGGCAGATCTGCCGGGCGGCACGGAGTGGGTGTTCAACCATCCGTTCTTCATCATCCTGAACGTGGCCGTCGGCGGCCGCTGGGTGGGCGCGCCCGACGAGACCACAGTGTTCCCGCAGACGATGCTCGTCGACCACGTGAGGGTGTACGGCACGCAGCCCTGAGCGCGGCGCAGAGACAGACGAAGACGGCCCGGTCAACGCGAACGACCACCGCGGCGCGCCGAAACTTGCGCCGGCGCAACTGACCGTCGGCACCACCGCCCCCCGGCGCCGGAACGGTCACGTAACCTGGGGCACAAACGGTACCCCCATGCCTGTCGATCTGACTCTCAGTGTCATGTCCCGCCGGCCGGAAACCGCCTCGCTGCTGCGGCCACTTCTGGACCAGTATGCTTCCCAGGCTCGCGTGCGCGTGCATCTGGAGATGATGACGTGGGAGTCGGGCCACGCGGACCTGAATCGGGCGGCCACTTCCGGCACGGGGCCGGACGTTTCCGAAGTCGGCTCGACCTGGGTCTCGGACCTGGTGGCGATGAAGTCGCTGCGCCCCTACAGTTCGGCGGACATCGCCCGCATGGGCGGGGCCGAGGCTTTCCTGCCGGCCGCCTGGATGACCAGCCCTCAAACCGGCGAGCAGGTCTGGTCGGCGCCCTGGACCACCGAAGTCTTCCTGATCCATTACCGCAAGGACCTGCTGGCCCGAACCGGGTTGAGCGCCGACGAAGCCTTCGCCTCGCCGGCCGCCATGCTCGAGACCGCCCGGCTGCTGGGGGGCCTGGGCCTGGACGTGCCGATCGCGCTGCCGCTGAACCACGACCGGAACGGCACCCTGCATTGCCTGGCGCCGTTCCTCTGGCGGTCCGGCGCCCGATTCCTCGACGAACAGGGGGGCGGGTTCCTGTTCGCCCAACCCGAGGCGCGACGGGCGGTGCGGGAATACTACCAACTGCTGACGACTTACACCCGGAGGGGGCTGGACCGGCTCCATGAAGTAGGCGCCTGGAAATTGTTCCGTGATGGCGAGGCGGCTGTGGCTTTCGGTTCCCAGGGGCTGACGCTGTCTCGTGAACACCTGGCGCCGGAGATCGTCGACCAGGTCGGCGTCGCCGGCTTCCGGCCGCATTCCTTTGTCGGCGGCACCAGCCTGGTGATGTGGAACCACGCACGCCACCCATCGGCGGCTGCCGACCTCGTGCGTTTCCTGGTCGGCGCGCGGACGCAAGTCGATCTGGTGCCGGCCCTGAACGCCCTGCCTGCCGTTGTTGATGCCCTCGACGATCCTGCCTTCGTCCAGGGTCGTTTGCACCGGGATTTCTCGCTGGCCGTGCAGAACGGCCGTGGATACGGCCAGGCGCCCCTCTGGGGTGTGGTCGAGGACCGGCTGACCGCTGTCCTGGCGAGCCTGTGGGACGACTTCCATGCCGACCCGACACTGGACCTGGACGCCGCCATCGAGCAGGCGCTGTCGCCGCTGGCCCGCCGGTTGGCCCTTACGTTCTCCCAATACAGGAAATAGGATCGCGGGGCGAACGCGAGTTCCCTTTCGCAGGAGAACAGTTGCGCCGGCGTGCTCGACGCACTCCCGGTAGACTTCAGCACGAAGAAGGCCCGATCACTGCGACCGGGCCTTCTTCGTGTCATCTGCCCGCGACAGGACGCGAGTCCTGACTCCTAGATCGCCAGGTGCAGGTACGTCCGGATCTCCCATTCCCGTCCCTGCGGATAGGTGTCCGGGTACGGTTCGTTCAGCACGGGCACCGGCGCACCTTCCGGCTGGTAGCGGTTGGAGTTGTTGTCCAGCGTCCGGTACGTCGCGCGCACGCCCACCCGCGTCTGCGGCAGGTCGAACCAGCGGGGCGTGCCCAGCGTCGTCGAAATGTCCGCCATGACCTGCATGGGGAACGTCAGGTTGAAGTCGCGGTGGTAGTCGTACGGCCCGAAGTCGTTGAACTTCAGGTAGGCGGCCACCACCACCTTGGGTCCGGTGATGCGCGTGTCCAGGCCCAGCCGGCGCAGCAGGCGCGGGTCGTCGCCGGTGGGTTCGGCATGGCCCAGCCAGACGTGGCTGACCATCCGCGTGGACCCGCCCACGCGGTTGACCAGGCGGAGCTTCGCTTCCCACAGGTCGCGCGCCGGGGTGGCGCCGGGGAAGGCGTACACGAGTTCCTCGGCCGAGACGAACAGCGCGGCGTCCGCCGTGGTGTGGTGCCGGCGCACCGACAGGCCCAGGCTGGCCGCCAGCTTGGCGTCCTCGCGGAGGTCGCTGTCCCACGACCACATCCAGGTGGCGGGGGTCGGGTCGTAGGTGATCATGATCTCGCCGGCGGTCGTCTCGCGGTTGCCGCGCACGGCGAACGGATCGTCCCGGACGTTGCGCACGCTGCCCTGCGTGTTCTGCAGGTATTCCGAATGGGGCATGGGCCCGACGATGGGCTTCTGCCACAGGAAATTCGGCCCGATCTGCCAGGTGCCCAGGCCGACGGCCAGACCGGTCAGCGCATTGACCTGGTTGCCGGAACCGCTGTCCTTCAGGTCCCAGCCGGTGTAGGTCGGGATCGCGGTCGGGCCGCCGTCGGCCACCAGGCCCATGTAGGCGCCCTGCCCGTACCAGTTCCAGCGGCCCTTCTGCCAGGTCAGCTTGCCCTTGAAGCCGAAGGTGTCCTCGTCCTTGATCGTGTCGGTGCGGATGTCCCCCGGCGCCACCTGCACGCCGGCGTTGACGATGACCTCGTCGATCACCTGGAACGACTCGCCCACGCGCGGCTGGCCGGACCAGATCGCGCCGCCCTCGACGCCGAACGGTCCCATGGTCGTCTTCACGTTCAGCGAGGCCTTGCGCGTGGTGCGCACCGGGATGGCCACCGTGCTGGTGATCTCGCCCTGCTGCGCGAAGTCCTCCTGGAACAGGGCCGTCCACTGGGCGCCCGCCGCCTGGCGGGTGTACTTGACGAAGAGCGCCGGGTTGGCGCCCCACCACAGCTGCGGCCCGAACGCGATCTTCAGCCCGCTCAACGAGCGCTTGCCGGCGATCTCGGCCCCGATCACCTCGCCGTTGTAGATGTCCAGGTTCTCGCCGAAGTAGCCGTCGTGGTACATGCCGAAGAAGTCGCCCTCGTACTGCCAGTGCAGATGCCCCGTGCGGTAGAAACCGTCCAGGGTGAACATGCGGTCATCCCAGGTGAGCGACGACTGGTAGACCTTCACGCGCTCGAGCGAGTCGAGGGTCTGGATCACGTCGCCGGGGCCCTGCACCTGCTGCTCGCGGCCGCGATTCTCGTAGAAGACCTCGTCGATGGGGTTGGTCGGCACGTTCCCCAGGACGTTCAGGGACAGCCGGCCGACGATCGCGTCGCTCGGCTTGGCTTCGAATTCCGCGAAGAACGACTGTCCGTGGTCGAAGCCCAGGTTCGAGGGATACCCGGCCTGGGGCGTCTCGGCCGGCGGCGTGCTGAGGTTGCTGCCGCCGGTGCTGTAGGTCTCGAACTCCATCCGCAGGCTGGACACGCGCACCTTGCTGAAGGCGTCGGTCCGCAGGGACGCGGCATCGCCCCGCGCCTCGAGCACGGCCGCCATCGGCTGGATGGAGGCGAAGTGCGCGCGGATGGTGGTCAGGTCGGTGCTCTCGGCGTACGGGTCCAGGCGGTAGGCTTCGCGCAGCGCGTAATAGGCCGCCCGCGGGTAGATGTCGTACAGGCCGTTGGCGTCGGAAGCTCCCTTGGCGGTGATGCCCCACCACTCCTCGTTCATGTTGTTGTCGCCCTCGCTGTAGTCGTTCGGATAACCGGCGTTGGGCCACGAGGCGTTCGTGTCGTGGATCTCGAGCCGGCTCTCCTGCAGGTACTTCCACCAGCCGTCGCTCCATTGGAACGTCAGGCCGCCGACGGAGTTGCCGACGCGGCCCTTGCCGGCCGACTGCTCGTAGATCTCGCGCCACTGGCCCAGCAGGAAGTGCGCCTGCGCCGCCTGGTCCTCGCTCATCGTCCGGGCGTTGAAGGCGTCGGAACCGAACTCGGTGAACATCGTCGGGACACCCAGCTTGTCGTGCACGACCTGGAAGAAGTCCCGCGCCGAGATGCCGCGGTAGA
>JAIFKS010000017.1 GCA_020049465.1 bacterium | reverse complement strand
TGTGTTGATTGGGCTCTGGTAAACCCATTTCTACAACACACTTGGCGGCACGTCATGCTTTTTCAGGACGGTACGGTGAATAAGGTGGGTTCAGTGGCCTGACCATTGAAAATGTGAACAGCGCCGCCTGGGCCGACATGAACAACGACGGCGCACTGGATCTCGTGCTCGGCTGCGAAACAGCGCCGCCGACGGTGTACTTCAACAACGGCTCGGGTGACTTCGACAATGAGGAGCCGTTGCGAGTGAGGCTGGCCGCGGCGACCAACGATGTGCGCGCCGTGGACTCCGATCTCGACGGTATTCAGGATCTCCTGGCGATACCGCGGTCGACCTCAGACCACCGACGGTTGTTCTGGAACCAGGTGATCGGAGGCGATCGAGCGCTGCTGGACCAGTCGTGGACGGCTGGCTTTGCGGACTCGATTGGTCGGATTGACGGCCTGGCGATGGCCGACTTCAACGGCGACGGCGACTCGGACATCTATTTCGGGCGCCCGGTGGATTCTGGGGACGTTTTTTACCGTGCAAAGTCCGTGGCTGGCGATGACCCGATCGCCGATTGGGTCGGTGTTCGCCTCGTCGCTGGAGGCGGAAACAACGGAAGCGCCATCGGGGCGAGCGTGCGCTTCTACATCAGTTCGAGCTTCGAGCAGATGCAGATCGTGGACGGTGGTAGCGGGAAGGGCGGACAGGCTGACAATGTGCTCATTTGCGGCCTGGGCGGAATGAGCGGGTCGGTGTATGCGGAGATCAAATGGCCAGGCGGCTACGTGCAGACAGAGCCGCTCACCCGCGGCCAAGTGATGACGATTGCGGACGCGACCGAACCCGGTACTCCGACGGCAGAGAGCGGTGTTTATACGGCGCTGCCTGAAGGGCAGGCTGAGTTCACGTTTACTTGGGACACCCCATACAGCTGTAAACCGTCCCTCGACAAGGTGACGATCACAGACCGGCCGCGTCAACCTTCACAGTGCCCGATGGGTACCGTTGTCTTGACCCCGAGCAGCGACAACGCGACGCACGCCGTGACGGCCAAAGCGGGTGGTGGGTACCATCATACGCTGACCTGGCCGCTGGAGTGTCGCGCACCCTGCTCGTACAACTTTCTGATCGAGAGTGCGACCGACAGCACGCACAAGAGCTCAATGCAGCAAGCCGCGCAGATCTCGATGCCCGTATGCATCAGTCAGTAACACCCAAGGAGGGTTGTCATGGTAATTCGAATCTGGAATTTGCCGATAATGGCGGTGCTGTGTGTCCTGGGTGGGACCTGCCTGCTCGGTACGGCCTGGGCCGAAGATCCGGTCGCCGGGGTCATTGGCCTAACCCCTGTGTTGGAACACACTTGCCTTGCTGCGTACGTGCCCCTGCCTGACGGCAAGGCGTTGGCCGGCGTGGTGTGGTACAATAACGATGCAACCGCGGCGTTCCCGAGGGTCCTGATCGGTTCCGGAACCGAAGCGGGTCCGGGATCACTGTCAGGGGCCGACCTGGGGGCCGCGAGCGTGGCCGGTGCGTCGTCGGGGTTGAGCGAACTGACTTTCGAAGATCCGGTCGGCAGCAGCACCGAGGGCGTGTACGTGATCTTCGAGTTTCCGGCCAACCGGGAACAGATTGGGCTGGGCGAAGGTGGCGGACCCGGAGTCGGGTATCGGTCGGGCACGGTGGGCTCGTCCGGCTGGCTGAGTGCCGACGGCGAGTCCTGGACTCGGTTGCACCCGTCATTCCGGTTGGCGGTGACGCCGACGCTGGTCGATGTGGAAGTGGGTATGAAGGCGATGCGGGCAGTGAAGGCGCCCGTGGTAGCTCCGACGGTGCTGCAGACAATGCTGCACTCGGCCTGTCCGAACCCGTTCAATCCGAAGACGAAGATTGAGTTCACGCTGAGCAAAGCGGGCCCGGTGTCGCTGGCCGTCTACAATCTGCGCGGCGAGCTCATCGCCCGGCTCGCGGACGAGACCTATACGGCGGGTTCGCATGCGATTGAATGGGCGGGGTTGGACTCGCGTGGGCAGGCCAGCCCGAGCGGAATCTACTTCGCCCAGATGAAGGCCGACGGTGCTGTGATGACGCAGCGGCTGGCCTTGTTGAGGTAGGACGTTGAGCATGGGGTGAGGCCGCGACAGGCGAACCCACCCCGAAGCAGGCAGGGTAGATCATGAACAGAGCGGTGTTGCTTCTTCTGGTGATGGTGGTCTGCATTGATGACGCCGGCGCGCGAACCTGGAATGTCCGCAAAGACGGTACCGGCGACTACGCCGTTATCCAAGACGCGGTGGATCATGCAGCGGCTGGGGACACGATCCGGATCGGCCCGGGACGGTTCGAGGAAAAGCGGCCATTTACGTCAGTGCCAGTAAAGGCTGCCGAGAAGTGGACATTCGATGTGTACGTTGCGGTTACGGTCAGTGATCTCGCGATCATCGGCTCGGGATCTGAGCAGACGATTATCGGTCCCCCGGCAAGGCTGTGGGTCGATCCGGCAGAACCCAAGGTCATTTGCACCACGCCGCTCGTGAGCCAACTTGTGGTCGAGGATCTTGCGATGGAGAACGTTTTCAATGGGATCTATCGTACTGATCGCGGAGCACTTGAAGTGCGCCGCTGCAAGACGCGGGGCTGCGAAGCCGGTATCACAACTTGGAGCGAATTGAGTACGATCATTGAAGATTGCCACTTCCAGGACATCGACTACGGCGTAATAAGTTTCTATCCCGCGCGCAATCTCATTGTGTCGCGGTGCGAATTTGTGACTTGTTCGGCCTCCTTCGACCACACCTCAGGTGCCACCGTCTCGGATTGCAACTTTCTCGACTACTCGGTCGGCTGCCAGTTCGCCAATAATTCATCGGGGAGCATCTTGAACAGCACGTTTACGGATCAAACGAATGTCGGTATTGCTGTGATCACAGGATCTGTCGTGAACCTTGTCGGGAATCGAGTCACAGGGGGCGACATCAACCTACGTCTTCGAACCTCGGCCACAGTCACTGGCTTGGATAATGTGTTCGCTGGCGGAAACTACGCGACTATCTTCTCTTCCAATGGGATAATCGAACTGCATGGCTGCGAAATCTTGCACGGGGCAGGCCCAACGGTAAAGGTCGACACCTTCATTTATCCCCCGCTGCGGACACTCGACCTGACCAACAACTATTGGGGAACGGACTCTTCTGCGACGATCGCGAGTTGGATACTCGACTACTACGATGACGTCCGGATTTACGCGAAAGTCCAGTATGAGCCATTCCTCAAACAACCCGTGTCGACCGAAGCGACGTCTTGGGGGGACCTGAAAGCCCTTTGGCGCTAGAAATGTCAGACCCTGGTTTACAGCCTGCTCCGGCCGACCGCTGCGTTGCGCGAAGCGGTGACCGCTTCGGCCGGTCCGGCGGGGGCGACTCTGCAACTGCTGGAGCACGCGCGCGCGAGCATGGGGCGGCCGTCGGCCTCGCCTTCTGAGTCCGACCCATCGTCACCGCTGGAGAATCTCCGCCGCGCCGCGGCCCGCTGCTGGGCGCAGCTGCTGGTGCGGATCTACGAAGGCCTCCCTTTGCGATGCCCGAAGTCCGGTGAGCCGATGCGCATCATCGCCTTCGTGCTGGACCGGACGGTTGGGGGAGATCCCTCTGACAGGTTAGCGGGCGCGGGCCGCACCATCGGCAGGGCGGCGGATGGGGTCGTACGTCCGCGAAGGGGCGGCATCGGCGCCCAGGTCGGCGATCGGGGCGGGTTGATTGACTTTCGGGAGGTCGGTGCGGGATACTCAGCGCCCCCAAGGACCCGTTCCAATGAGGTTCCCATGCCCCTGCTGACCCGCGCCGAATCGAGCGGCTACACATTCACGAGCCTGCACGCCGACGTGATGGCGTTCATCGCCGGGCTCGCGGCGATGGGCGATCCGCGCCTGCATGTCACGAGCTTCGGCGCCAGCCCCGGGGGGCGTGAACTGCCGCTGCTGGTGCTGTCTGCGGCCGGCGTGAAGACGCCCGCGGAGGCGCGCAGCCTGGGCCGGCCGGTGGTGATGGTCGTCAGCGGCATCCATCCCGGCGAGGTGGAGGGCAAGGAAGGCTGCCTGATGCTGGCGCGCGATCTGCTCGCGGGCAAGCCGGGCCTGGACGCGGCGCAGGTCCTCGAGAACGTGACGCTGGTGATCGTGCCGCTGTTCAACCCCGACGGCAACGACGCCATCGACCCGGGCAACCGCGCGCTGCATCTTCCGAAGCTCAGGGGCCAGCTGGGCCCCGACAGCGGCGTGGGCACGCGCGAGAACGCCGCGAAGATCAACCTGAACCGAGACTACCTGCGCTATGCCTCGGCGGAGATGCGCCTGTTGCAAACGCGCGTCTGCCAGCCCTGGGCGGCCGACCTGACCATCGACAACCACGCCACCAACGGCTCGGTACACCGCTTCTCGATGACGTACGACATCCCGCACACGATCGAGAGCGGGCGCGCGGAGCCCATCCGCTACATGCGCGAACGCCTGCTGCCGCCGGTGACGGCGGCGCTGCGCGCCAACCACGGCCTGGACGCGGGCTGGTACGGCAACTTCGTCGAGGACGAGCGCGTGCTCGACTCGGGTGGCGAGGCCGATCCGGCGACGTCCGTGCGGGAGGGGTGGCTGACGTACCCGCACCATCCGCGGTTCGGCAGCAACTACCGTGGACTGACGAGCCGCATGGACCTGCTGCTGGAGTGCTACAGCTACATCCCGTTCAGCGAGCGGGTGCGCACCGCGTACGCGTTCATGCTCGAGACGCTGCGGTATGTGGCGGTGCACGGCGACGAGGTGGTGCAGACGGTGGCGCTGAGCCGGGCGCCGCGCGACCGGATCGCCATCCGCTATGCGCTCGAGCGGTGCGCCGAGCCCGTCGAAGTCCTGACGCGCACGCCGCGCACGCTGGACGGCGCGCCGTGCTCGGTGACGTTGCCGTACCTGGGGCGGTTCACGGGCACGAAGGTGGTGGAACGGCCGGCGGCGTACCTGGTGCCGCGCGCGCTGGGCAGTCACCTGCGGTTGCACGGGCTGGCGGTGCGCGAGGCGGTGGGTGCGTACGAGGTCGAGGCGCCGGTGGTCGAAGGCATGGGACGGATCGGGGGGCGGGCCATCCTGGAGGCGGCGGCGGTTGGTGAGCTGGCGGTCAGCTGGCGCCGGGCATCGCGTGCGGCGTTCCCGGGCGCCGTGCTGGTGCCGATGGACCAGCCGCTGGCGGCGATTGCGGCTTACCTCTGCGAACCGGAGAGCGATGACGGGGCGGTCGAGAACGGGCTGTTGCCGGCGCCGCGGCTGGGTGACGAGTTGCCGTTGTGGCGGGTGGTGGCGCTGGACTGAGTGCGTGACGCGTGGGGCATGATTGTGGATCCTAGCCTCATGGCAATAAATTGTCATATATTTGACAGCATCCAATGAATGCCGTATTATAGCAATTGAAAATTGTAGTGAACAAGCAAAGCTTGGAAGATGTCCAATGAATAACCATCAAAAGCTAAAGAGATCTGCGACTGGAATCGACCTGGTACGGCTTCTGGCCAGCGAGGGCAGCCGCATCTTCACCACGGAGCAGGCCCGGGAATGGGCCCCGCAGGTAGGCTTGAAGGACGATTACCTCGTGGAGGCCCTGTACCATCTGCGGCGTGACCGCTGGATCGTCCAGCTGCGGCGAGGGCTCTATGCCCTGACGGCCGAGGTTCCAGGGGTAGCGCCGATCCACGAGTTCGAGATCGCCATGGCCCTGGTCCAGCCGGCGGCCGTGTCGCACTGGTCGGCGATGCATTTCCACGGGCTGACGCAGCAGGTACCCCGCAGGGTGTATGTCCTGACAACGACGGATGTCTCCATGCCGCGCAAGCGAACTGCCGGGCGCTCCGACGGGGGTGACGGATTCCCCGCCGGCGGCGCGACCTTCACCTTCGTTGGGGTCGATGCCACGCGGTTTTTCGGCACACGGCAGGTCTGGATCGGCGAGGCCCGCGTGACGATGACCGATCCGGAACGCACGCTGATCGACGGTCTGTCGAAGCCGCAGTTCTGCGGGGACTTTGCGGA
Organism: bacterium; assembly: GCA_020049465.1. Taxonomy (GTDB): domain Bacteria; phylum Krumholzibacteriota; class Krumholzibacteriia; order LZORAL124-64-63; family LZORAL124-64-63; genus CAINDZ01. Next base: position 21,438 of record JAIFKS010000017.1, on the reverse strand, counting down.
AGTCCTGCAGGCGTTCCAGGTCCGGCTGGACGACCTGGACCTCGATCGCATCATCGACTACGCCGTCCGGCTCGATGGGGCTACGGCCAGGCGGCTGGGCTGGGTGCTCGAGCATCTGGGGTTGGAGTCCCCGCACCTTGAACGGCTCCGGTCGGTGCCGGTCATGGGATACCGGACCCTGGATCCCACCGGTGAACGGCAGGGTCCTTGCGATGGGCGCTGGATGATCCAGGTCAATCTGCCCGGAAGGATCGCGACGTGAGACCACTGCGTGCCCGGCTTCAGGAAGCCCGGAGGGACCTCGGCCTGCCATGGGAGGTCCTGGAGCGGGACTATCTGCTCTCGTGGATCCTGGCCGGCATCGGCCAGGTGCCGAGCCTGCGGGGTTCCCTGGTCTTCAAGGGAGGCACGGCGCTCAAGAAGTGCTACTTCGGGGAATACCGCTTCTCCGAGGACCTGGATTTCACAGGGCTGCCGGGCGCCCCGACCGGCGATGCGTTGTTCGCCGCCGTCAGCGAAGCCTGCGCCGCCGCTGCCGAACTCATCGATGAATATGCCCCCGTCGGAATCGAGTGCACCCGCTACGAGGAGCGGGAGCCTCATCCCGGTGGCCAGGAGGCCTTCACGATTCGCGCCCGGTTGCCGTGGCAGAAGTCGTCGACCACGCGCGTGATGGTTGAGGTGACGGTAGATGAGCCCCTCCTGAAGACCGCAATCATGCGGCCGATCCTGCACGAATACGGCGAGCCGATCCAGGCCGATGTCCAAGTCTATGCCCTGGAGGAGATCGTAGCGGAGAAGCTCAGGGCGATTCTCCAGCACGCGCGCAGGCTGGAAGAACGAGGTTGGGGTCGATCGCGCGCACGGGACTACTACGACCTGTGGCGACTGTTTGGTGCCTACGGTGACAGGATGGACTTCTCGGGATTCGCGGATCTGTTGATTGCCAAGTGTGCCGTGCGGTCCGTCGCGTTCTCGCAGCCGGATGACTTCTTCCCCGACGCTGTTCTCGACCATGTGGAGAGGACCTGGGCGCAATGGCTCGGTCCGTTGGTCGCGGACCTGCCGCGTTTCGAAACGGTGATCGCCGAGCTGCGGCCGCGGATCGGCGCAGTGATCCGATAGGCCACGAAGCGGTTGCCGGCTCCGCTCACGCTGCTGGACCTGCTGGCCCAACCCCCGGCTGCACAAGCACTGCTACTGCGGTGGGCGAACGAACAGCCACTCGCCCGCCTGCGGCGGCGCCTCGGCCGCCTCCCAGCCCATCGCCGAGAACCCGAGTAGGTCTGCGGGGCCGTGGGCTCCGGTGTCGAGGGCATACCGCAGCAGGGCGCCGCGGGCCATCTTGGCGTGCACCACCGGCGTGACCAGCCTGCCGCCCGTCCGTTGCTCCTTGAAGACGGGCCGCACGATCGGTCCGCGCAGCCGCTTCTCGTCGATGGCCTTCAGGTACTCCTGGGAGGCGACGCTCAGCACGGGTTCGTCGTCCTGCAGTTCCGCGTTGAGCGCATCGGTGAGCCGTTCCCGCCAGAACCCGGTCAGGGTCGCGCCGCCCGGCGGTGCGAAGCGGCAACCCATCTCCAGACGATAGGCTTCGACGCGGTCAAAGGGACGCAGCAGGCCGTAGAGCCCCGAGAGGATGCGCAGCCGGCGTCGGGCGCATCGTCGGGCGGCGGCGTCAAGCGTCGGCGCGTCGAGATGCTTGAAGACCAGGCCGGAGAAGGCGTAGAGCGCAGGGACGACCGGCGAGTCCGGACCGCCCCAACGCTGCAGTCGCAACCGGGTCTCGTCGGCCAGCTCGGGATTCAGGTCCATCAGGCGAGCGAGGGCGCGCGCGTCGTGTCGCCGCAGGGCCTTCACGAGGCCACGGGCCGTGTCGGCGAACGAAGGGTCGGTCGTGGCCAGGCGGGACGGCGTCGGTGTGTCGAAGTCCATGAGCTTGGTGGTATTGACGAGCAGCAGCAATGGGTCCTCCGCGGTGATCGGGTGTTCTGGCGGGAACATCGCAGCGATGCAATCCGCAGGCAACCCCCGCCTGCCGCCGCCGTATGAACCCGGTGCCTGAATCCGGGTTCTCGAAATCAGGAGGCCGCCCGTGCATCGACTGCTCCCGTTGCTCGCCTGCCTGCTCGCGGCCGCGAGCGCCCTGGCCGAAGAAGCGCCGCTCGTCTCCCTGCGCACCGACGCGCCGCCGGTGATCGACGGCGTGCTCGACGATGCCGTGTGGGCCGCCGCGCCCAGCGTCACGGAGTTCCGCACCTTCCATCCGGATTTCGGTCAGCGTCCCGATGACCAGACGGTGACCTGGGTCGCCCACGACGCCGAGAACCTGTACTTCGCCTACCGCTGCTACGATGCGGAGCCTGACCGGATCAAGACCTCGGTCACCGCCCGCGACAACATGGGCAACGACGACTGGGTCTGCCTGAACCTCGACACCTTCGGCGACCGCCAGGCCCTCTACGCCCTCTACGTGAACCCGAACGGCATCCAGGGCGACGCCCGCTTTTCCGGCGGCGTGGAGGACTGGAGCGTCGATTTCGTGTGGACCAGCGCCGGCCGCGTCGACGACGAAGGCTACGCGGTGGAGATCGCGATCCCCCTGGGCAGCCTCCGCTACGCCGCGGGGGATCCCACCCGCATGACCGTGTTCTTCGAGCGCAAGGTGAGCCGGCGCGGCGAACACGTGGCCTGGCCCAAGCTCGACCCGGAACTCGGCATGAATCTGATGATGCAGATGGCGCCCGTGGAGTTCGACGGCCTGCGCGCCCAGCGCCTGGTGGAACTGCTGCCGGCGATCACGCACGGCCGCAGCTACGGCCGCGACCGCAGCGACCTGGAGCTGATGAACGAGACCACCGAGCTGAGCCTCACCGCCAAGGTGGGCCTCACGTCGGACCTCACCCTCGACGCCACCGTGAACCCGGACTTCAGCCAGGTCGAGGCCGACGCGGGCCAGGTCGACATCAACCTGCGCTCACCCCTGTTCTTCACGGAGAAGCGCCCCTTCTTCCTGGAGGGCAGCGACCACTTCCGCGTGGTGGGCGCCGCCGTGTCCGAAGTGGACCCGCTGCGCACCATCGTCCACACGCGCACGATCTCCGACCCGGTCGCCGGCGTGAAGCTGGTGGGCAAGACCGGCGAGCGCTCCACGATCGCCCTGCTCTACGCGGCGGACGAGCGGCAGGGTGGCGGGGAGGACCATGTTCCCATCCTGCGCTTCAAGCGCGCTTTCGGCAACGACGGCTTCATCGGCGGCATCTTCGCCGGCCGCGAGACCGACGACGGCTACAACCGCGTCGCCGGCCTGGACGGCATCGTGCGCACCAGCGGTGCCAATACCCTGCACTACCAGGCCCTGGCCTCCGACACCAAGCGCAGCGGCGACTCCGCCCTGGGCCATGCCCTTGCCGCCCGGCTTGCGCACCAGTCGCGCTCCCTGGACTGGACGCTCTCGGTCCGCGACCTCGACGAGAGCTTCGCCGTCGACACGGGTTACCTCGCCCGCACGGGTGTCAGGCAGTACGCCGGCCTGGCCAGGCCCAAGCTCTTCCCCGGCCGCGGTCTGGTCCAGCGCATCGACCTCGAGGCCTTCTCGGCCCAGACCGAGGACCTGCCCAGCGGCGAGTGGGAGACCTTCAATCATGTCTCGGCCCTGGCCCTGGTCGGCGGGTCGGGACAGGTGAAGGTGAAGTGGTCGCAGTCCACCGAGATCTTCGCGGGCCGCACCTTCGACACCGGCGGCTTCCACGTCTTCGCTTCCGCCCAGTTCACCCGGCGCCTCTACGCCGGCGTGCTCTACCGCGACGTGGACGCGATCCTCTACGACCCGGCCGCGCCGCAGCAGGGCCGCAGCCACCGCCTGACCGCGGACCTGATCCTGCAGCCCACCGACCACCTGGAGCTCTACCTCAATCACGTGCGCTTCGACTTCGAGCGCGACGGCGTCGAGGTGTACGACTATCCCATCACCTACGGCCGCCTGACCTGGCAGCTGAGCCGCTCGCTGTTCCTGCGCGGGATCGTCGAATACAACGAGTACCGCGACGAACTCACCACCGACCTGCTGGCCTCGTTCACCTGGATCCCCGGCACGGTCGTCCATGCCGGCTACGGCTCCCTGTACGACAAGCTGGCCTGGGACGGGAACGGCTACGCGCCGACGGACGACTTCCGGGAGGCTGTGCGCGGCGTCTTCCTGAAGGCTTCGTACCTCTGGCGGATCTAGGAGAGGTCGCCGTTGCGCAGCGGGTGCGGCGGCCGCATCACGTCGGCTCGACGAGCCACGCAGTTTTCGAGCGAATTCCAAGGAGATAGACGTGCCGGTCGAGGGCGCATTCTTGCTGGTCGCCGCCGGGTGCGCCGCCACCGCGCCCGTTCCCGAGCCGACGCGGGCCTGACGCACTTGACAGGCTTGCGCCGGCGCAAGTCTCACGACGCGGCCACAGTTGCGCCGGCGCAAGTGCCCGCCGGAACCACCGCCTCCCGCCGCCGCAAGGCATCCGGGAGCGCACGTGCCCGCTGCAGCCTGTCAACAGCCGTCGACAACTACTTCCTGGTCGCCTTCTCGTGCAAGGGCCGCGACCTGTGTCCGTCGTGCGCCATCCGGCGCATGGTCGACGTGTCGGCCCACATGGTCGATCAGGTGCTGCCGCGCGTGCAGCACCGCCAGTGGGTGCTGTCGATGCCCAAGCGTATCCGCTGGCACCTGCGGCACAAGCCCGATGTGATCAACGGCCTCCTGACGATCTTCCTGCGCGCGGTCGAGACCACGATCCGCCAGAGCAGTCCCGGCGCGCCAGCGGGCGCCCGCTTCGGCGCCGTCGCATTCGTGCACCGGTTCGGCAGCTACCTCAACAGCCACGTCCATTTCCATGTACTGGTGACCGACGGCGTGTTCAGCGCCGGTGATGACGGCGAGGCGGTATTCCACCCGGCCGTGGACCTGGAACGGGAAGACATCGCTGAGGTTCAAAAGAAGATGCGCCAGCGCGGCCTGCGCTGGCTGCACCGCCACGGCCACATCGACGATGATGCCCTTCATGTCCTGGACAGCTTGGATCACGCCGGCGGCTGGTCGGTCGACGCCTCGGTGACGATCCCGCACTGGGACCGCCATGGTCTCGAACACCTGGTGCGCTATTGCGCGCGGCCGCCGCTGAGCCAGGAGCGGCTCGGCCGTCTCAACGAACAGACCCTGGTCTACAGCCTGCGCCGCCCGACGGTCGACGGCCGCACCGAACTGCAGCTGACCCCGATCGAACTGCTGGACCTGCTGTCGCAACTGGTGACGCCGCCCCGCCTGCACAAGCACCGCTACTGCGGCGTTCTGGCGCCGAACGCAGCGTTGCGTGCGGCGGTGACCGCTTCGGCCGAACCAGCGGGGGCGACGCTGCAGCTGCTGGAGCAGGCGCGCGCGAGCATGGGGTTGCCGTCGGCTTCGCCCGCTGAGCCCAACCCTTCATCGCCCCTGGCGCATCATCGCCTTCGTGCTGGACGAGCCGACGATCGAGCGGATCCTCGATCACCTCGGCGAGCCGACGCAGGCGCCGGCGGTGATGCCGGCACGCTCGCCACCGCAGCTCGCGTTCGGGTTCGACCAGACGATCGCCATTGCGGAATGGCCGGAGATGGACCAGACGGCGGGGCAGAAGGCGAACGGCTGGGAGTGATCGCTCTGACAGGCGATAGGGCGCGCGGGCCGTGGCATCGGCAGGGCGGCGGCTGGGGGCGTGTGTCCGCAACGGGGTGAAATCGGCGCAATGCGACGCGGAATCGGCGGCAAAGAGGGGGATCCGGCGGGTCGATTGACTTTGGGGGACTCGGTGGGGGATACTCGTGGGGAGTCGGGGGGCTGTCGCGAGGGTTTGGCGAGGGGAATGGCGGGTTGAATTTCCTATCCCCGTGACCACGGGTGCCCGTGGGCTGCACCTTTCGGAACACTTTCTGTTGTTCTTCACGATCGACGATGATGGGGCCGTCCGTGCCCATGCCACGGTGCGGCCGATTGACGAGGTCACGGCCCTGGCGCAGTTCAGGTAGATCGTGGTCGACGTCTGCTCGCCGCAGGGCCGTGCCGAGGGCACGTTCCGATCCCGGGATGGCCGGCGAAAGGTTTGCCCACGAACCGGCTTCGGGTCGCAATGGCGCCGCGCATGACGGCGGCCCCGCGATGCCAAGGAGAGCCATGCGGCAATGGTACTACATCATCGATCACAACAAGACCGGACCGGTGAGCGAAGTGGTCCTGCGCGGGATGCTTGGCGCCGGCGTGCTGGACCAACGCACCTGGGTGTGGACCGACGGCTTTCCGGGCTGGACGCTGGTCTCCCATGTGGATGGGCTAGGCGATGGCACGCCGATCGCCTGGCCCGCCGTGGATCCTGCCGATCGCCTGCCGGAGCCCACGCAGGAGGAACGCGAGCCGTGGTTCCTTCACATCGGGATCGCGAACCTCCTGCTCATGGAATTGCTGAGTGGCAGCCTGTTCCAGTTGTACTGGTTCTACCGCAACTGGCGCTATCTTCGTGACCGCGACCGCGAGCCGATGATGCCCTTCTGGCGTGCCTACCTGAACGTCTTCTGGATGCACGCACTGCTCCGGCGCATTCGCCGCGACCAGCAGCTGAGCAGCACTCGGCCGCCGGCGTTCCCGGCCGGGGTCCTGGCGACGATCTGGGTGGCGCTGAACACCGGCGGAGCGGTGGCCGGCCTCCGGCATGAGGAATACGGGCCGATCATCACGGGCCTCGCCGCGCATGCCGGATGCCTGTGCCTGGTGCCGGTTCAGTCGGCGATCAACCAGGCGAACCGCCGGCGGTCGCCGCAACCGCGGATGTCCCGGTGGAACCTCGGGCTGGTGGTTCGCCTGGGCCTGGCGCTCATGTTGGCGACAAGCGTGTTGCCGTAATCGTTCCGCAGGCTCGCGAACCGTCAGGCCGGGCGCGGACCGATGCGATGCGGCAGCCGATACCGGTGACCAGCCCCGAGAGGGCCATCCCATGATGCGATGCCTGCCCCACCTGCCCGGTCGCCGACGAATCGCTCAGCTTCGGCGCGATCAAAGGACTGTACCGCTGATATGGAGTGACCCACGATCACCTGAGACGCGTACGATGCGCCGCGGGGAATGGTAGTCTGACGCGACTTCCCTCTCGCCTGGCGGCAGGCTGTTCGTGCGAAGATGCTCTCACCGATCCCGGAGGATGTTCCAAACATCGACGGCGTTGGTCTCTGGATTTCCGGGGTCTTGCAGCACGGTCAGGCGTTCGCCCGCCTTGTAGTCGGCGGCGGCCTCCCGGGGCAGATCATCGGAGGCCGATACCCGCCTTTGCCCATCAGTTCCGGTGAACGCGTATTCGAGGTACAACGGGGTGACGGAACCCAGCTTGTAGGGGCGTTCAAGGACCCGCTCAACGGTGCCCTCCCGCGAGACTCCACGTTCGGCCAGTGTCTTCAGGGTGCATGCGCGCCGAACCCACCGGATCAACCCGGGGATGCCAATGGCCGAAAGCACCAGTCCGATTCCACCCATAACGACGGCGTCACGCCTCTGCCGGCTGCCCGTCACTTCCGACCGTACCCCAACCAATGCGGGATAGCCGGGAGCGTAGACGACGTCCACCGCTTCCCCTTCCCGATAGGCGCTCGAGCGCACGTGCTGCTTGGCCTTCAGGGTCTTCCCATTCACTTCATAGGTGAAATACAACATTGCGCCGGGGATGTTGTTTCCAATGTACTCCGAGGCCCGGGTGACAACCGCCGTGGCGGGCTCCCCGGTTGTCGACAGATACAAGTTTGTCGCGATCCTGCTCCAGAAGAAGACGACGAACACCACTCCCATGATCGCAACAAGTGCTCTGAGGGAGTACATGGGGGTAGTCTTCCCCAGGACCCTCAGCAGAAAGACGAGAGAGCCGCTGCGGGGAGTTCTTCCCATTCGGGTGGGCCGACTGGTGCTCATGCCTGGGTAGTGGGATGAGAAAGACGGGGTGTCATTTCATTGCTCCCGAACTCCGCCGACGTAAGGGCTCCAACCGCTCCCGGTGGACAAGGACTGGCCGTGCGGGACCGCAGAGATGTTCGGCACCGGGCCACCCGGGCTTGACCGGCAAGTACGCCAACCTGATTCCTTGACGTCATTCTCGTCAAGGGGCCGGGCCACAAAAGCCCGACATCACGGCGCCGACTCCCCGCGCCACAGCCAGGCACCGGCCATGTTCGGGAGGTCAGGGGTTCAGAGCGGGCGTTCGCGCAGCCTGACCTCGGGGAATGTGCCGTCCGGGAGCTTGCCACCCGGGAGCGCGGCGGATGCGTGCACAACCTCATTGGTGGCCATTCGGATGAATTCAAGCTGGCTCCGGCGCGGCGCTTCGCCCTTGGCCGGCTTCGCGCGGCGGTAGGAACCATCACTCTCCAGAAAGTGCGCTTTGGCGGTGTCGGCCAGCGGCAGCGCAAGGATCTCGCGCACGATCCGGTCCCGTAACACGGGATCCATGATGGGGAACGCCAGTTCGATGCGCCGGAACATGTTTCGCGGCAGCCAGTCGGCGCTGCTCAGGAACACCTCCGGACTGCCGTTGTTCTCGAAGCACAGGATCCGCGGATGCTCCAGGAAGCGATCCACCACACTGCGCACGGTGATGTTCTCGCTCATGCGCTTGACGCCTGGCCGCAGGCAGCAGATACCGCGCACGATCAGGTCGATCTTCACGCCCGCCTGCGACGCCCGGTAGAGCGCCTGGATGATCTCCTCCTCGGCGAGCGAATTGACCTTGGCGACGATCCGCGCCGGCAGGCCGCGCCGCGCGTTCTCCGCCTCGCGTTCGATCAGCGCCAGGATGCGCTGATGCAGCTCGAACGGCGCCACCAGCAGCCGCTGCATTCCCTGGAACTGGCAGATGCCGGTGAGCAGATTGAAGAAGTTCGTGGCGTCCTCGCCGAATTCCGGCTGGCAGGTCAACAGGCCGAGGTCGGTGTACAACCGCGCGGTCGAGGGATTGTAGTTGCCTGTGGCCAGGTGGACATAGCGGCGGATGTCCAGTCCTTCGCGCCGGACGACGAGGCAGCACTTGGCGTGGATCTTGTAGTCGACCAATCCGTAGACGACATGCACGCCGCTTTCTTCGAGGCGGCGTGACCACTGGATGTTGTTGGCCTCGTCGAAGCGGGCGCGCAATTCCACGACAGCCGTCACCTGCTTGCCGTTCTTCACGGCGCGTTCCAGCGCGCCGATGATGCGCGTGTCGCCGCCGGTGCGGTAAAGCGTCTGCTTGATGGCCAGCACGTCGGGATCGGCGGAGGCGGCTTCGAGAAAGTGCACGACACTCTCGAAGCTGTCGTACGGATGATGCAGCAGGATGTCCCGCTCGCGGATCGCGGCAAAGATGTCCGGCGCATCGCGCAGGGTGGGCGCGACCGGCGCGACGAACGGCGGATCGCGCAGTTCCGGCGAATGGTCGCCGTGGTAGAGCAGCATCAGGCGCGTGGGGTTCAGCGGCCCGTTCAGCCGGTAGAGATCGTCCTCGGTGAGGTCCAGTGTCCTGAGCAGGGCGTTTCGAATGGGCGCCGGGCAGGAATCCTCGATCTCAAGCCGCACGGCATCGCCCTTGCGGCGGTTGCGCAGTTCGTTCTCGACGGCCTTGAGGAGATTGGCGGTTTCCTCCTCGTCAATGTAAAGCTCGCTGTTGCGCGTGACGCGGAAGATCCACCAGCCGAGAATCCTCGTGCCGGGAAACAGGTCGGCGAGATGGTGGCCGATCAATTGGCCGAGAAAAAAGTAGTCGCGCCGCCCGTTCTCGTGCGGCAGTTGGATGACGCGCGGCAGGATGGCCGGAATCTGCACCACTGCCAGGTGCTTCGAGGCTTCCGTCCCCTTTTGCAGTTCCAGCTGGATGATCAGGTTCAGCGACTTGTTGAGCAGTTGGGGAAACGGATGCGCCGGATCGATCGCCAGCGGTGTCAGCACCGGCCGGACCTGCGTGCGGTAGTATTCCTTCAGCCAGTCGCGGTCGGCGGCGGAAAGCTCGGCCAGTTCCAGGATTCGGAGGCCGTTCTTCGCGAGGGCCGGCCGGATGTCCTCGCGCCAGGCGGCGTACTGGTCTTCCACCATCCGGCGCACGCGCAGGGTGACGGCGCGGAAGGTCTCCGTGGCGGTCAGGCCGTCGAGGCTCCGCGCGACCACGTCGCTTTCGATCTGCTGCTTGAGGCCGGCGACGCGGACTTCGAAGAACTCGTCAAGGTTCGAGCTGACGATGCAGAAGAACTTGAGCCGCTCGAGCAGGGGATTGGCGGGATCAAGCGCCTCGTCGAGCACGCGCTGGTTGAATTCGAGCCAACTCAACTCGCGGTTGAGATATTGGCTGGGTTTACCAAACTTTGACACAACCACCGTTTCCCCCGTCGCGGGCCGCCAGCACCGCTCCATTATCCCACACGACCCACGCACACGTCAATCCAGCCGAAGGCTCGTGCGGCGGTCCGATTGACTTTCAGGCTGTTGATGAAGGATACTCATGATATGTCCGATCCCGCGATACAGGTGACCCATCGACCGAATGCGAGGCGCATCCATGCTCAGGGTGGAAGGTACGTGCGATTTCGTGTTCAACAGCGCGCGCCTCGAGCAGGTCGTTCGTAATGAGCGGACCAACCGTTCGGACCAGTGGCGCGAACAGGCCTCGGGCGAATCCCGTCGTTTGGGCGAGATTTCCGCCCGGACCCAACGCCAGCACCTGCCCGGGACCATCTGGTGGGGGGTGTTGCTGGGCCTGGTACTGTTCGTCACGGCATTCTTCGCCGTGGCGGCGCTCCGCGCCGGCATGGAAGGCTGGAACAAGACTCCCTCGTGGCTCCATCTCGTTGTCGGATTGGTGGGCTACCTGGTCGTCCGCAAGTACACGGGTGGCGCGCTGGAACTTGAACCGCTCGACAATGTGAGATTTCCGTCGGCGGGCTCGATCCCGAATCACATCCGGCTGCGGGCGCGGTTGTTCGTCCTGCGCTGCGGCGTGGCGCTGGTGGTCTTCTATGCACCGGCCAGGCTGCTGATTCCGCGGATCTCGACGCTCGTTCCCGAGGTCCTCACCCTCGTAGTTGCGCTCTCCATGGTGGCGGCGATGCTCCGCCCGATTCGCAACCGGGACGTCTCGCTGGTCGCGCTCGGCCTGCCCAAGACCGTGCTGGCGGCCGGGATTCTGCCCGCGGCGCTGTCGCCGAGCGAAGGGGATTCGCTGAAGCGGACTCTCGAACGCTCGCGCCAGCGCGCAGAGCCGGAGAAGCCGGTGACCCACGACGACATCGTGGTCGCGGCCAGCTGCAGCGGTTGGCTGGCCTGGAGAATCGACGCGACGGCCAAGGGCAGTCAGCTGGTGATCGCCAATGGCACGGCGGCCATCGAGGCCCTGGACGCGGCGGTCGGGGTCATGGAGAGCCACTTCGCTGCACGGCGATTCAACGCGTTCTGGGAAGCGGTAGAGGCGTGCACGATCACACAGGAGCGGGTCCGTCTGTGGTACGAACGTGCAGGGCAGGTCGCGTCGCTGTGGGCGCCTCCGGGCCAGCAGGTACAGATGCGCTCCGTGGTGCAGATGCTGTCGGAGTCGAAGATTGCCTATGAACCGGTCACCTTGCGCCTGGACGATGGAACGCCGGTAGTCGTTGCACCTGCGAATCCCTACAGCGACTTCGCTGACTACGCAAGCACGCCGTTGGAGCCCGAATGGGTAAGCACGCCGCGGATTCAGTTGGATCCGGAAACCCTGGCCCGACTGGAGTCGTGCCTGGCGAGGTACGCGCAAGTGCTGGAGAATGCGGACCAGGATTTCGAGATGGCGAGCATCGGGCAGCACTTCAAGACGCGTGCGACCATGATCAAGGGATTCGATCAGCTCGAGCGCGCGATGTACATGATGGCCAGCTCGATTTGTTCGCAGATCCGCTCGTCGTCGGAGGCCATGCAGGGTTCGATGGCCGCGGCCGCCGGCCAGGTGAGTGCGGCCGTGGGGGCGGCCTCGATCGCGAACGTGAACGCGATCGGCGCGGTGGAAGCGCGCTTGAGCAGCATCGAGTCCATCAGCGGTATCATCGCTTCTCGCCGATAGTCGGCGCTGAAAGCGCCCATGACCCCGTAGGCGGGCTTGGATGGCCCCACGGCCACCTCGACGACGATGCCCTTCATGTCCTGGACAGCAGTGAACACGCCGGCGGCTGATCGGTCGACGCCTCGGTGACGATCCCGCACTGGGACCGGCAGGGCCTCGAGCACCTGGTGCGCTATTGCGCGCGGCCGCCGCTGAGCCAGGAGCGGCTCGGCCGACTCAACGACCCGACCCTGGTCTACAGCCTGCGCCGCCCGACGGCCGACGGCCGCACCGAACTGCTGCTGACCCCGATCGAACTGCTGGACCTGCTGTCACAGCTGGTGACGCCGCCGCGGCTGCACAAGCACCGCTACTGCGGGGTGCTGTCGCCGAACGCGGCGCTGCGCGCGGCGGTGACCGCATCGGCCGGTCCGGCGGGTGCGACGTTGCAGTTGCTGGAACGGGCGCACAAGGAGATGGGCTTGCCCGAGCCGCAGCTGCAAACGCCGGCTGAGCCCGACCGGTCATCGTCGCTGTCGAATCTCCGCCGCGCCGCCGCTCGCTGCTGGGCGCTGCTGCTGGTGCGGATCTACGAATGCCTCCCCCTGAGATGCCCGAAGTGCGGCGAGCCGATGCGCATCATCGCCTTCGTGCTGGACCGGCCGACGATCGAGCGCATCCTCGATCACCTCGGCGAACCGACGCAACCGCCCCGGGTGCTGCCGGCCCGTTCACCGCCGCAACTCGAGCTCGGGTTCGGCCAGACGCCCGCGACCACGGACTGGCCGGAGATGGACCAGACGGCGGGACAGGCTGACGGCTGGGAGTGATCCAGGAGCACATTCGACCAGGATGCAGTGCCGGATGCAGGCGAGCGCGGCGGATGGGGGCGTGTGCGTGCGGAGGGGAGAGGTCGCTGCTGAGGCGTCGCGATTCAGGGCTGCGATGCGAAGGGAGTGGGTAGGATTGACGGGAGGGTGAGTGTTGTGGGACATTCAGGCGGTGCCGGGGGTCTGCGAATGGGGGAAATGGTGGTTGTTTTTCCTATTCCCCCCGAAGCCGTCGTCACCGAGTGGGTGAAAGTCGTCGACAAGGGGAAGATCCTGGCCTTGATCGGCGAATAGCCGCCGACCGTCATCCCGCAGGTGAAGAACAACGCGGCCCCCGGAAACAGTGTCCGGGGGCCGCGTCGTTCGTGGAAGTCGGCGCCCGCTCAGGCGCCGGCCGCACCCGCCTGCACGGGAATGCTGGCGGCATTGTCCCGCAGCCAGTCGCGGAACGTCTGCAGCCGCGGGTTCAGGGCCCGCGACGCCGCAATATCGCGGGCGGCGCAGAACTCCGCGTTGAAGTCGCGCTTGAACTGGAACATGTTGCCCAGATCGTCGGCGCCGGGGAAGCCGAAACTGCGGTAGACCGCCGGCGGCACGTCGTTGTACATCACGTCGAGATTCAGCGCGCGGCCGAGCTCCGCCGCCATCTGGTCGCCGGTCAGGTGCTCGCCGGCCACGCCGACCGTCCGGCCGATGAGGTCCCCGCCCTGCCTGATGATGCCATAGGCGCAGCGACCGATGTCCTCGGCGGCGATGCCGGGCAGCTTCGCCGCGCCCATGGGCAGGGTGATGGCCCACTTGCCGTCGGGCGTCTTCTGCGGTCCCATGCCGAAGTGGATGAAGTTGTCCCAGTAGAAAGAGGTCAGCAGGAAGGTCGTGGGCACGCCCAGCTCGCGGAAGATCGCGTCGCCGGCGCCCTTCGCGTCCAGGTGCGGCACCTTGTAGTTGCCCATCAGCGTCGGCATGCGGTCGTCGGACAGGGGCACCCACCGGCGGGTATCCTCGAGCGTCGACCACACGACATGCCGGACGCCGGCTTTCTTCGCCGCGCGCGCCAGGTTGCCGATCTCAAGCGTCTCCTTCTCGGGCGACATGTGCTCCCAATAGAAGGTGACCAGGTAGGCCGCATCGGCGCCCGTGAAGGCGCGGACGAGACTGTCCTCGTCGTCGACGGTCGCCCCGACCACCTCGGCGCCGGCGGCCGCCAGCGCGCGCCCCTTGTCGCCGTCGGGGTTGCGGGTGATGGCCCGCGCGTTGAAGCCGCCCTTCGGGTCGTCGAGGATCGCCCTGACCAGCCCGCCGCCCTGGGCGCCGGTGGCGCCCACCACTGCGATGATCTTTCTATCCGCCATGTTCCCTTCTCCTTGATTCCGTGCCTGATCGCGTCCGCGCGGGACGCGGTGCGGGCGCACGGCCGGCCCGCGAGGCGCGGGAGGGCGTGGGCCCGGTTCCCAGGTCGGATATGATAGCAATGGTGCCGCGGGATGGCAGCGATGGGTCGACACGTTGGCGCTGGAACTTGCGCCGGCGCAAGTGCGTGCCACAGGTTCAAGAACGATCTATGCCTTGTCGCTGAACGATCTATGCCTTGTCGCTGCTTGCGTTGCTTGCCGCAACCTCCGATGTCCAGTCTCAGGAGGACGCAACGTACACGCTGGACGAGAATGAGTATCCATCATCGCCGACCACGAAACCAATTGAGCCATTCCGACACCGCGCCGAGCCCCTACTTCGCCATCACCACCTTGCCGCCAGCCACCCCCGCGTGCGTCGCCACCCGCACGACGTACATTCCCGCGGCCACCATCTGACCGTCGTCCCCGCGTCCGTCCCAGGCGAACGCCTGCGGCCCGGCTGCCATCGTCCGGTCCGCCAGCTTACGGACCAGGCGCCCGCGCGCGTCGTACAGCGCCACCGACACGGGGCCGTCCTGCGTGGTCGTGAAGGTGATCGTCGTGGCCGGATTGAACGGGTTTGGATGCGCGGCCACGGCCAGGGCCGGCGGCGCCCCCGGGACGCCCGCTACGCTCGCACAGTGGGACCACACCAGGCCGTGCGGCGTGATCAACTGGTCGCCCGCAGGCGTGAACGTGCTGCTCGAGGCGATCCCGCCCGCACTGTTGCAGGTGATCCCGGCCTGCCCCAGCCACTGCGGGTTCTCCGGGTCGGCGATGTCGTAGGCGCAAATGCCACCCGTGTAGAGGACGTTGCCGCTGATCGCGACGCAGATGCTCGTGGAGGGCTCGCTTCCGAAAGCCCCGCTCAACGGGACGGGCGAGACACTGCCGACGTCGAACAGCGCCAGCGTCGCGCCGGTCCCGGCGAAGCCGAGCGCCATCACGTCGCCATCGGTCGTCATCGCCGTGGCAGAGCCCGGGACCGACCAGGCCACGTAGGGGGCATCGGGATCCGACACGTCGATGCCCACGGTCGCCGTGTCGGTCGCGACCACCACGCGCCCACCCGCGAAACCCAGCCAGCGGGTGAACGCGGCTATCAGGCTGCCGCGCAGCACAGGCGACGCGGGTGTCGTGAAGTCGGCGACCTGCAGGCGCCCGTCGTTGGTGCGCATCAGCACCATCGAATCGCTCAGCGCCTGGATGTCGGCGAAAGAGCCTGTCAGTTGGCCCAGGGTCGCCGGCGCCGCGGGGTTCGAGATGTCCAGGCAAGCCACGCCGATGCCCCACTCGAAGAAATCGTCGATGAGCTGGAAGGCGCGGTCGCCATGCAGCGAGACCTTGCCGCGGAAGGTCGAGAGGTATGCCTTCACGGCTCCTGTCGGCGTCGTCGTGAGCAGCGTCCGCCCATGCCCGTACGGGCCGTACGCACTGACGACGCAGTGGTCGCCGTCCACGTCCTCGATCATGTACCCGGTCAAGCCGTCGTACAGCCAGGAGCCGTCGTTCCAGAGGTGCCCCACCTCGAGCGGTTGGTCCGTCACGCGCATGTCGAAGACGTAAACATCCTGCATGAAGAAGTGCCCGCTGCCGGAAACCAGATGCTTCATCAGGTATCCGTCGCGCATGAGCCCGCCCGGTATGTCGTGGAAGAAGGAGCCTTCGAACGCGACGCAGGGTTCCGTGGGCGCGGCGACGCTCCAGTCGACGCAAGCGGCAGAGGCGGGCCGGGCGACGATCGCGAGCACGAACGCGATCGCGATGGCCGCGGCAGAGGATCGAAATGACATGACGCAATCTCCTCCGTTCGGAAATGCTCATCCGCCATACCGCGATTCTACCGGATTCGGTGGTCTGGATCAACTTCGCGGGGAATCGAACTCCCTGCGAATGCCTCCCGTTGAGAACCGGCATCGACGATGCAGCGTTGGCACTTGCGCCGGCGCAAGTATCCCAAACGCGCGAAACTTGCGCCGGCGCAACGGCCAACCGCCATCACCGCCTGCCATCGCCGCAGGGCATTCGGCAGCGCAACGGCCCGCTGCTGGTCCGCCGCGATGGCGATATCGCGTGCGCGCAGTGAACTTGTTCACCGCGTTGCCGCCACCCCATTCCCCCAGGAGCGCCCCATGTCATCCGCCTTCCTCGACCACCCCGGCCGCCCCGGCGCCCTGGGCGCCATCCTCGACGAGACCGCCCGCGCCGCCGAGGACTTCTGCCACGTGGTCGAGGGCCTGACCCTCGCGCAGTTCGACGAGGTCCGTCCGTGCGTCGACCCGAACACGGTTTCGTTGCGCGCCATCTGTGCCCACACGATCGGTGCGGCGCACCGCTACGCCGACTACATCCGCAAGGCGCGCGGATTGCCCTTCGTCGACATCTACCAGCTCGATCCGCAGCACTTGGCCGGCCCGGCCGACGTGCGGCCGCGGCTGGGTGTTGCCTTTCGCTACACCGAGGCGGCGCTGGAGGGCCTGTACGGTGCGTCCGAGGCCGAGATCGCGCGCGTGACCTTTCCGGTCCGCTGGGGGCCGACCTACGATCCGGAGATGATCCTCGAGCACGGCATCGTCCATCTGCTGCGGCACCGCCGGCAGATCGAGCGTTGGTTGCGCGGGGGCTGAGGGCTGGGAGGGCCCCGGGCTCGGGCGGATTACTTGCGCCGGCGCAAGTGCCGGGCGTTCACGATCATCCTGTTCCTTTGTATGCCATTAAGATGTTGCCATCATGCCGCATAGCTTGACGCCGCCCACGTCTGTCCGCCGGGCAAAGCGAGAACGCCCCGTCCTTGACTTGTGCTGTTAAGCGCTTAACGTTGCTCCCGCACCCCCACGGCCCTCCGACCGGGAGCTCCACCCGCGGCCGTGACGACCCCCGGGGATGCGGACAGCACGAGGAGACATCCAAGATGGCGAAACGACGTTTCGAGGAGCTCGACGCGCGGCGCGCGGAGCTCCAGTTGGGCGGCGGCGCGGAGAAGATCCAGCGCCAGCACGATCAGGGGAAGCTGACGGCCCGCGAGCGGCTGGGCCTCCTGTTCGACGACGATTCCTTCAATGAATTCGGACTGTGGGTCAAGCACCGCTGCCCCGAACTGGCCGACCGGGAATTCCCCGCCGACGGCGTGGTCACGGGCAAGGGCGAGGTCATGGGCCGCTCGGTGTTCGCGTTCTCGCAGGACTTCACCGTGGGCGGCGGCGCCGTGGGCGAACGCCACGCGGCCAAGATCGTCGAGATGCTGCAGACCGCGCTGAAGTGCGGCGTGCCCGTGGTCGGGTTCAACGACGGCGGCGGCGCGCGCATCCAGGAGGGCGTCAATGCCCTGTCGGCCTACGGCAAGATCTTCTACCACAACACGCTGCTTTCCGGTGTGGTGCCGCAGATCTCCGTGATCGCCGGCCCCTGCGCCGGCGGCGCGGCCTATTCGCCGGCGCTGACCGATTTCGTGATCATGGTCGAGGGCACCGCGCACATGTTCATCGCCGGGCCCGAGGTGATCCGCGCCGCCACCGGCGAAGTGATCAGCGAAGAGGACCTGGGTGGCGCGAGGGCGCACGCCTCCATCGCCGGCAACGTGCAGTTCATGGCCGCCGACGAGGAAGAGGCCGTCGACCTCGTCAAGCAGCTGCTGACCTACCTGCCGCAGAACAACATGGAATCGCCGCCGAACCGCCCGTTCGACGGCATCGTCATCGACGACGAGGGGATGGACGACATCATCCCCGACGACTCGCGCACGCCCTACGACGTGAAGGAAGTCATCACGCGGCTGGTCGACGACGGCGTGTTCCTGGAGTACATGCGCGAGTTCGCGCCGAACATCGTCTGCGGCTTCGCGCACCTGGGCGGATTGGCCGTGGGCATCGTGGCCAACCAGCCGCTGGTGATGGCCGGGGTGCTCGACATCAATTCGGCCGACAAGGGCGCGCGCTTCATCCGCACCTGCAACGTCTACAACATCCCGCTGATCACGCTGGTCGACGTGCCCGGCTTCCTGCCGGGCGTGGCGCAGGAGCACGGCGGCATCATCCGCCACGGCGCCAAGATGCTGTTCGCCTACTCGGCGACGACGGTGCCGAAGCTGACGGTCATCATGCGCAAGGCCTACGGCGGCGCCTTCCTGGCGATGTGCTCGAAGGACATGGGCGCCGAGACGGTGCTGGCCTGGCCGACCGCCGAGATCGCCGTGATGGGGCCCGAAGGCGCGGCGCGCGTGCTCTATCGCAAGGAGATCAAGGCCGCGGCCAATCCGGCGGCCTTCTACCACGAAAAGGTCGTCGAGTACCGCGAACAGCACGCCAACCCGTTCCGGGCGGCCGAGGAACTGCACATCGACGACATCATCCGCCCGTCGTGGACCCGCCGCATGCTCATCGAGCGGCTGGGCCTGCTGCGGACCAAACGCGACCTCCGGCCGCAGAAAAAACACGGGAACATGGCGCAATGATGACCCATATGTCTACCTGGCTGATCGCGCTGACGGCCTTCTCCCTGGTGTTCGCGGCGCTCGGCCTTCTGGCCGCGCTGCTGTTCACGTTGCGCGCGCTGGCCGTGCGTTCGTTGCGCCGGAAATCGATGGCGGCCGATGACGCCCTTGATCCGGAACTCCTCGCGGTCCTGGCCGCGGGCGCCTACACGGCGCTCGGCGCGCCGGTCCGCATCCACCGCGTCCATGTCCACGGCGAATCGGGCGGTCAAGCCTGGGAACGCGCCGGTCGCATGGACATCATGGTCTCCCACCGGGTTGGTAAAAAATGAAGAAGCTGCGCCTGACGATGAACGGGAAAGTCTACGAAATGACCGTGGAAGTTCTCGAGGACGACGAGCAGTACGTGACCGGCAGCAACCTGCCGTCGGCGCGCGCGGCGGCGGCGGCGACGCCGCGTGGACGCCAGGCGGCGGCTGCCGCGCCCGTGCCGGTGAATACGCCACGGGCGGCGGCGCCCGCCGGCGTGCCCAACGGCGTCGACCCCAACAACATCCTGGCGCCCATCGCCGGCACCGTGCAGAAGATCTTTGTGCAGGCGAATGCCCACGTAGAGGAAAAGACCCCCGTCCTCATGCTCGACGCCATGAAGATGGACACCTACATCCATGCCCCACGCAGCGGGATCGTGGCCGAGATCTGCGTTGCCCCCGGCGACGTCGTTCAGGTCGGAACGGTCCTGATCCGTTACCAGACGGAGGCCTGACGTGGACGTCCTCTGGCTCTCCACCGGCCTCGCGCATATCACGTGGCGCGAGATGGTGATGCTGGTCGTGGCATGCGTGCTGCTTTGGCTGGCGATCCGTAAGGGCTTTGAGCCCCTGCTGCTGGTGCCGATCGGCTTCGGCGCGCTGATGGCGAACCTGCCCCTGTCGGGCCTGATGTACCCGGGCGGTCCCGGTGAAACCGGCGGGCTGTTCCACTACCTGTTCGCGGGGGTGAGGCTGGAGATCTTTCCGCCGCTCATCTTCCTGGGGCTGGGAGCGCTGACGGACTTCGGGCCGCTGTTGTCCAATCCGAAGACGTTCTTCCTGGGCGCTGCCGCGCAACTGGGGGTTTTCGGCACGTTCCTGGCGGCCAACGCCATGGGCTTCACGCCGCAGGAAGCCGCTTCGATCGGCATCATCGGCGGGGCCGACGGACCGACCTCGATCTACCTGACGATGAAGCTGGCGCCGCACCTGCTCGGGGCGATCGCCGTCTCGGCCTACTCGTACATGGCGCTGGTGCCGCTCATCCAGCCGCCGATCATGCGTCTGCTGACGACGAAGAAGGAACGCGCCATCCGCATGGAGGCCGGGTTCGACGTGCCGCGCTGGATCCGGATCATCTTCCCGATCGGCGTGACCATCGTCGCCGCCCTGATCGTGCCGGCGGCGACCAGCCTGATCGGCCTGCTCATGTTCGGCAACCTGCTGCGCGAATGCGGTGTCACCGAACGGCTGTCCCGCTCTGCACAGAACGAATTGATCAACCTGATCACGATCGTGCTGGGCTTGTGCGTGGGCGTTTCGATGGACGGCAACGGCTTCCTGCGCACCGAGACGTTGAAGATCCTGGTGCTCGGCTGTGTGGCGTTCGCGCTGTCGACCGCCGGCGGGCTGCTGCTGGGCAAGATCATGGCGCGGATGCCGGGCAGCCCGGTGAACCCGCTGATCGGCGCGGCCGGCGTTTCGGCGGTGCCCATGGCCGCGCGGGTGGCGCACAACGTGGCGCAGGAGACCGATCCCAACAACTACCTGCTGATGCACGCGATGGGGCCGAACGTGGCCGGGGTCATCGGGACCGCCGTGGCGGCGGGCGGATTGCTGGCGCTGTTGAAGTGACCGATGTCCTCGGATGGGCTGCGGCGCCGGGACCCTGATGGTCCCGGCGCCGCGCGCGTTGCGGGAACGGCGGTTTCGGGCGCTTGGCATCAGCTCCGGGCATTTGGCATCGGCTCCGGGCACTTGGCATCGGCTCCAGGCGCTTGCGCCGGCGCAAGTTTCACCGACTCCGCTGGAATCCGGCGCCCACGGCCGCTACATTTCGCCGAAGTGCCGCAGCCATGCTTCCCCGGGAGGAACCGTGTCCCACCCACCCGCCTCGCGCCTGAAGGAGTTCCCGGTCGCCTGGTTCGCCATGATCATGGGGCTGGCCGGATTCAACATCGCCTGGAACCGCGCCGAAAAGGCGTTCGACCTGCCGTTCGCGCCGGGCCTGGTGCTGCTGCCCGTCGTCGGCGCGCTCTTCGCCCTGGTCGCGACCGTGTTCGCGGTCAAGTGCGCGCGCCATCCGCACGAGGTGCTCGCCGAGATCCGGCATCCGGTGAAGCTGGCGTTCGTGCCGACCATCTCCATCTCGCTGATCCTGCTGTCGATCGCGGCGCTGCACCAGGCGCCGGTGCTGTCGCTGTGGCTGTGGGCCGTCGGCACCGTGATGCACGCGGTCCTGACGTTGTACGTGATGTCGTCCTGGATCCAGCACACCAAGTTCGAGATCAACCACCTGAACCCCGCCTGGTTCATCCCGGTGGTGGGCAACATCCTGGTGCCGATCGCCGGCGTGCACCACGCCAGTCCCGAGATCTCGTGGGTCTTCTTCGCGTTCGGGCTGTTCTTCTGGCCGGTGCTGACGGCCATCATCTTCTACCGGCTCATCTTCCA
>JAIFKS010000115.1:9559-15728 GCA_020049465.1 bacterium | reverse complement strand
CGCGCCGTCAGGTCACGATCCTCGGGCTGGTTCTCGGCCAGGTTCGTGTCCAGCAGGAACAGCGGGTTGCGTCCCACCTGCAGGCGCCAGATCTGCGCGAAGATGGAGCGGCCCGGGTAGTGCACTTCGATCAGCCGCGGCGTGCCGTCGCGGCCGCGTTCCAGCGACATCGACATGTTGTAGAAATCGTTGACCGGGTACTCTTCCATCTGCCAGCCGTCGTGGTTCAGGTACTGGCGGAAGTAGCCGGACTGGTACGCCAGTCCGACGCCCACCAGCGGAATGCCCAGATCCGTGGCCGACTTCAGGTGGTCGCCGGCCAGGATGCCCAGGCCGCCGGAATAGAGCGGCAGCGATTCGTGCAGTCCGAATTCCAGCGAGAAGTAACCGACCAGCCCCTCACCGACACCCTGATGCTCGCTCTGGAACCAGGTGGGTCGGGTCAGATACCGCTCCAGATCGCCCTGCACGCGTTCGAGATGGGCCAGGAAGGCCTGATCGCGCTCCAACTCCCGCACGCGCTGCGCCGACAGCGAACCCAGCACCGCCACCGGGTTGCCGGCATGCTTGTCCCATTGGTCGGGGTCGACGCGCCGCAGCAGAGAAATGGCTTCGACGTTCCAACTCCACCAGACGTTGCGCGCGATGTCGAGCAACGGCTTCAGCGGGTCGGGCAGATTGGGCGTGACGACGAACTTGCGGATCGATGGCATAGATCGTTCTCCTGCGGGCCGCTGGCGGCGGTAACGGGCATCGTGGGCGAGCGCCGGCGCTTTCCCGGCATTGATTTCGGCCTGGACGCGCGATAATAAAGCACACAGTGGGGGCCGACCACCAAAAGCTCCTGAAACTGATGATCGCCTCCGTACCGGCGCCAAGGTAATGACAAAAAGCAACTTGGACATCATCACGGACGCTCTGGGCTGCCATCCGCCGGCTGCGGTGCTGGACGCCCGTACCCCGCAGGCATTCGCGGCGGGGCACCTGCGGGGTGCGGCCTCGCTGCCGGGCGTGGCAGACGGCGCGGAAGACCCGGCGCTGCTGGAGGCGACGCTGCCATCCATTTTCCTGCCGCCGCGCCACCAACGGCTGCTGGTGGTGGCAGAGACGGACGACCAGGCGCAGGTTCTGGCGCGCGCGCTGGCTGCCCGCGGGCGTTCCCGGGTCGCTGCCGTCGGCCTGGGGCCCGACGACCTGGCCGCCCTCCCGGCACCCTTCATCGAGCGCGGCCCGTCCGACAACACGCTGTGGAAGGCGCCTGCGTGGCTGACCGCGCATGCCGACCTGTTGCCGCCGCCGGCGCTGGGTCCGGTGCTGGACCTCGGCTGCGGCAGCGGTCGGGCCGCGGTCTGGCTCGGTGAACGCGGCTACCGCGTGACGGGCGTGGACTGGCAGCCCGAAGCGCTGACGCTCGCGGCGCGCCTGGCCGTCAGCCGTGGCGTCACCCTCGCCGTGCTGGCGGTCGACCTGCGCGAGCGGTCGGCCCTGCCTGCCGGGCCGTGGTCGGTGGTCGTGAACATCCGCTTCCTGGACCGAGGTCTGCTGGCGGGGCTGCACGGCATCGTCCGGGTCGGGGGTGTGGCTGTGGTGCGAACGTTCCGCGAGGCGCCCGGACTGGCTCCGGATGTCCGCGCTCAGCACCGGTTGCAGCCGGCCGAACTGGCGCGCGCGTTCAGCGGCGCCGCCTGGCAGATCCTGGTACATGAAGAGAGTTTCGACGATGACGGCCGGCCGGCGGCGGGGATCGTCGCGCGCCGGCGGGGCGTCGGTTGAGAAGCTTGACCTTGCTGGTCAGTCTTATTTGAGGAGCGTGACCTTGCTGGTCAGTCTCATTTGAGGAGCGTGACCTTGCTGGTCACTTGGCGCCCCGGGCTGTCCACCAGGACCAGGTACGTGCCCGAGGCGAGCGCGCGGCCATCGTCGGCCCTTCCTTGCCAGATCACGGCGTTGGGTCCGGCGGGGAACTCACGGTCCGCCAGCCGCGCCACCACGCGTCCATCCAGATCGTAGACGTTGACGCGCACCCTCTGTGAGCGCCCCAGTTTGAAGCTGATCGTCGTGGCCGGGTTGAACGGGTTCGGCGCGGCCAGGACCTGGGTGACGCCGGGCAGGTCCGGTTCGAACTCGAGCGTCGTCTGGGCCATCAGCGTCCAGTCGCTGCCACTGAAGGCGGCGTAGAGGCGGAACGTGAACGGTCCTTCGCCCTGCAGTGTGGCCGCCGGGTCGTCGGCGACGTACTGGCCGTCACCCTGGTCGGTGAACGGAATCTCCCACGCCAGTTCCGGCGACGAAACGCGGGCGCCAGTGAGGCGGAATTCCGGGTCGATGCCCAGGCCGTCGGGCACGCGCCAGGACAGCCTCGCCAGATTGCCGCTCCAGTCCGCGGCGAGCGTGACCGTCGACGGCAACGGCACGCCGCAGCCGGCCGGCCAGGCCCCCAGCGTCACGCCGGCGTTGCTGTCCGGATGACACGGCGAAGTGTCCTGCAGATTGAACGCCACCGTTCCCGGTTCGGAATTTTCGCAGAACAGGGGATCGCGCGAGAAATTCGTGGGGCCGACTGCCAACGGCGCCGCCGAACCGATCCAGTCGCCGCCCTCGTTGCCGTACAGGTTGCTCTGGAACATCTGAGGCCCGTAGGTGCCTCCGGAGAAGAGGCCGGGCCCTTCCTGGTAGGCGATGATGCTGGCACTGATCGTCGGGGTCGCGTTGCTGCTGTACAGGCCGGCGCCGCGCCACAGGCCGCGGTTGGCGACCACCGTGCAACGCACCAGCGAAGCGCCCGAATCGGCGAAGTTCGCCACGGCGCCGCCGTAACGGGCTTCGTTGGCGGTGAACGTGCAGGCGAAGAACATCGGCTTGGAATCCAGATCGCAGAAGGCGCCGCCGCCGTAGCCGCGGCTGCCGGCGGTCACGTTGCCGGCGAACACCGAAGACAGGACCACCGGCGACGAGTAGTCGCGGCAGGAAAGGCCCGCGCCCCAGTCGGCCTGGTTGTTCTCGAAGCGGCAGTTCTGGATACTGGGCGAAGCGTTCAGCGTGCAGTCGACGCCGCCGCCGCCGGCGACGGCCGTGTTGCCCTCGAACACGCATTCGCTGAGGGTCGGCGAGGATTCGAAGATCCAGACGGCGCCGCCGTTGCGGGCTGCCGAGTTGCCGACGAAGACGCAGTCGGAAATGATCAGCGCGGCGTTGCTGCACAGGATGGCGCCGCCGCTGCCGTCGGCAATGGTGCTCCCGCCGGCGTGGCCACCGGTGAAGGTCAGGTTGCTGATCTCGGAAGTACGCGAGAAATTCTCACAGGCGAGGATGCGCCCGACGCCCTGTCCGTCGATCACGACGGCGTCCGGCGTGGCGCCGGCGCCGGTCAGGACCACGCCTTCGGGCATGACGAGCCCGTGCTCGTTGTAGGTTCCGGCGGAAACCACAATGCGGTCGCCCGGACGCGCGCTCGTCAGAGCGGCTCCGATGGTGGCGTGGTTGCCGGGAACGCGGATTTCAGCTGCCCGAACGGGGACCCCGGTTGCCAGAATTCCAACCAGGCTGATCAGAAACAGACGCCGCAAGCGATTCTTCCTCCGTGCGCACACCCCGAAATAACATCCGTTTCGACCGGACACCGGAGGCGGGGTCCGGTTCAGGGGTACCGTTGCAATATGCGGTCCGCTCGGAGCGGCAGGCAACACGAATTCCTTCGTGATTTCCGTCCAGCCTGAAATCGGGGTTTCGCCGGTCGCTTTTCGCGGGACGGTGGCAGGAGAGGGCTCGATCTGATATCTTTGGCCGCATGGGGATTTAACCGAAAACATTTCACGGGTTGCCTCAAGCGACGCCGGGGTGGAAGCCGCCATGTCGAAAAAACGGATGTTGCGCCTTGCCCTGGCCGGAGTAGCCCTTGCCGCAGGGTTGGGGGTGACCGTCTACCTGACCGCGGGCGACGCGGACAAGCTGCGTCCGCGGGAAGTTCCGGTTCGGGTGGCGTTCGTCGCCCCGTCCGTCAGCGAAGACCGACCGGCCCCGGCGCACTATCAGGCGCAGGTGCGGGATCTCACCCGGGAGGCCGAAGAGACGGTCAGTCCGCTGGAATTCTCGCTGGCGGCCGGCCCGGTCGATTCGCACGTCGTCTGGCTGATGTTGGACTACTACCACAGCTATCTGGTGCGCGTCCGCGGTGTGTCCGCCGATGGCGCCGCGGGCCTGTGGTCGGAGTGGTCCGACCCGCATGAGAATGCATCCCCCTGGGAAACGCCGGAACCGCCGGCCGATTGACCCGGACGCGCCCCGGGGCTTTTCCAGTTGTTGTTTGGCCCCGCGCACGGCGGGGCCTATTCTTCCGCCGGCGGCGGTCGTTCCGTTGCCGAAGGCGCGACGGCGCCCTCGAACCCATCCCCAGGAGCGGAAACTGTGCAGGTCGGGCTGATCGGTCTGAAGTTTACGGGCAAGACCACCCTCCACAACGTGATCACCGGCGCCAACCGGCCGACCGGACAGGGCGGTGTCGATCCCCACCTGGCGGTCGGCCAGGTTCCGGACGCGCGGCTGGATCGCCTGACGACGATGTTCAAGCCCAAACGCACGGTCTACGCGGCCATCTCGTGGGTGGACATTCCCGGTTTTCAGGGTGGGGTGGGCGCCGACGGCGCGCGGGAGGCCGTCCGTTTCCTCGAACACGGCCGGAAAGTGGATGCCATGGCGCAGGTCGTCCGCTGTTTCGACGGCGGCTATGGCACGCCCGATCCCGTGGGGGAAATGGAGAATCTGGCGCTGGAACTGGTTCTGGCGGACCTGCAGATCGTCGAGAATCGCCTGGAGCGCATCACCAAGGACAAGGCTCGCCTGGGCAAGGTGGCCAATCCGCTCGAAGGTCCGCTCATGGAGCGTTACCGCGCCCAGCTCGAAGCGGGGCGCCCGCTGCGGGAACTCACGTTGTCGGTGGACGACGCCAAGTTGTCCGTCGGTTACGCCTTCCTGACGAGCAAGCCGATGATCATCGTGCTGAACCATGAAGAAGGCGTCGAGCCCGAAGCGGCATTGTTGACGGCGGCCGGACAGGCCGGCGCCGCCGTGGTTTCGTTGTGCGCGCGCATGGAGTCGGAGCTGGCCGGGCTCTCCGCCGAGGACGCCGCCGAATTCCTGGCCGACCTGGGCGTGGCCGAGCCGGCGCTGCCCAGCATGATCCGCGCGGCCTACTCCGCGCTGGAGCTGCAGAGTTTCTTCACCGTGGGGCCGGACGAGTGCCGCGCCTGGACCGTGCGACGGGGCTCGACAGCGCCGGTCGCCGCCGGCGTCATCCATTCGGATCTGCAGCGCGGCTTCATCCGCGCCGAAGTGACGGCCTACGAGGACCTGATCGCCGCCGGTGACATGTCCGCCGCCAAGGCCGCCAACAAGGTGCGCCTGGAGGGCAAGGCCTACGTGGTGCAGGACGGCGACATCCTCGAGATCAGGTTCAGCGTGTGAGCGCGCGGCGCGGCCCCGCGGCGCGCCCGCCGGACGGCACCGGCGCCGGTCGCGCCCTTCACGTACGCCGGATCGCGGCGCCGGTCATCGCGCTGGCAGTCATCGCCGCCTTCTGGATCGTGTACTTCCCGCAGGCCGAGCGTTCGGTGTTCGGCCGCGCGCCCATCCTCGACGAGATCTATTATCTGGACCGCGCCGCCGCGGCGCCCGATCCTTCCGAGCCCTTCTACATGTCCCCGCTCTATCCGCGGCTGATCGACGTAACCGGCAGTGCGTCCGGCGAGCCGGGCGCGCGGGTCTTCCCACCTTCCCGGCTGCGTGGGATCCGCCTGCTGCAGGTTGCCTGCTGGCTGGGCATCGTGGCGCTGCTGCGCGTGCTGGCCGGTCGCTGGCTGGCCCCGCAGGTGGCGCCGGGCTGGCGCCGGACCGTGGTCCAGTGGCTGCCGGCGGCCCTGTTCGCCCTGTACCGGCCGGCCGCGGTCTACGCCGTGACCATCCTGCTCGACGTGCCGCTCGCTTTCCTGATGACGGCGTTCCTGGCGCTGGCCACGGCGGGGGCGGCGCCGGCCTCGCCGGGCCGGGCGTTCGCGCGCGCGGCGCTGCTGGGTGTGGTCGTGGGTCTGGCGGCTCTTCTGCGCGGCACCTCGCTGCTGCTGCTGCCGGTGGGCATGGCCGCGGCGGCCTGGCCTGCCGCGCCGCGACCGCGGCG
>JAIFKS010000115.1:0-9546 GCA_020049465.1 bacterium | reverse complement strand
CGCGCCGCGACCGCGGCGGGCGCTGCTTGCGGCGACCGTGGCCCTGACCGCGCTGTCCGCGCTGGCGCCCGCGGTGGCGCACAATTCGCGGGCGGCGGGCCGTCTGGTCGGGCCGGCGCTCAACGGCGGGGTGAATCTCTACATCGGCAACGGACCCGAGGCGAACGGCTTCTATGTGGCCGTGGTGCCGGGTTCGTGGCTGCTGGATCCAGCCGGCCGCGCCTTCCTTGCCGAACGATTCGATCGTCCGCGGATCAGTCTGGCCCAGGCCGACAGTCTCTGGGCCGACGCCGCAGTGGCGACGATGCGCGACCAGCCCCTGCGGACGGCGGGGTTGTGGCTACAGAAGATGCGTCTGCATCTGCAGGGCTGGGAGATCGATCAGTTGACGACCATCGACGGCTGGACGCGCGCGGCACCCGCGCTGCGCGCGCTGGTCGTCCCCTACGCGCTGCTGGTGGTGCTGGGGCTGGTGGGCCTGATCGGCGCCCGGCGTTTCGTGCCGGGGCGCTGGTGGGCGCTGACGCTCGTTGTGCTGCTGGCGGTGCAGAGCGTGTTCTTCGTGGTTTCACGCTACCGTCTGGCGCTGGTGCCGTCGCTGGCGCTGCTGGCGGGCCTGGCCGTCGCGCGGGTTCTGGGTGAAGGCCTTCCGCGCGGTCGGCAGTGGTGGCCGTGGCTGGTGGCCGTGCTCCTGGTGGTGCCGTGGGGGCTGGGGGACATCCGCCGCGACTGGAAGGCCCTGGCCGCGGCGAACGAAGCGCTTCGCTGGGCCGAGGTGGGGGCCGCCGAAGACGACGACGCGGCGCTGGCCCGCGCCGAGATGCTCTACCGCGAAGCCGTGGCCGGCAAGGCCGGCGGGCCCGCGCCCTGGCTGGGACTGGCGATGGTGCTGAACGAGCGGGGCGACAAGGCCGGCGCCGAACGGATCCTGAGCGAAGGCTGCGGGTCGACGACACAGAATCTGGACCTCCACAAGCAGCTGATCCGCCTGCAACTGGAACAGAAGCGCCGCGACGAGGCCTTCGCGCGCGTGCTGCGGGTTCTGCCGGACCATCCCCGCGATGCCGACCTTCTGCACCTGGCCGCGGTGCTCAACGAACAGGCCGGGCGGCGCGACCAGGCGCTGGCCGCCGCGCGCGAACTGCTGCGCTGGCATCCCCGCAATCCCCAGGCCTATGTCGATCTGGGCGTCCTGCTGGCCCGCGGCGGCGCGCTGGCGGAAGCGGAGGCGATCTTCCGCGACGGCCTGCTCGTCGAGCCGGGCCACCCCGACCTGACCGTGAACCTGGCCAGGGTCACCGAAGACCTTGCCCAATAGTTTCTGCCCATGGACCGCTGGTGGATGCGGGTTGCCGCGTTAGGCCGGTCGCATGCATGATCATCCGCGACCACACGGTCACTGCCCCCGGTCGGGGCGACAACAGGCAGAGGTGACGAACATGAACCGCATCGACATCCTTTCGAACCGGCGCGCCGTGTTGGCGGCGCTGCTGACGATCCTGCTGGCCGGCGCCGCGCCGTCGCTGGCCCAGGGTCCGAACATTCCCGCTGAAGATCCCGAAAGCACGGCGTTCGAAGCCGGTGACGACGACAGTTTCGGACCGGGCGGCGCACGTCGGCTGGAGCGCCTGGCCCGCCGGCTCGACCTGAACGACAAACAGAGCGACGCCATCGCGAAGATCCACGAATCAGGCCGCGCGCGGGATCTGCCGCTTCGCAAACAGATGCGGCTGCTTCGCCATGAACTGCAGGGCGAGATGATGAAGGACGATCCCTCGGAGAAGTCCGTCGTCGCCCTGACGCGCGAAATGGGCGAACTGCGCACGAAGATCCAGACCGGCCATCTGCAGGACCGGCTTGCCGTGCGGGCCCTGTTGACGGCCGAGCAGCGCGACAGGATGCTCATGATGGGTGAACCGGGACGCGGCTCGCGGCACGGTGGTCCCCGCGGCGGCGCGATGTGCGGCGATCAGGGCCGGCAGGGCCGCGAAGGTCCGGACTGCGACGGCTCCGGTCCGGGACAGGAGCGTCCCGGCGGCGGGCCGCGCGGGCGGGCGGGCCGGCAGGGCCGGAACACGGACTGACGAAAGGTCGTGGCCGGCGTGGGGCTGCAGCGGTCGGACAGGGATGACGACGACCTGATGGCCGCGACGGCGGCGGGCGAGGAGGCGGCATTCCGTCTCCTCGTCGACCGCTGGGAGCGCGATGTGCTGGCCTTCCTGATCCACATGACCGGCTCCCGCGACGACGCCGAGGATCTGGCCCAGGAGACCTTCGTGCGCGTTTTCCGCCAGGCCGGGCGTTACCGGCCCGAGGGCAAGTTCCGCAGCTGGCTGCTCAGGATCGCCGGCAACCTGGCGCGCAGCCGGCAAAGGCGTCGGCGGCTGCTCAAGTGGCTGCCGCTGGACACCGATCGACACGATGTGGCGTCTTCGACGCCGGGAGCCGACCGCGGCATCGAAGCGGAGCAGACCGCGCAGGTCGTGCGCGCCGCCGTCGCCCGGCTGCCCGAGCGTCAACGCCAGGCGCTGGTGCTGCACCGCTTCCAGGGACTGCGCTACACCGAAGTGGCGGAGGCGATGGACACCTCGCTGGCCGGCGTCGAATCGCTGATCCAGAGGGCGTTGGCCGGGCTCCGGGCCGACCTGACGCGAAGGGGAGAAAAGCCATGAAGCACGTCACCGATCGACTGGCCGCCTGGGCCGGCGGCGAATTGTCCGCCGCCGAACTCCAGGAAACGGAACGGCACCTGGCCGGCTGCCAGGATTGCCGCGGCGAAGCGGAACGGCTGCGCGAGACGTGGGATGCGCTCGGCCACGCCGCCCTGCCGGTCGGCGCGCGCAGCGGCGCTCTGTGGCCCGCCGTCAGGGAGCGGACCTTCGGGGGAGCTGCGGCAGGCTGGTTCTTCGGGCGCAGCCCCGCGATGCGCGTGTCGCTGGCGGTTGCCACGCTCGCGGCGGGCGTGCTGTTCGGAAGACTGGGCGGCGATCTGGCCGTGACGCCGGCGGCGGTGGCCGGCGACGACAGCGGGCTGGCCGCCGTCTGGCTCGAGGACTCGTCCTGGCACGGTGATTCCGCCGGTGGACTGTCCGATTCGTGGCTGGCGCTGGCGGACTCCGGGGCGCCCGCGGAAGCCGTTTCCGGCCAGGGAGGTACGAAATGACCCGCCTGACGCGCCTGATCCTGCTGGTTTCGCTGGGCCTCAACCTGGGTCTGGGGTGGGCGGTGCTTCGTTCTGTGCGCTCCGAGCCGCCCCGGCCGCCGCTGGACGGCCGCGACGGGCGGGAGCGCCCCGCTCCCGACGACACCGCGTCCTGGCATCGCATGATGGAGCGCAGGGTCGATCGTCTGGCCTCCCTGCTCGATCTGGAGCCGGAGCAGGCCGCGCGGATGCAGCAATTGCAGAAATCCAATGCGCCGCTGGTCCGCGCCCAGCGCGAGCGCATCGAAGCCGCTCGACAGCGCGTGCGTGACGTGGCGGACGCCGAGGCCACCGAGGTCATCCGCGGCGCGCTGGCCGGGTTGCGGCACGCGCAAGGCGAGCTGGATTCGCTGACGCAGGAGTTCCTGCTGCAGGAATTCACCGTTCTGAATCCGGAGCAGAGGGCCCGCTACCTGGAGCTGTTGCCGCTGGACCCGTGGCGTTCCGGCCGTTCCGGAGGGCCGGGCGGCCCCGGCGGCCCCGGCGGTCGCGAAGGTCCGTCCGGACGATCGGGCAACCGTCGGCACCGCGAGGAATAAAGCGGTTGACAGCCGCGCGGGCGATTTCATATCTATTAACAGCGAATCAGGCCGCCTCTGCGCGCCTCGGCCGTGCGGCGATTTCAGCCGCTGCGGACCCATCCCCACCTCCGCCAGGGTACCATGACACACCGGATCCTGGCCGTCGCTCCCGTCACTCCCGAGGGGGATCAGCTTTGATGTACGGAACCGAACAGCCCCGCCGGACACCCCACGCCGGGTCGATCGCGCGCCTTCTCATGCTGGCGGCCCTGGTGGCCACGATGGCGATGGGCGGACTGGCCGGGTGCCGTTCGGCCCACACGACCAGCGCCATCCTGTACATCGACGAGCAGAACTACAACAAGGCCGTCCAGGTCATCCACGAAGGCTTCGAGTACACGCAGGATGAACCCGACGCCTACTACTATCTGGGCGAGGCCCACAGCCATCTGGCCGAAGAAGCGGTGGCCAAGGACGATTTCGCCGAAGCGCTGAAGAACTACGAACTGGCCTACAAGTCGTACCGGCGTGCGGTCGAACTGAATTCCGAAGAGTGGAGCGAGAAGGTCGATGTCGCGCTGGCCTACAATTACCGCGCGCGGCTCGGCCAGGCCAAGATCGACTGGGACAGCAGCTACTACGAGCAGGCCGAAGGGCACATGCGCCTGGCCTACGCCGCGCTGCCCGACTCGCTGACGCCGGTCAAGAGCATCGCCCGCATGAAGATCCAGATGGCGGAGAAGGGCGAATTCGCCGAGCAGAAGGATGCCCTTCTGGGCGAAGCGCTCGACCTGCTGGACCAGGTGCTGACGGCCAACCCGAGCGCCTACGAGCTCCAACTGGACAAGGCCTACGTGCTGGCCACGCTGGGCCGCACGGAAGACGCCAGCCGCATCTACGCCGATCTGCTGGCCGCCCATGGCGACGACACGAATCTGCTGCGTCAGGTCGCCAACCTGGCTCTCGACCAGCGCGACTATGCGCGCGCGGCCGATTACTACGTCAAGGTGGTCGATCTGTTCGAGAAGGATACCGACGCGGGCAACGACGGCGACAACATCGCCATGCTGGTCAGCGCCGGAACCTGGTACGGCAGTCCCGACATCGGCCGCTACGAGGACGCGATCAAGGCGCTCGACCGCGCGGCGAACCTCGAGACGTTCCCGAGCGAGGGCACCATGCTGTCCCGCCTGCGGACCTACTACAATTACGGCCGGTTCCAGAAGGGCCTGGTCGATGCCGAGGCCGACCCGGCGCTGAAGCAGGCCAAGCAGGAGACGGCGCTGGCCACGTTCCGCCGCGCGGCCGAAATCGGCGTCGCCATGACCAACCAGTTCGTCGCCAATGCCCAGGGCTTCCTGTATCTGAGCATGTCCCAGGTCGAGATCGGGGAATTCGCGGCGGCCGAGACGAATTCCAAGACTTTCGAACAGCTGTCGTCCGGGGGCACGCCCTAGCAGTGGACACGCCACGGCGTCCGGTTCGCCGCGAACCGGACGCAAACTGGCCGGATGAACGGAAATTCGCAATCAGGCCCGGAATGTGCTAGGATAAGTCGGTGCTACGGCATGATCCGCCTGAACGGGCCGGTGGCCCATATCCGAGTACGCTGAACACGCCAGCTCGCTGAACACACTTGTCAAGCTGAAGACACGGGTACACTGAGAGCATCAGGCATCTTCGGGATCTTCACGCACGAAGCCGGGGCCGATCCGGCGCGCCGCCATGGCCGCCGGGTCGCGGTTGACCACTCCGCCGCCTTTCGTCCCCGCTTCCGTCACCGTTGGGAACCGTCCGGTTCTGAGGAGAGACATGGATATCAAGGAACTGCAGGAGATGAACATCCACGAGCTCGTGGAAGTGGCTCGCGGCATGAACATCGAGGCGCTCAGCACGCTGCGCAAGAGCGAGCTGATCTTCAAGATCCTCGAGGGTCAGACCGAGAAGAACGGGCTGATCTATGCCGAGGGCGTCCTGCAGGTGCTGGCCGAAGGCTACGGGTTCCTGCGGTCGGCCAAGTACAACTACCTGCCGGGGCCGGACGACATCTACCTGTCGCCATCGCAGATCAAGAAGTTCGACCTGAAGACCGGCGACACGATCAGCGGCCAGGTCCGCCCGCCGAAGGACAACGAGCGCTATTTCGCGCTGCTCAAGGTGGAATCGGTCAACTACAAGGATCCGGACAAGGCCAAGAAGGTCACGTTGTTCGACAACCTGACCCCGCTCTACCCCGAGCAGATCCTGAACCTCGAGCATGACCCCAAGAACATGACCACGCGCCTGATCAATTTGATGGCGCCCATCGGCAAGGGCCAGCGCGGGCTGATCGTTTCGCCGCCGCGCGCCGGCAAGACCGTCATCCTGCAGAAGATCGCCAACGCGATTTCGACCAACCATCCGGAGTGCCACCTCATCGTCCTGTTGATCGACGAGCGCCCGGAGGAAGTCACGGACATGGCCCGGTCGGTCAAGGGCGAGGTCGTCAGCTCGACCTTCGACGAGCCCGCCGAGCGCCACGTCCAGGTGGCGAACATGGTGCTGGCCAAGGCGCGCCGGCTGGTCGAGAACGGGATGGACGTGGTCATCCTGCTGGACTCGATCACCCGCCTGGCGCGCGCCCACAACGCCGTGGTGCCCCACTCGGGCAAGATCCTGTCCGGCGGCGTGGACTCCAACGCGCTGCAGAAGCCGAAGCGGTTCTTCGGAGCGGCGCGCAACATCGAGGACGGCGGATCGCTGACCATCATCGCCACGGCGCTGATCGAGACCGGCAGCCGCATGGACGAGGTCATCTTCGAGGAGTTCAAGGGCACCGGTAACATGGAGCTGGTGCTGGACCGCAAGATCGCCGACCGGCGTGTCTACCCTGCCGTGGATATCTTCAAGTCCGGCACGCGCAAGGAAGACCTGCTCCTGGACCCGAAGGATCTGGCCAAGATCTGGGTGCTGCGGAAGTACCTGTCGGACTACAATCCGACCGAGGCCATGGAGTTCCTGATCGATAAGTTGAGCAAAACCAAGGACAACCAGCAGTTCCTGGGGGCGATGAACGCCTGAGTTCACTTGGC
Organism: bacterium; assembly: GCA_020049465.1. GTDB lineage: Bacteria > Krumholzibacteriota > Krumholzibacteriia > LZORAL124-64-63 > LZORAL124-64-63 > CAINDZ01. Next base: position 2,752 of record JAIFKS010000115.1, on the reverse strand, counting down.
GGCCCCGGGCGCGGTTCCGGGGCCGGTCCGACCAGAATTCCCTTGCATCCTGGACGATTCCTTATTTCTTTTTGCTCTCAACAGATGATCTGGGGGGCGGCACGCCCCATGCGGCGAAAAGGCAGCGGGAGCCATGAAAGACAACATCCATCCGAAGTACGTGGACTGCACGATCACCTGTCTCTGCGGCAACGTGATCGTCACCCGGTCCACCAAGGAAAAGCTGAACGTCGAAATCTGCGCGGCCTGCCATCCGTTCTTCACGGGCCAGCAGAAGATCATCGACACCGCGGGTCGCGTCGAGCGCTTCCGCAAGCGGTATGCGGACGCAAGCTACGGTCAGAAGAAGTAGTTTCGTCGCGCGGCGGTGAGTGCCCGGTCCTGCCGGGCTGGCGAATCCGACAGGGCGCCGGGTAGATTGCCCGGTGCCCTTTTTCACAATCCGGAACCAGGCAACCAGGCTCCGATCCGGGGCCGCGTACCGAGAGCGGGCCGGCCAAGGCGCCGGGCCCGGAAGGAAGTGGTCGATGCTCCCGAGATTCCTGCAGGCGGCTCTGGTCGCGGCGGCCGGTCCCTTCGATGAACTGTCGCCCGACGCCGTTCCCGGCCGGGCGTCGGTACCCGATGCCGACCAGGCCCGGCAGATGGATCTGGCCGTCGGCGGGCAGGCGCTGATCGAAGGCGTCATGATGCGCAGCCCGCACTACCTGGCCATGGCCGTGCGCACGCCCGACCACCGCATCGTGGTCCGCAAGAAGCCCTTCCGCAGCGTGGTGCGCCGGTTGCCGTTCCTGAACGTGCCGGTCCTGCGCGGGGGCGTGCATCTGATCGAGAGCATGACCGTGGGCATCGACGCGCTGATGTTCTCGGCCGACCAGGCCGCCAGCGAGGAGCGGGTCGACAAGCGCAAGCACAGCTTCGGCGACACCGCGATGACCTGGGGCACGGTCGCGCTCAGCTTCGTGCTCAGCCTGGGTCTGTTCTTCTATCTGCCGATCCTGCTGACCGACCTGATGGTGGGTGAGGAGTCAGGCAGCGTGGCCTGGAACGCCGTGGACGGCCTGGTGCGCGTGGTGATGTTCGTGGCCTACCTGTGGGCGGTCAGCCGCCTGAAGGACATGGGACGCGTCTTCCAGTACCACGGCGCCGAGCACATGAGCATCCACGCCTTCGAGAACGGCCGCTCGCTCGACGCAGACGGCGCCCGTCCGTTCACGACGCTGCATCCCCGCTGCGGAACCAGCTTCCTGTTCTTCGTGATGCTCATCTCGATCGTCGTCTTCAGCTTCCTGGGCCGTCCGCAGACGGTGGGCGACCGCCTGGAGCGGCTGGCCTACGTGCCGCTGGTCGGGGGCCTGGCCTACGAGGCGATCAAGCTCTCGGGCAAGTACTGCAAGCTGTGGATTCTCAAGCCCTTCATCTGGCCGGGATTGCTACTGCAGAGGATCACGACGAAACGGCCCGACGACGACCAGCTGACCGTGGCCATGTCCGCCCTGCGCGCGGTGCTGACGCCCGAGGGCGATGAATTCCGTGAACGCGTCTACTACGATCTGCCGTCGGTGGCTCCGGTTTCGGCCGCCGAGGGGGGCGCCGCTTGAAGAAGAACGTGCTGGTCCTGCGCGAGCGCTACAACTCGCTCTCGGAACGCCTGTCGGCGCCGGATGCCCTGCGCGACCAGGACGAATACCGCAAGACCGCCCGCGAGCATTCCCGGATCCGCAAGCAGCTCGAGGCCGGCGAAGCCTGGCTGGCGCTGGACCAGCAGGTCAGCGACAACCAGGCGCTGCTGAAGTCCGAGAAGGATCCCGACATGGTGGCGATGATCCGCGAGGAGTTGTCCACGCTGGAGCCGGCGCTGGCGCAGGCCGCCACGGCGCTGGAGTCCGCGCTGCTGCCCCATGACCCGAACGACGATCGCGACGCCATCCTGGAAATCCGCGCCGGCACCGGCGGCGACGAGGCCGCGCTGTTCGCCGAAGAGATCGCCCGCATGTACCTGCGCTATGCCGAGCAGCGCCGCTGGAAAGCCGAACTGATCGACGCCACCGAGGGCGCGCAGGGCGGCTACCGCGAAGTGATCTATGCCGTGCGCGGCGACGGCGCTTTCGGCTGCCTGCGCTGGGAAAGCGGCGTGCACCGTGTCCAGCGTGTGCCGGCCACCGAGAGCCAGGGGCGCATCCACACCTCGGCCGTGACGGTCGCGGTGCTGCCGGAAGCCGAAGAGGTCGACGTCAGGATCGACGAGAGCGAACTGCGCATCGACGTCTACCGCAGCAGCGGCCCGGGCGGCCAGTCGGTCAACACGACCGACAGCGCCGTACGCATCACGCACCTGCCGACCGGCCTGGTCGTGCAGTGCCAGGACGAGAAGTCCCAGCACAAGAACAAGGCCAAGGCCCTGGGCGTGCTGCGTTCGAGGCTGCTGGAGCGCGCCATCATGGTTCAGGAGGCGGCCGAGGCCGCCGAGCGCAAGAGCCAGGTCGGCACCGGCGATCGTTCAGCCAAGATCCGCACCTACAATTTCCCGCAGAGCCGCTTCACCGACCATCGCATCGGATTGACCGTCCACAATCTCGATGCGATCATGAACGGCGAACTCGACGAAGTGGTGGAGGCGATCCTCGCGCACCGACGCCAGGAAGCCCTGGCCGCCACCCGCAAGGAATGATGACCCGCAAAGCGGGATGCGTCGCCGAAGCCGGCTTCCTCACCGAATCGGAACTGCCATGACCAGCGCCGCCGTCACCCG
>JAIFKS010000134.1 GCA_020049465.1 bacterium | reverse complement strand
CGCCAGCGCCGTGGGCGCCGTCTCGGCGCAACCGCTGCCCGCGGCGCCGGCCACCGCCAGCAACGCGAGCAGCGTCGCGGGCGAACGGAGTCCCCGCCGCTTTCCGCCCCGCGATTCGTCCTGTGCCTGGAACCAGTGCATGCTCCCGCTCCCTCGTGATCTGCCGGCATCATCCGTCCCCGGGGAGACAAGTTCACCCCGATGTTCCGCTCCCGCCCCTTGCCGCGACGACGGAATGGGAGGATAATCATCCGTGAGCCGAGAACTCCACCGGAAACCCGGAAGGGTCGCCATGAACCTCAGTAAGCTGCGCGGCGTCGCCGGCCTGGCCGCCGGAGCGGGGATCGGCTACGGCATCCACCGCTGGCTCGCCTGCCGCGGCGGCACCTGAGGCCTGACCGGCAGCCCCTGGCTGATGGTCGCGATGGGCGCGTACCTGGGGTGGTCGCTTCTTTCCGGCGGGAAGAAGGAAACCGGCAACGGCAAGGATTGAGGGGCAGGCCGGCGCCGACCAGGGCGTCACCAACCGGCCGCCCACGGGGTTGATCATGAAGAACATCTACGCCTGCCCGCACTGCTCGACGGTGCTGAACCCGAGCGTGAAGATCCTGCTGGTGGCCCGCCACCACGATCGGCGCGGCATGATCCTGCTGAGCCCCCAGCCCGGCAACTTCAAGTACATCTGCGACAGCACCCTCGAAGAGGGGCTGAAACACGGCGACCTGGTGGCGTTCTCCTGCCCGGTCTGCACCCAGGACCTGACGTCGGTGTCCGACCACCGCTTCGCCGAACTGGTGCTGCGCTCGTCCGGGCACGACGACCGCAGGGTCGAGTTCAGCCGCGCCTTCGGCACCCACGCCACCTACGTCATCGATGGAAACCACGCCATGGTGTTCGGCGAAGACGCCGACGAACAGGACGCCACCAATTTCTTCGGCGTCTGAACGCCCGGACCGGCGGATGTCTAGCGGGCGCCCTGCGGGCTGACCGCCAGCCGCCGCGGATCGAATTCGTTCCCGCGGTACGAAACCACGCCGTTGTGGGCGAACTTCCATTCCTCGTACTTCAGGCGCGGCACGGCGCGCCGGCAGGCGGCGCAGACGATGCTGCCCTGCGCACCCCCGGCGTGGCGGTGCGGACCGGGCGCGGCCATGCGCCGGGGAATGCGCACACGCCCGGCCTTGACCAGTTCGACCAGCTGGGCGCGCAGACGCCCGTCCTGCTGGCGCCAGTTCTCGATCGCCGCGGCCACCTGCTGGGCCCGGCCGTTTCCGGGGCCTTCGGCCACGATCGCATCGACCAGCTGCACGCACTGCCGGTACGCGGCTTCGGTGGCGGCGAACTGGGCGCCGTATTCATCCAGATGAGTGCAAAGTCCCATGGGGCGGTTCCTTCCGTTGCCCGAGGGATCGGCCGCGGGGAGCCAAGCCTGAACCGGGAAATCGATCTTGATTGCGGATATCGTTTGCCCTTGTCCCGTCGTCACTTACAGTTTGTTTTCTGCTTAACACTGCAATAATGTTCCCGGTGGAGTGAGGCGCCGGGCGCCCGGGCGCCGGCCGGATTTCTCGCCTTCTGGAGGGTATTGCCATGCGTTCCCGACTGCACACCCTGATCCTGACGGCGCTGCTGGCGCTGGTCCCGGCCCTGGCGGGCGCGGCGAAGCACGCGACCCCCGACCACGCGGACCTGACCGGACCGTACGCGGACGGTCCCGCCGTGACGGCGGCCTGCCTGGACTGCCATGAGGACGTGGCGCACGATTTCATGAAGACCACCCACTGGACCTGGGAGTCCATGCAGTCGGTGGTCGGCAAGGGCAACGCCTCGGTCGGCAAGAAGAACCTGGTGAACAATTACTGCGTCGCCGTGAATTCCAACTGGCCGCGCTGCACCAGCTGCCATGCCGGTTACGGCTGGACCGACGCGAACTTCGACTTCACGAAGGCCGGCAATGTCGACTGCCTGGTCTGCCACGACCAGACGGGCAAGTACCGCAAGTTCCCCACCGGCGCCGGGCACCCGGTCTACAAGCCCACCGAGTGGGAAGGCAAGATCTGGGAGCCGCAGGACCTGGCCAGCCTGGCACGCACCGTGGGCACGCCCTCACGCGCGAACTGCGGCGCCTGCCACTTCGCGGGCGGCGGCGGCAACAACGTCAAGCACGGCGACATGGAGAGCGCGCTGCTCGAGCCTTCGCGCGACCTGGACGTGCACATGAGCGCCGACGGGCAGAACTTCGCCTGCCAGGAGTGCCACACGACGTCGAATCACGACATCGCCGGCCGCGCGATGTTCGTGTCGTCGAACGCGCCCACCAACCACCTCGAATGCACGGCCTGCCACGACGAGAACGTGCACGCCAAGCGCATCCTCAACTGGCACGGCAAGAGCATCGCCTGCCAGGCCTGCCACATCCCCACGGTGGCCCGCGCCAATCCGACCATCGTCTGGTGGGACTGGTCCACCGCCGGCACCGACCAGGCGGCGGCTGTCGACTCGCTCGGCATGGCCACCTTCGACAAGAAGAAGGGCTCTTTCCGCTGGGAGAAGAACGTCGTGCCGTCCTACACCTGGTATGACGGCGTGAGCGCCCAGTACCTGGTGGGCGACAAGATGAACGCCTCGGCCGTCACGCACCTGAACCGCCCGCAGGGCAGCCGGCTGGACCCGCGCGCGAAGATCTACCCGTTCAAGGTCATGCGCGGCAAGCAGCCGTACGACAAGAAGCAGAACGTCATCCTGATCCCGAAGCTGTACGGCCCGACCGGATTCTGGAAGACGAACAACTGGGAGGAAGCCTTCAAGGAAGGCATGGCCTCGGTCGGCCTGACCTACAGCGGCGAGTACGGCTTCGCCGAGACCGAATCGTGGTGGAAGGTCAACCACATGGTGGCCCCCAAGGAAGCGGCGCTCAAGTGCAAGGACTGCCACGCCGGTGACGGCACGAGCCGCATCGACTGGACGGCGCTCGGGTACACCGGCGACCCTTCGAAGAACCGCGGCGTCTCGCGCTTCGAACTGACGGACGCCTACCACGACGTCAACAAGTAGCGGTTTCGCGCCGCGCACGGCGCGGAAATGACACAAGGGCCGGGCGCCTGTCGAAAGCGCCCGGCCCTGTTCTTTGTCAGGCGAACAGCCGACCGTCAGCCCAGATCGAACCCGTCGCCGTGCTGCGGGATGGTCACCTTGGCGTTCGGCAGCGCTGCCTCCAGGCGGACCGCCAGCGCGCGCGGACCCTCGCCTTCGCCGTGCACCACGAACACCCGGCGCGGGGGCCGGCGGCAGGTGCCCACCCACCGCATGATCTCGTCCGCGTCGGCATGGCTGGACAGCCCCTCGATCGTCCCCACATGCGCACCGACCGCCACGTTCTGGCCGTGCATGCGCAGGCTGGTCGCGCCGTCCTGCAACTGGCGGCCGCGCGTGCCGTCGGCCTGGTAGCCGCTCAGCAGGATCAGGTTGTGCGGATTCGGCAGACGGCGGATCAGGTGGTGCAGGATGCGTCCACCGGTCATCATCCCGCTCGCGGCGATGATCACGCGCGGCCCGTCCATCGCACTGAGCATCTTCGAATCGTGCACCGTTCGATGCAGCTTCACCGCACCCGGAAACAACGACTGTCCGCCGATGCCGAGCTCGTCGTCCAGGTTGCCGTCGTGCAGGTGGCGCGAGTAGATCGCCGTCGCGTCCACCGCCATGGGACTGTCGATGTGGATGGGAACCTCGGTCAGATCGCCACCCTCCATCAGCTCGCGCAGGATCAGCGCCACCATCTGCGCGCGGCCCACGGCGAACGCCGGGATCAGCACGACGCCGCGCTTGTGGATGGTGCGGCGGAACTCCGCGCGGATCTGATCCAGCACCGGCCGTTCCTCATGGCTGCGGTTGCCGTAGGTCGATTCGACGATGAGCACGTCGCACGGCGGCAACGGCTGCGGGTCGACGTGCAGCGGCACCTCGTAGCGACCCAGGTCGCCGCCGAAGATGATCGTCAGTTCACCGGGATTGACCCCGTCGGCGGGCGTGTCGTCGCCGCCGATGCGCATCTCGACGAAAGCCGCGCCCAGGATGTGCCCGGAGTTGTGGTAGCGGAACCGCACCTGCGGCGACAGCGTCCGCCAGTGGTCGTAGTCCAGGGGGCGCACCAGTTTCAGCGCGGCCAGGGCGTCGATGGACGTGTACAGGGGCTCTGCCGGCTGGTGCTTCGAGAAGCCCTTCTTGTTCGCGAACGCCGCGTCTTCCTCCTGCAGGTGGGCCGCGTCCAGGAGCATCAGTTCCAGCAGTTCGGCCGTCGCCGGCGTGGCATGGATGGGCCCCTTGAACCCGTACTGCATCATCCGCGGCGTCCAGCCCGTGTGGTCGATGTGCGCGTGCGTCAGGATCAGGTCGTCCAGGAAGCCCGGATCGAATCCCGGCGGCGCCCAGTTGCGTTCGCGAAGCGCCTTCAGACCCTGGAACATGCCGCAGTCGACGAGCATCCGGCGGTCCGCGGCTTCGAGCAGATGACGGCTGCCCGTGACGGTGCCGGCGGCGCCGTGGAAGGTGAGGCGGATGGGACTGGTCATGGGAAGCCTTTCGTCGGCGGGCGGAAACGCTGTCCCGACAGGGTAGACGCAACCGCCCCCGGACCACAAGTCCCGGGGGCGGCAGGCGTTCCGTCGTGTTGTCGGCGAAGCTCAGGGCGTGGGTTCGCCGGTGACCTCGACCCTGATCAGCTTGCGGCCGTCGGGAGTTGTCTCGACCTGGACCTGCGCATCACCGCTCAGGCCCGCGGCACTCATCTGCGCCAGGATCTGGGCGCGGATCTCGTCGGCCGTTTCGCCGCTCACTTCCATTTCCAGGCCGAGGACTTCATGCCCGAAATGGGAGAGCAGGCTCTCGCGGACGCTGCCGCTCAACGGCTCCACCTTGACGGCGGCATCGGCCAGGACGGGCACCTGATCGCGCAGTTCGGCCTCCAGCTTCGTCGCGTCGACGCCCTGGCCCCAGGCCATGATCTCGAGCACGGTCGTCTGGCCGTCGACGCCTCGCAGGTTGAAGTTCACGCCTTCGACCTCGGGGTGGGCTTTGAAGACGCGGTTCAACTCGGCCTCGATCGCCGGAAAATCGGCATCCGCCTTCGCGGTCAGCCCGATCGTCAGTTTCTGACCCATCTCGACTTCCGTCGTCGTCGACGTCGAGCAGGCACCGACGCCGAGCAGGGCCACGGCCAGGCCGGCCATCGCCAGCCGCGCGACGCGGTTCCAGGGATTGAGCAACATGAGCCACCTCCGGTGGTGCGGGTAACGGTTGCGGTAGGCGCCCAGCACGGTCGACTCCAGACGATCGCGGTGTCCGGCCCCGGTCCGCGGCGCATCCGCCGCACCGAGCGCCCGTCGCAGCGCTGCCTTCATTCGACGTTCATGCATGGCGCACCTCCTTTTCCTGTTTCCGTGGATTCCGTCGGAAGCTCCTGCCGCATCTGTTTCAGGATCCGTTCGCAGCGCTTCTTGACCGCGTCCTGCGTCAGGCCCATCACCGGCGCGATCTCGCGACTGGTCAACCCCTGCCCGAACTTCAGGTCCATCAGTTCACGGGTCGCCTCGTCCTGACGCTGCAGCCACGCACGCACCGCCCGGACTTCCTCGTCCCTGACCATGACCCCCAGCGCATCGGGCAGATCGGCAGCCAGCACCTCGTGCAGGTCGTCCGTGGACGCCGCCGCCTGGCGCGCGCCGCCGAACGCCGCCCGCCGGCGCTGGTGGTCGATCACCGCGTGCCGGGCCATCCCCAGCACCCACGCCGTGACCGGTCCGCGCCCGGCGTCGAAGCGTTCCAGACCTTCGACGACACGCCCGAAGACGGTCGCCACCAGGTCTTCCGCCTCGTCCGTCCCGCGGACCCGGACGCCGACGTAGCGGCAGACCGGGTCGTACAGTTCGGCGTACAGGCGCCGGAAAGCTTCTTCGCTGCCGCGCCGCGCCAGCTCCAGCAGGAGCCGTTGCCGCGCATCGCGCATGGTTGCCGACAAAGCCAACAGGTTCACCTCGAGCCCGGGTCCTGATCATCCGAGGTTCCGACACCCGTGGATACGCAGCCGTCGTCGGGCGGGGACAGACATTTCCGCAATTGGGCGCAAAATCGGACCGCCGGAAAAAGAAAGCGCGGGAGCCGTTTCCGGTTCCCGCGCTCAGTCACCCCAGTGATGGATCGGGGTCCAGTCGATCCATGCAGCGATGTTGTCGCTGTGGATCAGTATGCAGTAAAAGTCAGCTCGCGGCCAGCTTCTTTTGGGCGGCTTCGGCTTTCTTGTCGAAATCGGCCTTCAGCCCGGCAGCGTCCTTGCCGCAGCAGCCCTTGTTCTCGGCCAGCGACTTGGCGCAGCATTCGTGCATGCCGGCCTCGACGGCGCAGGCCGTGGTCATGGCCTTGCCGGCCTTCACATTGAAGTCCGCCTTCAGCGCCTCGGCATCCTTGCCGCAGCAGCCCTTGGCCTCGGTGACGGCCTTGGCGCAGCACTCGTGCATGCCGGCCATCGTCGTCTTGGCCGCCTGGAAGCTGGCGAAGCTGGCCTTGATCTCGGCGGCCGAGTGGCCGCAGCATTCCTTCGAGTCGGCCGCGGCCTTCTGGCAACAGGCGTGCATCGAAGCGGCCTTGATGAAGTCGGTCTTCGCGGCACAGGCCGAGGCGCTCGTCGCGCAGGCAGCGCCCGACGTCGACGCAGCGGTCAGCTTCGCGTCCGCCGTCTTGGCGCAAGCGGCGCCGTCGGCAGCCGTCTTGGCGCAAGCGGCGCCGTCGGCAGCCACCTTGACGTCGGCGGTCTTGGCGCAGGCAGCGCCGTTGGCAGCGGTCTTGGCTTCCGCCGTCTTGGCTCCGGAGCAAGCCGGACCGCCGGCCCAGGCCATCGTCACCATGGCCGTCAGCGCCAGCGCGGCCAACGTCAACAGGGAGAACTTCTTCATCGCTCTATCCTTTCTGGTGCGGGCCGTCGCCGGCCCGTCGCTTAAAGGGACGTTCGTCGCCAGAGCGGACGTCAGTACCCCGTTTCACCCACATGCCTGATCGCGAAGGTGCGCGGTGGCTAGATACCCGATCAATATACACGGAGTTCCCGATTCAGCCAACGCGCCAAAGTCGCCGGACCTTTCCGGTCGCACATACTGATGTCTTTTGTTCAGTTGAAGTTATCGGGCCCGGCGCCTCAGCGCCGGGCCCGTCTCGGTACCTGCCGATCGTCGTCCGGAAGTCGGCCGAGGGGGATCGGTGCGTTCTGTCCGTCGCCGATCGGCGGGCCCGGCCTCCGGCATCGGGTCCGGGGGCCGGATTCAGGAAACGGTCGTCGGAAGGCCGGCTCCGCTGCCGACGTCGCTGATCCCTGGCCGGGGGGGCATGTTTCCCGGCGTCCGGACCAGCTCGGTCGGTGCCTGACCACCTCGGGATCCCGATGGTGACCAGGTGAATTCGGATCCCGTCGCAGAGGATGTCCAGGCGCGCGGGAGACCGACCTTCCGATGCGGTGTGCCGACGGGGTGCCGCCAGCGCTCCACGGGGGTGACAAAAGCGGAATCGCGTCCACCGCGCCTGAGGGACACCTGAGGTTTGGGCGAGGGTTGCCTGTCTTTTTTTAATTACTTGTTAATGAATAAGTTAACGGATATGTGCAGCGAAACCGTCCAGGACCATCAGGTCGCCGACGGCCTCGCCGGCCCGTGCGAACAGGACGATGTTCCCGTCCCCGGACACGGCCAGCCCCTCCGCCGCGAAGCCGGGAAGTTCAGCCAGGGGCAGCGAGCGGGAGGTGGCGAGGTCGTGGCGCATCAACACCGCGCGCCCACCGGCCCGCATCACCCAGTGGATGCCGCCATCGACCAGCCGCCAGGCGCCGCGGTCGCTTTCCAGCAGTCCCGGGATCTCCAGCTCCGGCTCGGACGCTTCGGTCAGATCCAGCCGCCACAGTCCGGCCAACCCGGGGCGGGTGTGGAACAGGTGATGGCCGGCAAACGATTCGGCGGCGGTCAGCCCTCCCAGGCGCGTCAGGGCCTGACGGCTGCCGCCGACCGGATCCAGACGGTGGATCTGCCAACCGTCGCCCAGATCGGCCGCGACCAGCAGGGAACGTCCGTCGCGGCCCCAGCCAGCCAGCAGGACGTCGGCGGCCTCCAGCGGCGCGGCGCGCACCTGCCCGCCGGCGGCGGCGACCACCATCACCGCGGCACCGTCGCCGGTGACGGCGCGGAATGCCACGCGGGACCCGTCGGGCGACCAACGCGGGCGCGACACCGCGGTGGCCGTCAACGCAGTCAGTTGGGCCGGATCGGTACCATCGGACCCGGCGACCCAGACCTGCGGCGAACCCGACCGTGACGAAACGAAGACCACGCGCCCGCTGACCGGATCCAGGTCGGGATCCGATTCCCAGCGCGTGGAGACCAGGAAGGGCGCCGTCTCGAAGAGCCAGGGCTCGCGCGCCACCGCGCGCAGCCGCCAGATGTCCTGGTCCATCCGCACCTGTTCGAAGGCCAGATCGCCGGTCGCCGCCGCGATGGTCGGATTCCAGGCGAAATCGGCCCCCAGTCCCAGGGGCGTGGCGCGGCCGCCCTCGCGACCGACCTGCCAGAGTCCGAAGGCGCCGGCCGGCGCGGCCGCATACACCAGACGCCGGCTGTCCGGCGTCCAGGCCAGTCCGCCGACGGCTCCGTGCGCGTGGACCACGGCCCGGGCTTCGCCGCCCGCCGCCGGCGCGCAGGTGACGGTGCCGTCGCCTCCGGGCCCCAGAGCCACCCAGGCCAGCCAGCGGCCGTCCGGCGCGAAGCGCGGGTGAACGTCGCCGGCCGCGCCGGTCGGCGGCGCCGGACGCCGGAGTGCCGTCGGCTCGGCCACCAGCAATCCGTCCAGGCGGTACGGGCCGCCTCCCGCGTCGCGGGCCGCCCAGACCAGCTGCGCGCCGTCGGGCGAGACATCGAGACCTTCGACCAGCGACGCCACCTCGCGCAGGCGCCGCACTGCCCCCCCGAGCGAAGGCACCAGACAGATCGTGCTGACCGTGTCGACCGTCTGCACGAAGGCGACCGTCTGTCCGTCGGGCATCCAGACGGGCCAGGCCGGCCAGCCCGGCTCGGCGGTCAATCGCAGCGCGGTCTCGGAGTTGCGTTGTTTGACGTGGATGCCCGGCGACCGCCCGTCCGGTCCCGACCAGGCGAAGGCGACGCGCGCGCCGTCGGGCGACAGCGCCGGATGCAGCTCACGGCCCGGGTAGCTGGTCAATGGGATCGGCGTCGACGTCGGCACGGCGTTCTCGCGGCCACGCCACCAGCGCGGCGCGTTCACCGCCAGGATCGCCGCGATCACCAACAGCAGCAGCAACGGCGCCGCGCGACGGACCATCGTCCCGGCCAGGCGCCGGACTTCGGGCGCCACCGGAGGATCGGCGGCCGGAACGGGACGGAGCACGGGTTCGACGGGTGCCGCTCCAGATATCTCCGCGGCGGGGCCGGGGGCCGCACCACCCGCGGCCGCGGCCTCGGCGGCGGTGTCCGCCTCGGCCGGCGTCACGGCCACGATCAACCGG
>JAIFKS010000131.1 GCA_020049465.1 bacterium | reverse complement strand
AGCCACGCAGCCGGGGCGGGTCCAACCGCGTGGAGAACCTGGTCACGTTGTGCAGCCGGTGCCATGGGTTTGTGCACGAAAACCATGGGTTCGCGCATGAAGGCGGCGGCTCCGGACTTGCGCCGGCACAAGTCGGGGTCGCTGCACAAGTCGGGGTCGCTGTGCCATAGGGTCGGCGGACCGCCGTCGTCGACAAGCCCGCCGGTGTAAACCTGAAGCACGGCCCGCACCGGCGCCGGGCTCAGTCCCGTCCCGCGACGGCTGCGCGCGCCAGGAGCACGAACGCCTCGACGTCCAGCCCTTCGTCCTCGACCAGAGGCAGGTGCGGGAATCGCCGGCGAATCGCCGCCGCCAGCAGGCCGTCCGCGCGCAAGGGTGTGGCACCCGGTGTCGGATAGAGAGCGGCCGTGCCCACCCCGCAACTCGGCGAACGCGCCTTCAGCACGAAGCCGGATACGCCGACCGCCGCGCAGCGATCCAGCGCGGCGTCGATCCAGGACTGGACGCGCATTGTCCAGTCTTCGCCCGACACGCCACCGATCATGCGCGGCGACGACGCCTTTCCGTGCAGGTCGACCGGTTCGCGCGGCACGGGCATACCGGCGCCGGTTTCGGGGCACAGGGGGATCAGTTCGGCAAGACGGGCGAGCCCGTCGCGCACCTCGGCGCAGGTTTTCACCTGGCCGTCGTAACGGACGGGCTCGCCCAGCAGGCAGGCGCTGACGGCGATGCGCGGCAGAGGTGTCGTCGCCACCGCCTACGCCTTGGTCAACTTCTTGTGCGCCTCGATCAACTGATCAACCACGCCCGGGTCGGCCAGCGTCGTGATGTCGCCCAGGCCGGTGTACTCGCCGGCGGCGATCTTGCGCAGGATGCGCCGCATGATCTTGCCGCTGCGCGTCTTGGGCAGCCCCGGCACGACCATGATCACGTCGGGCGTGGCGATGGGCCCGATCACGTGCCGCACCTGTTCCTTCAGCGCGCCCACCAGTTCGCTGGCCGAACCGCCGTTGGCGTCGGCGCTCAGGAGCACGTACGAGAAGATGCCCTGGCCCTTGATCTCGTGCGGGAATCCCACGACGGCGGCTTCGGCCACCGCTTCGTGCGCCACCAGCGCGCTTTCCACCTCGGCGGTGCCCAGACGGTGGCCGCTGACGTTGATCACGTCGTCGACGCGACCGGTGATCCAGTAGTAGCCGTCCTCGTCGCGGCGGCAGCCGTCGCCGGTGAAATAGTAACCGGGGTACTGCGTGAAGTAGGTTTCGTGGAAGCGCCCGTGGTCGCCCCACACAGTGCGGGCCTGGCCGGGCCAGGTCTTCTCGATGCAGAGGTTGCCGGTCACGCCGTTGCCTTCGAGGATGTGCCCGTCGGGATCCATCAGCACCGGCTTGACGCCGAAGAACGGCAGCGTGGCCGAGCCCGGCTTCAGCGGCGTGACGCCCGGAAGCGGCGTGATCATGATGCCGCCGGTCTCGGTCTGCCACCAGGTGTCCACCACGCAGCAGCGCTTCTTGCCGACCTTGTCCCAGTACCATTTCCAGGTGTCGGGGTTGATCGGCTCGCCGACCGTGCCCAGCACGCGCAGCGACTCGCGCGAGGAGTGCTTCAGGAATTCGTCGCCCTCGCGCGCGATGGCGCGGATGGCCGTGGGCGCCGTGTAGAAGATGTTCACCTTCAGGTCGTCCACGATCTGCCAGTAACGGCCGGCGTCGGGATAGGTGGGAATCGACTCGAACATCACCGTGGTGGCGCCGTTGGCCAGGGGACCGTAGATGATGTAGGAATGCCCCGTGATCCAGCCGATGTCCGCCGCGCAGAAATAGATGTCGCCCGGCCGGTAGTTGAAGACCATGCGGTGGGTCATCGCCGCATAGACCATGTAGCCGCCGGTCGTGTGCAGGACGCCCTTGGGCTTGCCGGTCGAACCGGACGTGTAGAGGATGAACAGCGGATCCTCGGCGCCGATCCACTCGACGGTGCAGGTCGAACGCTGCTTCTTCATCTCCTCGTCCAGCCAGAAGTCGCGGCCCGCGCGCATGGGCGAGGCATGGTCGGTGCGGCGCGCCACCAGCACGGTGCGTACCATTTCCAGCCCGTCGACGGCACGGTCCACCGTCTCCTTCAGCTTGACGACCTTGCCGCCGCGCAGACCTTCGTTCGCCGTGACCACCACATGGCACTGCGCGTCGAGGATGCGGTCGCGGATCGCGTCGGCGCTGAAGCCGCCGAAGATGATCGAGTGCACGGCACCGAGGCGCGCGCAGGCCAGCATCGTGTAGGCGAGTTCCGGAACCATCGGCATGTAGATGGCCACGCGGTCGCCCTTGTTCACGCCGTGGGCCTTCAGCACGTTCGCCACGCGCGCCACCTGGTGCTTGAGCTGGCGATAGGTGATGTGCTCGTACTGGCCGGGCTCGTCCTTGACCCAGATGATCGCGGTCTTGTCGCCGAGCTTGTCCAGATGCCGGTCCACGCAGTTGTAGCAGGCGTTCAGGCGTCCGCCGAGATACCAGCTGAAGTCGACGTTCTCGTAGTCGTGGTCGAAGACCATGCGCGGCGGCACGAACCACGAGAGGTTGTCGGCCTGCTTGCCCCAGAAGGTCTCCGGATCGTCCAGCGACAGCCGGTACAGCCGCTGGTACTCGGCCATGCTTCCCACATAGGACGTGGCGGCGACGTCGGGGTTCGGCCCGTAGACTTCGTTCTTGCTGTCGTCGGCCATTTCGGGGCCCTCCTGGGCTGCGCGGGGGGCGTCGGCCGCGGGCCGGGATGCGCGCCGGCCGGCGGGACGGGGTGGCTTCCGGGCGGCGCCTGGGGAAGCGCCGCCGGGGAAGTCATACCATTGTTGTCTGCGCGGAACAAGAGTCCCGCGCTTGCCATGGCCGGCCGGGGAGGTCATCATCCCGGCGCCGGGAACCTTCTGCGGCGAGTTTCCGGATCGGCCCCGGCGATGGAACCCGGCATGACGCGGCCATTTGCGTCCACGCCCCCCCCTTCACAGGAGCAGGAACCCTCTCATGTTCCGATCCCCTCTGGCCCGCCACGCCGCCGGTGTGATTCTGGGCGCCCTGGCCGGCGCCAGTCTTTGCCTGAGCGTGTTGCCCCTGGGGCTGGAGTGGGCCGGCTACGGCAGCCGTCTGGCGCTGGGGTACTACCTGAGCCGCATGATCCTGTTCGCGGTCCTGGTCATGGCCGCCGGCGGCTTCGCCGTCGCCCGCTCGCGGCACCCATTGCTGGCGATGTCCGTGTTCAGCCTGTCGGGACTGGCCACCGGAATGATGCTGGCCGGGATGGGACTGGAGCGTTCGCCGCGCCTGCTGGCGTCGGCGGGCGCGACCGGCTGGCTGTACGGCCTGCTGGGAGGGTTGATCCTGGGCCGCATCCTGGCGGCGCCGCCGGCCGAAGACCGGGACGACGTGAAAGCCGCGCCGGCGCCGACGCCGGAGATCGACGAGCCGCCCAAACGCCCGGGAACCGACGGACCGCCCGTGGACGGCGGTGACGGCATCTGAGCGACGGCGACCGCGGATCGAAGCCGCGAAGCGGGTGGAAAGCGAAAAGGGCCGTTGACCGGCCCTTTCCGCGTCCCTGGACGGCAGTCGCCGCACCGCCGGGCGTCAGCCCCGCGTGCCCTCCGTCAGCCGCCGCAGCTCCTCGACCGCTTCGGCCACCGTGCGCGACTGCGCGCTGAGTTCCTGGCCGGCGGCCGCCGACTCTTCGGCGCTGGCGGCGGTGCCCTGGGTCACGCTGTCCAGCCGCGACATGGCCGCGGTCACTTCGCCCACGCCCGTGGCCTGTTGACGGCTGGCCGTGGCGACCTGGCCGACGAGTTCGCGCACGGAGGTGACGCCGCTGGCGATCTCCCCGAGGATGCCGGCCACTTCATGGGCGGCCGCGACACCCTGATCCGAGTTCTGCCTCGCCTGGTTGATGAGCCCGCCCGTACTGCGCGCGGCGTCGGCGCTGCGGTGCGCCAGGTTGCGCACTTCTTCGGCGACGACCGCGAATCCGCGACCCGCGTCGCCCGCCCGCGCCGCTTCGACCGCCGCGTTGAGCGCCAGCAGATTGGTCTGGAAGGCGATCTCGTCGATCGTTTTGAGGATGCGCGCGGTCTCGTCGCTGGACACCTTGATCTCGCCCATCACCCGGCCGAGATTCTGCATCGCGTCGACGCCGCGTCCGGCGGCGACCGCCGCCGTGTCGGCCAGCCCGTTCGTGCGGTCCGCGCTCTCGGCGTTCGTCCGCGTGGTGGTCAGGATCTGCACCATCGAGGCGTTCACTTCCTGCAGCGACGCGGCCTGTTCGTTGGCCCCCTCGGCCAGCATCTGGCTGGCGGCCGCCACCTGCGTCGACGACTCGTTGACCTGTTCCGAGGCCGTGCTCAGGGCGTCCGCCACCTGGACCACCTGTCCGGCGATCGCGCCCGAGATGCGGGACCACACCGCGCCCGCCACCAGCAGCGAAATCAGGCTGGCGATGCCGATCAGCACGATCGTGCGCTGCGAGTAGCTCGCGACCGCTGTCTCGGCCGCGGTGAATTCGTCCATGTAGGAGCCGGCGCCGATGACCCAGTCCCACGGCTCGAAGTAGACGAAGCGGGCGACCTTGTCGCGGGCCTCCTTGTCGTCCTTGTTCAGCCAGGGATAGATCTGCTCGCCGACCTCGTCATCCTTCAGCACCTTGGCCTTGGTCACGATCTCCTGGATGAAGGCGACCCCGTTGGCGTCGCGCGCCTCCCACAGGTTCTCGCCGTCACGCTTGCCGTCCTTGGACACGACGTAGTTGCCCTTGCCGTCGAGCACGTACACGTAGCCGGTCTCGCCCACCTTGACGTCCATGATCGATTGGCGCAGCGCCGTCGCGCTCTCCAGCGGCACCCCGAAATAGTTCATGCCCACGACTTCGCCGCCGGCGCTCGTGATCGGCTCGTAGGCGGTCACGTACCAGCGGTCGACGACGAACGCGCGGCCACGGTAGGTCTGACCAGCCAGCACGGCCTTCAGCACGGGATTGGGCTGGCCGTCGGGATTCGTGACGGGGATGTAGCTGCCGATTGCGCGCTTGCCTTCCTTGGTCTGCACGTTCGTGCAAACGCGGAGCATGTCGCCGGTCCCGTTCATGCGCTGGAAGATGGTCGCGGTGCCGCCGATCAGTTTGCCGACCTCGTCGACAACGGGGCTGGGCACGGAGCTCTCGGCGTTCTGGCCCAGCCAGGTGTCGCCGGCCAGGAACGGCGGCAGTTCGACCGTCGTCGCCTTCTTGCTGAACTGGTCCACCGCGTTCCAGGACACGGGGTCGCCTTCCAGGCGCACCTCGCCCGCACGCGCCAGCGTGGCGCGGGTGACGGCCAGGCCGTCGCTGACCGCATCCTCCAGCGCCGCCTGCTGTGTCAGACACATGGCCTGGATGCCCTCGACGATATGGTCCAGGTCCCGGGAAGCCAGCTTCCTGACTTCGACCGCCGTCGCGTCACGCATCCGCATTTCGGAGGTGACGACGACGCCGACGATGACCGCCAGTGGGACCAGCAGGAGCACCAGGCCGGTCACCAGCATGCGGATGCGGAGGGGAGAACTCTTGAGCATATCCATTCCTCACCGAGGCAAAGTGAAGCGGGCGATGGACCGCCATGAGACCCTTTAGGGAATTATCATCGGCAGATTCGGACGAGGCCTGATGGAAAAAAGGGTATTTTAATCCGGGTTTTCTGTATACGCAGAGTCGTGTTTTGATCAGGCAGATCTTTCCCGACGTCCGGGCTCGACACCGCACCATGAATTCAAAACCATGCCGCACAATAAGTTATTTAGATCAAGCTGGTGGCGGCGCCAGCCGGAAAGCCGGTCTCACCGGCGCCGCCCCGCGCCGCCACCGTTGATCTGGAAGTGCGTCAACCGCGTCCGCGTCCCTGTCCGCGACCGGGGCCGCGCCCCGCGCCCCCACCGGGTCCGAAGCCGCGCCCGCGACCCCGGCCCAGCCCCGGACCGCGGCCCGCCGGCCCGGAACCGACGCTGCCGTCCGGTGCGGCATGGTTCGCCGGATTGCTGTCCGTCTGGTTGTCGCGCTCCGGCGGCGTCACGTCGGCGTTACGGCAGCGCCCCAGACCCCACCCGGTTTTCGGGCCCTTGCCCACGGGACCGGTTCCATCTCTGCGTGGCATGATCCACCCCTTTGTTCGGGAATCTCCGTCAGTCCTTCGCCGCCCGTTGCGGCGCACTCATTGCCTGTTGCCCCAACCGCGCCCCCGCCCCCGGCCGGCCGGCGGGAATCCGCCCGTTTCCGGCGCCGTGGGTCCATCGGCATCGATGGTCTCGACGACGCCGCCCTCGATCCTGATCGCCCAGCCGTGCACCAGCGCCAGAGCGGTCTTGCGCCGCGCTTCGCCCAGGATGCGGCCCGCGGTGGCGCGCGACACGTTCATCATCGCCCCGACTTCTTCGTGCGAAAGATTCTCCACGTCCGCCAGACGCAGCGCTTCGAGCTCGTCCAGGCCGAGGGGGATCTCCTTGAGCAGACGCATGGGCACGCCGGCGGGCTTGAAGTAGACCACGTCGGGGTCGTGGCGCACGGACCGCGGTTTGTGTGGGCGGGTCATCCGATCCTCCTGTTTGCGTTCGCGCTGTTTTGAGTATATACTCATAACTGTCACACGTCAATGGCGGCGCGGCATCCGCGCCGAAGCCCGGCGGAGGAATACAGAATGAAACTCATCGTCACCTCCCAGGGTCCCGAAGCGACCGACCCGGTCGATCCCCGGTTCGGACGGGCCCCTTATTTTCTCGTCTGTGATGTCGAAACCGGCGGGTTCACGGCGCTGGACAACCGCGATCAGGCCGCCGCGGCCCAGGGCGCCGGCGTGCAGGCCGCGCAGATCGTCGCCGGCAGTGGTGCGCAAATCGTTCTGACCGGGCACTGCGGCCCCAAGGCGTTCGCGGTGCTTTCGGAGGCCGGCCTGCAGGTCTATGCGGGCGCCACGGGCTCGGTCCAGGACGCCGTACACGCCTGGTACGAGGGCAAACTGGAATTGCTCGCAACTCCCGACGGCATACCCCACCACTGACCAGGGAGTCATGGCATGCGCATCGCCGTCGCCAGCGGCAAGGGTGGCACCGGCAAAACCACCGTCGCGGTCAATCTCGCCCTGACGGCCGCGCGTGCGGGTCTGAGCGTGCATCTGGGCGATTGCGACGTGGAAGAGCCCAACGCCCGACTTTTTCTCGATGTGGCATTCGAAGCTCCGCGTGACGTCAGCGTTCCGGTGCCCGTGATCGACGCCGCCATCTGCAACCACTGCGGCGCGTGCGCGAAGATCTGCGCCTTCAACGCCATCGCCTGCCTGCCCGACCGCACCCTCGTCTTCCTGGACCTCTGCCACAGCTGCGCGGGTTGCTGGCTGGTCTGCCCGCAGGCCGCCATCACGCAGGGCACGCGGGTCCTGGGCGAGCTGACGTCGGGCACCGGCCGGGAACTGGCCGCCACCCAGGGGCTCCTGCGGGTCGGCGAAACGGTCGTGCCCCCCCTGATCAGGGCCGTCAAGGATGCCGCCGGCCCGGCCGCGTGGGTGATCCTGGACGCGCCGCCGGGAACATCCTGTCCGGTGGTCGAGACGATGAAGGGCGTCGACTTCGTACTCCTGGTCACCGAGCCCACGCCGTTCGGCCGGCACGATCTGGAACTGGCGGTCAGGCTGACCCGCTCGGTGGGCCTGCCCTGCGGCGTGGTCATCAATCGCGCGGGCGGGACGCCCGATCTCATCGACGCCTTCTGTGCGCGTGAAGGATTGCCCGTGCTCGCCCGCATCCCCTTCAAGCGCACGGTGGCGGCGGCCTGCGCCGAAGGCCGGCTGGCGATCGAAGCCGACCAGGACGTGGCCGCGGCCATGACCGGTCTGTTCCACGCCTTGAGGGACCGGGAGGCTGCGGCATGACCGAACTGGTGGTCTGCAGCGGCAAGGGCGGCACCGGCAAGACGAGCATCGTAGCCAGCCTGGCGGCGCTGGCCCACCAGCCGGTTCTGGCCGATTGCGATGTCGATGCCGCGAACCTCCATCTGGTGCTGGCGCCGACCATCGCGCGTACCACGCCGTTCGTGGCCGGGCGGCGGGCGGTGATCCGCGCGGAAGAGTGCACGGGCTGCGGTCTCTGCGCCGAATTGTGCCGGTTCGACGCCATCGAGCGGGTCGCCGATCCGGTGCGGGGCGCGAGCTGCCGCATCAACGCCGTCGGTTGCGAGGGCTGCGGCGTCTGTGTCCACTTCTGCCCGGCCGGAGCCATCGATTTCCCGCCGGCTCGCTGTGGGGAATGGTATCTGTCGGAGACCCGCTTCGGCCCGCTGGTCCACGCCAACCTGGATACGGGCGCCGAGAACTCGGGCAAGCTCGTCACGCTGGTCCGGGAGCAGGCGCGGTCGACGGCCGCCGCGCGAGGCCGCGATCTCATCCTCTCGGACGGGCCGCCGGGCATCGGCTGTCCGGTGACCGCTTCGCTGACCGGCGCCGACCACACCCTGCTGGTGACCGAGCCCAGCCAGTCTGGTCTGCACGATCTCGGGCGCGTGCTCGAACTGGTCGACCACTTCGGCGTGCCCGCCCAGGTCTGCATCAACAAGTACGATCTCAGCCTGCCGCTGAGCGGCGCCATCGACGCCTGGTGCGCCGGGCGGGGCATTCCCGTCGTGGGGCACATCCCCTTCGAACCGCTGACCAGCGACGCCCAGATGGCCGGCCGCAGTCTGGTCGAATACGCGCCCGACTGTGAAGCGTCCGTGGCGATCCGCGGGGTCTGGCGGGAAATCAGCCGTCGCCTGCCGGGCGGCCGGGGTGACGCAGATACCAGGTGTGCCCGCCCCATTCCACTCGTTGCAAGAGCCCCCCGGCCATGAGGTCGTCCAGCACCGATCGCGCTGCCGCGATCAGCGCGAGCGCAACTTCTCGAACAACCCCTTCAGGTCGCCGAATTTCTGCGTGTAGTCGGCCATGCTCCGCTCGATCACCTCGTGCGCCTCGGCCCGTCCGTAGATGTGCGTGATCTCGGTCTGGCTGCGCTTGGCGCCCGGCGAGTCCTTGTAGGTCAGGAAGTAGTGGCGCAACCGCTCGATCATGGGCGCCGGGCATTCGTAGATGTCGCGCAGGTGCCCGTAGATGGCGTCGGTGCCCAGGACAGCGATGATCTTGTCGTCCGCCTCGTTGCCGTCGATCATGCGCAGCCCGCCGATCGGCGTGACCGTCAGCAGGATGTCGCCGTGGGTGATGGTCTTCTCGGCCAGGATGCAGATGTCCAACGGATCACCGTCGCCGACGATGCCGGTCCGCGACGCCTGCTGCATGCAGTATTCGGCGACCGATGGCCCGCAGTAGGTCTGCGGCAGCAGGCCGTACAGCGTCGGGTACACGTTGGAGAACTTCTGCGGGCGGTCCACCTTCAGCAGGCCGGTCGGCTTGTCGAGTTCATACTTCACGGTGTCGGTGGGCACGATTTCGACGTAGCACGTCACGCGGTCCGGCGCGTCATCGCCGATGGCGACGCCATGCCAGGGATGGGCGCGGAACAGGTGGTGCAGCAGATCGATATCGACGTCCATCGCATGGCTCCCGCCATTGAAGGTCCAGGGCGGCGGCTGATCCGCCGGCAGGTGCGCGCCCGCCTGGCGGCAAGATACAACCTTCGACCGCGAATGAGAACAGCAGCCTGAACTTCCGGGCCGGTCCGCGGCCGGGCGCGCGCATGGACAGGCGCCCGGTTTCGTGTTTTCTTGGATGCGCACCGCCAGCGACACGCCCGGCATCCGCCGCACCGTGTATCGGCAGGCGACGGCAGAGGTTGACCATGTCTGCGGGCCACATTATTCCGGGCCATCGCCCTTCCGGGCCTTTGCCGCCGAACCGACCGCCGGCCGGCCTGTCGGCCGCGGGCGTGCCGGGCGCCGGGCCGCCCGACCCGTTGAGCGATGTCCTGGTCGACCCCCAGGGCCGCCGCCTGGACTACCTGCGCCTGGCGGTGACCGACCGCTGCAACCTGCGCTGCCGCTACTGCATGCCCGCCGCCGGGGTCGCCCTGGGCGAACGCGACGAAGTTCTCTCCATCGACGAAATGATCCGCCTGGGCGCCTTGTTCGCCGGCCTGGGCGTGCGCAGCTTCCGCATCACCGGCGGCGAACCGCTGGTGCGCCGCGGTCTGACCACGCTCATTTCCGCGCTGGGCGCGCTGCCGTCCGCGCCCGAGGTGCTGCTGACGACCAACGGTCTGCTGCTGGCCGACAACCTCGACGCGCTGGCCGAGGCCGGCCTGCGGCGGGTGAACCTGAGCCTCGATTCGCTGGAAGAAGGCACCTGGACGGCCATCACGCGGCGCGAGGGTTTCGAACGCGTGCGCGCGGCCATCGACCTGGTGCTGGCGCGCGGACTGGGCCTGAAGATCAACATGGTCGTGCTGCCGGGCTGGAACGACCATGAGTTGGACGATTTCGTCGAACTGACGCGCGAGCGCGCGCTGACGGTGCGTTTCATCGAACCGATGCCGTTCCTGGGCGAGGGCCGGCTGTGCGGGCCGGGCATCGCCGGGCCGGAAATCCTGGCGCGTCTGGCGGTGGCCCCGATCATCGAAGCCGAGCCGATCCGCGCCGGGGCGGTGGAAAAACTCTTCCGTGTGCCGGGCTTTGCGGGCAAAGTGGGCATCATTGAAGGACACAGCCGCACGTTCTGCGGCACCTGCCGCCGCCTGCGCGTCGACGCGCGCGGCCGGATGCGCACGTGCCTGTACGGCAAGCCGTCGGCGTTCCTGCGTCCGCTCATCCGTTCCGGCGCCGACGATGCGTCGCTGATCGAGGCGATCCGCCGCGCCGTGGCCGGCAGACTACCCGACGGCGTGGCGGCCGAAGCCGACCATCGACGCCACAATCTCGAGAGCATGGTCAACATCGGCGGCTGACCCGGCTCATCCAGCGAAGGGACCTGTCCGCCTTGACGACCGACCATTCCAGCGGCCCCCCTCTGCCGTACGAAGAAGCCCTCCGCCTCGTCCTGGCGCATACCCCGGCGCTGCCGGCTGTGGTGACGCCGCTCGAGCAGGCCCTGGGCTCGTACCTGGCGGAGCCGGCGCGCGCCCGCTCGCACTCCCCGCGTTTCGAACAATCGGCGATGGACGGCTACGCCGTCCGGCTGTCCGACCTGACGGCGGCCACGCCCGACCGCCCGGTGACGCTGCGGCTGGCGGGCGAACTGGCGGCCGGCTCCGCGCGGCGGCAGTTGCTGAAGCCCGGCGCGACCATCCGCGTGTTCACCGGCTCGCCGTTGCCGGGCGGGACCGAAGCGGTGGTCGTGCAGGAGCAGGTCACGCGCGTGGACGACCAGGTCGTGTTCCGGGCTCCGGTCCGCGCGGGCGCGAACATCCGCCGCGTGGGCGAAGAGTACCGGCGGGGCGATGTGCTGCTGCCGGCGGGCGTGGCGGTGACGCCGCCGGTCATCGGGCTGCTGGCCCAGCTCGGCCGCGCCGCGGTGAAGGTGGGCGGACGGCCCTCGGCCCTGGTCATCACCATGGGCGACGAGCTGGTCGCGCCCGGCACGAAGCCCGGCCGCGCGCAGATCATCGACGCCAACGGCCCGGCGCTCAGCGCCGCGCTCCGTGCCGCCGGCGCCCGCGCGGTCCGGCACGTGCGCGTTTCCGACGATCCGGCCGCGCTGCGCAAGGCCCTGGCGCAGGGATTGCGCGGCGCCGATCTGGTCGTCACCGTGGGCGGCGCTTCGGTGGGCGACCACGACCATGTGCCGGCCGTGCGCGCCCAGCTGGGCATTCGCGAATGGTACGGTCGCGTGGCCATCCGCCCGGGACTGCCCAACTGGTTCGGCCTGTCGCCCGCGGGCGTGCCGGTGTTCGGCTTGCCGGGCAACCCGGTGTCGGCGCTGGTCTCGTTCGAGCTGCTGGTGCGGCCGGCCATAAGACGCCTGATGGGCGCGCCGACGGACACGGCGGGCGACACGCGGCACTGGCCGGTCCCGCTCGCGGCCGCGGCCGGCACCGCCCCCGCGCGGCAGACCTGGCTGCGCGCGCGGCTCGAGCGCACGGCCGACGGCGGACTGGTCGCCGTGCCCGAAACGGGCCAGGGGTCGCACATGCTCAGCAGTCTGGCCCGCGCGCAGGCGCTGGCCGTCCTGCCGCCGGGCGATGAAGATCTCCCTGCCGGCACACCCGTTCCCCTGCGTCCGCTGGAGTGGTTCACGCGATGAAGACACCTTCGACGCCGTTGACCAGCCTGACCATCATCCGCCCCGACGACTGGCACCTGCACCTGCGCGACGGGGAACTGATGGCCGCGGTGCTGCCCTTCACCGCCCGCGTTTTCGGCCGCGCGGTGGTGATGCCCAACCTGCGCCCGCCCGTCACCACGGCCGCCGCGGCGGCGGCCTACTACGACCGCATCCTGGACGTGATGCACCCCGACATCGACTTCACGCCGCTGATGACGCTCTACCTGACCGACACCACGACGCCGGCCGAGATCGAGCGGGCCTACCGGGGCGGCTACGTGGTCGCGGCGAAGCTGTATCCCGCCGGCGCCACCACGAATTCGGACGAGGGTCTGACGGATCTGAAGCGCGCCCAGCCGGTGTTCGAGGCGCTGGCGGCCCACGGTCTGCCGCTGCTGGTGCACGGCGAAGTGACGGACCCCGAGGTCGACATCTTCGATCGCGAAGCGGTCTTCCTGGAACGATACCTGGCCCCGCTGCTGGACGCGATCCCCGCCCTGAAGGTCGTGCTCGAGCACGTCACCACGCGGCAGGGCGTCGACTTCGTCCTGGCCGGACCGGACCGTCTCGCGGCAACCATCACCGCCCATCATCTGCTGCTGAACCGCGGGGCGATGTTCCAGGGCGGCCTGAATCCGCACGCCTACTGCCTGCCCGTGCTCAAGCGCGAGGAACACCGCCAGGCCCTGCTCCGGGCGGCCACCGGCGGTTCGCCGAAGTTCTTCCTGGGCACCGACAGCGCTCCCCATGTTCGTTCGACCAAGGAAACAGGTTGCGGTTGCGCCGGCATCTTCAGTGCGCCGACAGCCCTCGCGTCGTATGCCGCGGCCTTCGAACAGGCCGGGGCCCTGGATCGCCTGGAAGGGTTCGCCAGCCTGCACGGCCCGGCGTTCTACGGGCTGGCCCCCAACCGCGATGCCATCACCCTCACCCGGTGTCCGTGTCCGGTGCCGCCATCCGTTTCGGCGGGCGAGGCGGGCGAACTGGTGCCGCTGGCCGCCGGCCGGACGCTGGCCTGGTCCGTGGAGTGCCCGACCCGCGGCCTGATCCATGAAGGCTGACATGATGGTGGTTTCCCGCCGTGTCAGGTTGGAGAAGGCGGACGAGGTCGACGCCGAATTCGTGGACCGGCTCTGGCAGGCGTGGGAATCGGCGTCAGCGATGAAGACGGCGAAACCGCGGCGCGGGAACTTCGTGGTTCCCGTTCGGCTTGGTTGCCGCTAGCTTACTCATGGATCCACAAGACAGAATCATCGGGAACAGGCCTGAGGCCGCCGTCGGAGCACCGCCCATGACAACCGCGCCCGGAACCGTGCTGGTCCTGGTCGACCATCCGAACCTCCATGTGGTGCTGCTGCCGGTCATCGCCGAGCTGGCCCGCCGCGGGCATCGGGTGCGACCCCTGGCCTGCGATTTCGGCCGCGCCGACCGGCTGCGGGCCGCGGGCTTCGAACCGGCCACCGACACCTCCGCCTTCGACGCCTTTCTGGAAACGCCGGGACCGCGCCTGTTCGTCAATGCGGCCGACCTGATCCCCCAGCATCCGCTCGGCGTGCGCTGCGACCTGCTGTGCCGGGCGCACGGGGTGCCGTCGCTCACCGTCCAGCACACGACGTTTTCGCTGGGGCGCGACATCCCGTTCCCCGCGCACCTGGCCTTCGCGGCCGATCGCATGGCCGTCTACGGCGATGAGGATGCGCGCCACTACGCCGCGCTGGGCATCGACCCGCAGCGGCTGGTCGTCACCGGACCGCCGGAATTCGACCACCTGGCGGCGGCGCGCGACGGCGCGGAGGCGACGGGTACCGGCGTCACGATCTTCGGGCAGGCGCACACCTGGGTCGGGCCGCGCAGCACGCTGGGCTACGAACCGGACGCGTGGTGCGACGAACTGACGCGCCTGTACCGCGCGCTGAGCGCCCGCTTTCCCGGCGCGCCGGTGCGGATCAAGCCCCACCCGGCCGAATCGGCGCACGGCGTCGCCCATCTGTACGAGCGCGCCGTGCCGGAGGAGCTGCAGGGCATCGTCCAGGTGCTGACGGACGCGGACGACAATGCGCGGCTGATCCTCGACAGCGCGCTGGTGATCAGCTTTTCGAGCAGCGTGTGGCTCGAGGCACGCTTCCTGGGCCGCACGGCCGCCTACTTCTCGCTGCGATCGCGCAGCGGCCGGGCCGCCGCCGAAATCGACGCGCTGGGCGGGCTGTGGATTCCGGGACGCGGGCTGGATCTGACGGAGCGCCTGGTCCCGCACCTGGACCGGCTGGCACAGCGGACGCGCGAACCGGCGCTGCCCGACGACAGCGTCCTGCGCCGCTACGTGGGCCCGCCGGACGGCCGCGCCGCCGTTCGCGTGGCGGACCTGGCCGAGCAGATGCTGGCCGACGGGCCACCCGACGTCGACCTGCCCGAACTGACCTTCGACAGCCCGCTCGAACGCCCGCGACTGCTGCGCCCGCAGGTCAGCTACGCGCACTACGTGCACCTGCAGGCGCTGGCCGACGAAGTGACGGCCGCCGGCGTGGAGCACCCGCAAGTGCTGGAACTGGCCCCCGAAGGCTCGGATCTGGTGGCGCAGATGCCGCTCGCGTTCCACACGCGCCGCGACAGCATGCTCGCCGACGGGCAAACGGACGCCGTGGAGCCCGGCTCCTACGACGTGGTCGTCGCGCCCGACCTGTGGAGCCGCGGACTGCCGGCCGCCCCGGGCGCCGAACTGACGGCCATGATCGCGGCCGCACGGCGGCGCGTCGTGTTCAGCGTGGCGGTCAGCGCCATCGACGAACTGCACGACACGGCCGCGAACCTGCTGGCCGGCGGCCCTCTGGATGATGCCCCGCCGGCCTGCCGGCCGGACCTCGAGAAGCTGGCGATGACGTTCCGGGCCCTGGGCCTGCGCGTGCAGAAGCGACCGGTCCACAACGGCGCTTCCTACTGCCAGTCGCTGTTGATGGAGAATCTCGGGCTGGAGCCGGAATCGCTGTACGCATTGCGGCGGTCCCTGCAGGCCTCGGGGTACCCGCACGAACGGCATGAAGGCGGCGTGCGGCTGGTCTACGTGCTCGAGAAGTGAACCGGGAAAGGCGCGGTGGGCATGACACGGCAGGATCGATCGCATGATCACCAGGGGGCCGTCTGCGCGCAGGTCGGCGGCTTCGACGTCATCGACTGCGTGGCCTGCGGGTTCCGGCACCTGATGCCCGTGCCGACCGCGGAGGAGCTCGAGTCGGTCTACCGGCACGAGTACTACAGCCAGGAGAAGCCGCTCTATCTGGAACGGACGCGCGAAGACCGCCCCTGGACCGACCTGGTCTACGATGAACGCTACGAACGCTTCGAGTCGCTACTGCCCGCCGGGGCCCGGACCATCCTCGACGTGGGCTCGGGACCGGGCTTCTTCCTGCTGCGCGGGCAGGAGCGCGGCTGGAAGACGCTCGGCATCGAGCCGTCGACGCAATCGGCGGCCCACAGCCGCGAACTCGGCCTGGAGATCGTCGAGGAATTCCTCGACGACAGGACGGCGGCCGGGCTGGGGACGTTCGACGTGGTCCACCTGAGCCAGGTCCTGGAGCACATCCCCGACCCGACGGCGATGCTGCGGCTGATCCACGGGCTGGTGAAGCCCGGAGGGCTCGTCTGCATCGTCGTGCCCAACGACTTCAATCCCTTCCAGAAGGCGCTGCGCGAGGTCTGCGGCTTCGAACCGTGGTGGGTGGCGCCGCCGCATCACATCAACTTCTTCGACTTCGACTCCCTCGGCCGGTTGATGGAAAACGGCGGGTTCCCGGTGCTCGAGCGCGACACCAGCTTCCCCATCGACATGTTCCTGCTCATGGGGGAAAATTACGTCGGCAACGACAAGCTCGGTCGCCAGTGCCACAGCCGGCGCAAACAGCTCGAGATGAACCTCGCGAAGGCGGGCCTCGGCGACCTGAAGCGGCGGCTGTACCGGTCCTTCGCCGACCTGGGACTGGGCCGCGAAGTGGTGCTGATCGGCCGTCGGCCGCAATGACCGGAACTTCCCCCGAGCAGGCGCCCATGGCATCAGCGGACCTGGCAGCAGCGGACATCGTCATCAGCGTGGCCGCCGGCGCCAGCCAGGCGCCGTTGATCCGGCAGGCCCTCGCCCGCGGCTACCGGGTCCTGGGCATCGACGCCGATCCGTCGTCACCGGGACTCGCTCTCTGTGAACTCAAGGTGATCCACAGCACGCATGACGCTCCGGGCGCGCTGCGGGCCGTCATCGCGGCCCTGGGGCCCCGGCGCCCTGTCGCCGTGCTGGCCCGCACCACCGGCGCTCCCCTGTTCACCGCCGTGGAGATCGCCCGGCACTACGGCCTGCCCGGCCTGACCCGCGAACTGGTGCAGGTGGCCACCGGCAAGTCGGTGCTGCGCAATTTCTGCCACTCCGACGACCTGCCGGCGCCCGACGGGATGCTCTGGGACCCGATGCAGCGGGACCGCGCGCTCAGCCTGCTGCCGGCCATCGTCAAGCCCGACGAGACCATCAAGGGCAAGGCGGGGATCACCATATGCGAAACCGCCGCCCAGCTCGATGACGCCGTGGCGGCCGCCGCGGCGATGACGGCCAACGGGCAGGTGGAGATTTCGTCCTGGCTCGACGGCATCGATGTGGGCTGTTTCTGCCGCATCGCGGGCGGGCAGACCCGCTTCCTGGCCTGGTGGGACGAACTGGTGGGGCTGGATGACCACGGCCGGATCGTCGGGTTGGGGCTGGGCATGCCGTCGGTCATCGAGGGCGGTGTCGAGAAAAAGGACGCCGAGGAGCTGATCCGGGCCTTCGTCGCCCTGTTTCCACAGGCGGAAGCGATGCTCGCGGTCTCTCTTCGCCTGGATTTCGCCGGGAAGGCGCATTTCATCGAGATCCACGCCGACCTGGGCGGCGACGGCATCGCCGAATGGCTGTTTCCGGCGGCCGGGGTGCCCTTCGATTTCTTCGCCGGAGCCCTGCAGATCGCCCTCGGGCTCGACGTGGACGGCGTCGCTGCGGCCAGGAACCCGACCCTGCTCTACTACACCGATCCGGCATCGCCTCCGGGCCATCGGTTGCTGATGGAAGGGAGCGCCCGCGAAAACCTGCGGTCCGCCATGGAAATCTTCGGATCCCGGGCAGGTGGTCTGAGCCTTGCTCCCGCACATGGTCGATGGTACGACCAAAGACGGGCCGGACCGGCCGCCGACGAAGGCCGGGGTCCGTAAACCCCGGACAGGAACCTGGGAACATGGAAGTTCGGCTGGTCTGGCCCTGCGGGATGAAGGGCGCAACCCTGAAGGATCACTGCGTCTTCCCGCTCGGGCTGGGCTATGTCCTGAACGCGGTCAGGGACCTGCCGGGCGTCGCCTGCTCCATCCTGGACTGCGCCCTCGACGACATCTCGCCCGAAGGGATCCGGACCCGGCTCGAGGGCGTGGATGTCGTGGCCGTCAGCTGCTGGGGCTTCAACATCGCCAACGTCCAGCGGACCATCGAGACCGTGCGCCGGCACAGCGATGCCATCGTCGTGGCGGGCGGCCCGTCGGCGCACCTTGCGCAGGCGGACTACGCGGTGGTGGGCGAAGGCGAAGGCGCCTTCCGCGCCCTGCTGGAGAACCTGCTGCGCGATCGCGCCGCGCCGGCGCCGGTCGAGGGCGTCTTCGCCGCGGGACAACCGATCGCGTTCCCCGAGTGTTTCAGCGAGGATCTCGACCAGTTCGGGCTCATCGACTACGAGGCCCTGCAGCTCGACCGCTACCTGGAGTCGGGCTACAAGGACTGGATGTATTCCCTGAAGGACAAGTTCCGCGCGGCGCCGCTCATGGTCACGCGGGGTTGCCCCTACCGCTGCGGCTACTGCCAGGGGCCCCTCGTGATGGGGCACAGGATCCGCAAGCACTCGAAGGAGTTCGTCACCGCGACGATCGAGGGACTCTACGAGAAGCACGGGATCCGCCAGTTCGGCATCCTCGACGACAACCTGACCTTCGACGGCGGGTTCGCCAAGGAGATCTGCGAGGCGATCATCCGCCTGAAGGAACGGACGGGCTACCGTTTCGTCATGACGACGGTCAACGGCGTGCGCGTCAACCGGCTGGACAACGAACTGCTGGCGCTGATGAAGCGCGCCGGCTGGAACGAGATCGTCATCTCGCCCGAGAGCGGCTCGAAGCGGACGCTCAGGCGGATGCGAAAGACGATGGACCTCGGCGGCGTGGTGGAGAAGATCGACCTGGTGCACAGGAACGGCATGAACATCGTCGGCAACTTCATGTGCGGCTACCCGGGCGAGACACCCGAGGACCTGGAGCAGACGCGGCGCTTCATCGTCGAGAACGACTTCGATCGCTGCAACGTCAGCATCTTCAACCCGATTCCCGGCACCCCCATCCACGAGGAACTGCTGGCGAGCGGCGAGATCGACGCCGTCCCGAGGAAGATCGACTACAAGGCGATCGGCTACCTGACCGAAGGGCTGACCCGGGAGGACCTGCTGGGCTTCATCGAGGCCGTGGGCGACAGGACCCGGTTCCGGGAAAAATGGATCAAGGACCTCGTCGCATGAGATCCTACGGCGTGAACACCCTCCTCGCCTTCCCCTGCGCCGCCGACCTGGTGCCGGGGTTCCTGGAGCGCGTCGACTGCCGCGGCGCCGCGGCGCTGCTCCTGGCCAAGCAGGCGCCTTCGCTGCTGCCGCGGTTGCGGGACGCGGGCGTGACGGACTGCTACGTTCTTCCGGAATCGATGTATGGGCGCATCACGCAGGAGGAGACCTGCGCAGTGCTGTCCCGCCTGGCGTCTGTGGGCGCGCGGCAGGCCTTTTTCCCCATCAGCGACTTCTGCGGAAACAGCGTGCCCCTGCTTGGTCTGGTGTCGGGGCAGGTGACAGCGGTCAACGCGACCTCGGTGACTGCGGTCCGCGAAACGGCTGTCCTACCCGGATCCGGAGCGGCGTGCGACCGCCGGTTGCCTGATGGTCTCGACGGACTGCAGGAGGAGATCGTCGGCAGGCTCCGCGTTGCGGAGTCGACGCTCCGCGACATGGCCGACGGCGGCCGCAGCGGCGAGAAGCCGACGACGGGGCTGCTCGACGGCTTTCCCTACGACTCCGAGACCCTGTACCGCTACGCGGTCACGCCCGCGGAAAAGCTCGGGGCGCGGGTGCTGGAGATCGGTTGCGGTCTCGGGTTCGGCGCCTACCTGCTGTCGCGCCTCCACCCCGAACGCACATTCGTCGTCTCCGATATCGACGAAGCGGCCATCGCCGCGGCCCGCGTGATATGGCAGGGACCGGACAACCTGAGCTTCGTGCACTGCCCCGGAGGCCGGTTGCCGCACCCGGAAGGCGCCTTCGACGCGGTCCTGGCCTACGAGCTGATCGAGCACGTCGACGCGCCGTCGACACTCCTGCGCGAGTGCTGCTCGTTGCTGCGGCCGGGTGGGCACCTCATCGGGAGCACGCCGGTGTCGTCGCTCTTCGCCTACCGCGTGAACACGACGGGGCGCGCCGACCCCGGGCTGCGGAGCGAGGGAATCTGGCCCTGGCACCTGCAGGAATTCGACGAGGACAGCCTGGCCGGCCTGCTGCGCGGGAACGGTTTCATCGGCGTCGAGGTCTCGTACCCGACCTATGAGACGGGCCTGGACATGTTCGGCCGGATGGCCGGACGGGACTTCGCGACGAATCTCGGGGACCTGAAGAACCTGACCTGGAACGCCTCCGATTTCGGCCTGCGCCCGCGGCGCGTGCCGTGTTTCTCGGGGAGTTCATTTGTCTTCTGCGGGCGGAAACCGTGAGAGGCGGGGGAAGATCCATTGAACCAGCTGGTGCTTGAAAAGTTGCAGCCTCTCGAGTACGAGGCCCGGACCACGAAGGTGCGCATCTTCCTGGAAGAGGATCTCTTCGCGCGCGAGGTCGTCGACAGGCTGCAGGTGATCGCCGACCACAACCGGCTGGTCCATCCCGTGGTCGGGCTGCCCGACATCCACTACAAGATCGGAAACTTCATCCCGACCGGCACCGCGGTCGCCACCGGACCCGACCGCATCCTGCCCTGCGCCGTGGGCAACGGAACCGGCTGCGGGTTCTCGGCCATCCGTCTGGACAAACGGAAGGACGATCTCGCCGCGGGAGACGTCCACGAGATCTTCACCCGATTCATGGAGCGGATCCCGATCCGGAAGAACGCGCGGTCGCTGTCCGCATCCGAAGTGGACACGGCGCTCGCCGAGGGGACCGACAGCGTGGCGTCGCTCGACGAGGCCACGCGCGCGCGGATCGATTTCCACGGAAACATGTTCCGCGACCGGGACGTCGCCGCGGACCTCGATTTCCGGTCCTGGTTCCCCCGCGAGAACTACGCGAAGGCCGCGGACGAGATGGGCATCCTGGCGGCCGGAAACCACTTCATCGAGCTGGTGGAAGTGTTGTCGATCGTCGACCGCGAGGTGGCCGACTGGTTCGGTGTCCGCAAGGGGGACCTGCTGCTGACCATGCACGCCGACGGCAACCAGCTGGCGAACATCGGTAAGACGTTCACGCCCTACAAGACGTTCCGGAACTGGGCGCGCACGAGGCAGGAGCTGGCCAAGCTCGCCTTCCACCTTCGGTTCTACGGGCATCCGTTCCATTACGGCAGGCAGGACGAACTCTTCACGCTGCCCACGGACTCGCGGGCCGGGCGCCGCTTCATCTCCTTCTGCAAGGCGTCGGCGAACTTCGGCTTCCTGAACCGCCTGCGGTTGCGCGACACGCTGGCCGAGATCCTGTCCGAACGGGCGATCGGCGCCGAGCTCTTCTTCGACAGCATCCACGATGCCCTCTCCTTCGAGGAGGGACTGTGGGTGCACCGCACCGGCGCTTCCGTGGCCCGGCCGGCCGACCAGCAGACCTCGCCGCTCTACCGGCGCTACGGCAAGCCGGTCCTCCTGCCGTGCGCGCTGGGACTGAATTCGTTCCTGATGGTGCCGGGCGACGGCGTGCGCGAGACCTACGGCTCGGTGAACCACGGCACGGGACGCATCATCGACCGCACCAAGGTGAACCGGTTCACGAAGGAGGACATCGACAGGTCGATGGCCGAGAATCGGGTCGCCCTCTATTCGAAAGGCACGTTCAACATCGCCCGGGAACACAATTCCACGTTCAAGGACCCGCAGCGCGTGCGCAGCCTCGTCGAAGGCCTGGGTCTGGCGAAGGTCTTCGCCGAACTGAAGCCCCTGGCGGTCATGAAGGGATAGGGCTGGTGGCAGGTCCCAACGCACTTGTGGTCGGATTGGGCACGACCGGCGTGGCCGCCGCCGACCTGTTGCAGCGTCACGGCTGGCAGGTGTGCTTTTCGGAGCGGCGATCGGCCGCCGAAGCGGATCCCGCCGCCGTCTCTCGCGCGCGCGACCACGGCTGGACGTGCCATTTCGACGGTCACCGTGCGGAGCATTTCCTGGCCTGCGGGCTCGTCGTCCTGAGTCCGGGCGTGCCGATCGACCTGCCCGTGCTCGCGGAATGCCGCGCACGCGGCATCGAGGTCATCAGCGAGATTGAACTGGCGCGGCGCCACCTGCCGGGCAAACTGGTGACGGTCACCGGGACCAAGGGCAAGAGCAGCACCGTCGCGGTCGTGGAAGCCGTTCTCGCGGCGGCCGGCAACCTCGACTTCGAACTGGGCGGGCACATCCGCAAGCCGCTGTCCGCCTGCAGCCCGGCGCGCGACCTCATCGTCGCCGAACTGGCCTGCTACCAGATGGAGGCGATCGAGCGCTTCACGTCCGACATCCACGTCGTGACCAACGTTTTCCCCGACCACCAGGACCGCTACCCCGACTTCCGGACCTATTTCGATCTGAAGACCCGGATCTGCCGGGCGCAGATTCCCGGTCAGGTCTGCATCCTGCCGGAGGAACTGCGCGGCTGGGCCGTGCAGGCCGGGGTGAAGTCGCGCGTGCTCACGTTCTCGCTGAATGAGGAGACGGACGAAGGCTGCCGCTTCGACGCCGCCGGGCAGGTCATCCACTATCGCAGCGGCGGCGACCGTCGGAGCTTCTCGACGCGGTCCACGGGGCTGATCGGAGGCGCAGAGAACCTGATGGCCGGCGTGATGGTCGCCATCCGGCTGGGGATCGGCGACGAGGTGATCCAGCGGGCGCTCGACGGATTGCGGCCCCTGAAGCACCGGATGGAGACGATCTTCGACGACGGGCGCCTGCGGATCATCGACGATGCCGGGTGCAACAACGCGCCGGCTCTGCTGTACCTGCTGGACCACGTGGCCGGACCGGTGCGGCTGTTGACGCTCATGGACGCGGCTGACCTGGATGTCCTGCCGGACCGCGTGCAGGTCACCCGGCTGCCTGCGCAAGGTCTGGAGGAACATCTGTCACCGGTGGTCGCCGGACTCCTGGCTGAACTGAAGCGCGACGGCGGGACCCTCGTCTATGCGCCGGGCGTGCCCATCCGGAGCGCGGACCCGGCAGCCTACATGGAACGGTTCGGCGCGGCTGTGCGCGCGGCGTTGCCGGCGGACCTGTAGCGGCGGACGGAGTTGCGCCGGCGCAGGTTCTCCTGCCCGCTCAGATCTTCCGCGGCCGCACCATCGCTTCGGGCGACAGCAGCCGGTCGAGCTCCTCGCGCGACAGCAGACCCTTTTCCAGCACCAGTTCGTACACGCCGCGGCCCGTGATCAGCGCTTCCTGCGCCAGCAGCGTGCTGGCGTCGTAGCCCAGGGCCGGATTCAGCGCCGTGACGATGCCGATGCTGCGCTCGACGTGCTCGCGGCAGCGCTCGACGTTGGCGACGATCCCCGTGATGCAGCGCACGCGCAGCGTGTCCATGCCGTTCTTGAGCATCTCGATGGACTCGAGCAGGCTCTGCACGATCACCGGCTCCATGACGTTCAGCTCGAGCTGCCCCGCCTCGGCCGCGAGCGTCACGGTCAGGTCGTTGCCGATCACCTTGAAGGCGATCTGGTTGACCACCTCGGGAATCACCGGATTCACCTTGCCCGGCATGATGGACGAACCGGGCTGCATCGGCGGCAGCTGGATCTCGCCGAAACCGGTGCGCGGTCCGCTGGACAGCAGGCGCAGATCGTTGCAGATCTTCGAGAGCTTGACCGCCAGACGCTTGATGGCCGAGCTGTACATGATGAAGGCGCCGGTATCCTGCGTGGATTCGATCAGGTGCGGCGCCAGCCGCATGTCCAGGCCGCTGATCACGCGCAGGTGCGCCACGGCGCGCGCGCCGAACTCGGGGTCGGCGTTGATGCCCGTCCCGATTGCCGTGCCGCCCAGGTTGACCTCCTGGAAGAGCGCCGCGTTCTGTTCGAGGCGTTCGATCTCCTCGCCCAGCGTGACGGCATAGGCCTCGAACTCCTGGCCCAGGGTCATGGGCACCGCGTCCTGCAGCTGGGTGCGCCCCATCTTGATGACGTCGGTGAACTCGACGGCCTTGGCGGCGAAAGCATCGACCAGGTCGCGCAGCACGTCGCAGATGCCGCGGTTGGAGCGGATCAGCGCGATGCGCAGCGACGTCGGGTAGGCGTCGTTGGTGGACTGCGCCAGGTTCACGTGGTTGTTGGGATGGCAGTGCCGGTACTCGCCCTTCTCGAAGCCGAGTATTTCCAGGGCGCGGTTGGCGATCACCTCGTTCGCGTTCATGTTCGTCGAGGTGCCGGCGCCACCCTGGATCATATCCACCACGAAGTGCCCGTGCAGCTTGCCCTGGATGATCTCGTGGCAGGCTTGCACGATGGCGTCGGCCACCGGCGCCGGCAGGTGCCCCAGGTCGGCATTGGCCTTCGCGCAGGCCGATTTGACCATCGCCAGCGCCTCGATGAGCACCGGATAATGGCCCAGCACCACGCCGCTGATGGGAAAGTTCTCCACCGCGCGCAGGGTCTGGATGCCGTAGAAGAACTCGTGCGGCACTTCGCGATCGCCCAGCAGGTCGTGCTCGCTGCGCGTGCGGCCGCTGAGGTACTGCGCGCCCGCATTGGCGACGCGCGCCGAATTCTGACGCATGCGCCGCGAGATGACGCGGGCCGTGCGCGACAGGAGCTTGGCGGCGGCCACCGATTCGTCGCGGACCAGTTCCAGGAAGTCCTCGCGGCTGAGCCGCAGGATGCGGCAGTCCTGCAGCGCGCGGGCCGAGGCCGAGTGCGGGTAGTCGTCCAGCAGGCTGCCCTCGCCCAGGAAGTCGCGCGCGCCGAAGAAGGCCAGGCGCTTCTCGCCGCCCTCGGGCAGCCGCTTGAACAGCTCGATCTCGCCCGTCTCGATGACATGCAGGTTCCGGCGCGGCGTGTGCTCCTCGAAGAGGAGTTCGCCGCGCGCCAGCTCGACCACGGCCATCCGGGCGGCGATATGCGCCAGCTCTTCGGGGGTCAAGTCGCGGAACAGTTCGATGCGGGCAAGAAATTCGCGGACAAGGTCGTGGTTCAAGGCGGGGCCTCCCGGTGCGGGTACCGGGGAAAGCTCGCACGGAGGCGGGAGGACGGCAAGCGGGCATCGAAGTAAGCGGTTGGTTCGGCGCGTGGGCGCTATTCCAGCACCACGACCGCGTCCCCGACCCGCACCAGGCCTTCGCCCTCGGCGATCAGGTTCATCCCGAAGCGCACCCCGTCCTCGCCATTACGGTAGCCGGCCAGCGTGCGCAGCGGCTCCGGTCCGTCGGGCGCTCCCGTCGCCTGGTCGATGGTCGTCACCGCACAGCGGGTACAGGGCTTCACGAACCGGAAGACCACCGGGCCGATGCGGACGCGGCGCCACCCGTCCTCGGCGTACGGCGCGCAACCGGTGACCACCAGGTTGGGCCGGAAGCGATCCATCGGCAGCGGCTTCGGCAGCCGCGCATTCAGGTCGTCGAGCGATGCCGTGGAGATCAGCAGATACGGATAGGCGTCGGCGAAGCTGACGTGGTCGCCGGGCGCGCCGTAGCGGCCATCGACCGCTCGCCGCGTGCCGGTGGGCATGAAGACCAGGCGTGCGCTTTCCCCCACGGCCCCGCGCAGCCAGGCGGCCGCTTCGTCGCCGGCGTCGACCGCGGCGACACTGTCGTCCCAGACCGTGACGTCGCGCGCGGAGGCCGCGCCCGGGCGCGGGCCGCCGTCATCAGCCAGCGCCAGCAGCAGTGGAGCGCAGCCGGGCGCCGCCAGTTCCAGGAACCCGGGTCGCAGGTCGGTGGTGATCAGCGCCAGCGGCGGCCGCGAACGTTGCGAGACGAAATGCCCGTCGGCGTCGACGATCATCCAGCGGCGGTCGCCGGCAAAGCCTCGCTCCCGCGCCGGGGCGGCCGCGGGCGAGGTCCCGCGGCAGCCCTTGACCGGATAGAGGTGCAGGGTGGTCACGGTCAAAGTCATGGCGACCTTTCGCGTACGATGCCGAGCGACAGAGGCGAGCGCATCGGCATCATACATCATGAGAAATTCAAAGCACCATTCGGTCAGTATCCGTGGTGGAACGGACGGCCGGCTTCGTACTCGCGGAGCTGCTGCGCATAGCGTTCAGCCTCCGCAGCCTGTCGGGCCGCCCCGGCCAGGGCGACGGCGCGGCGTCCGGCTTCGACCGCTTCCGGGAACTTCCCGGCCTCGGCGCTTGCCGCCGCGAGCGTGCTGTAGAGGACGGCCAGCGGCTCCGGACTGATCTCGCAGGCGTAAAGCGCCAGCCGCAAGGCTTCGGCACCGTCGCGGTGGCGGGCGAACTCGTGGGTCGCGCGGATCCAGGCGATGTTGTTCAGCGCATCGAGATCGTCGGGGCTTCGGCTCAGGATCCCGCGATATTCCTCGACGCCGTCTTCGACGCGGGATTCGCGGGTCAGCGTGGCCGCGAGTTCGCGCCGGGTCTCCAGGTCGTCCGGCGACAGCGTCAACAGCCCGCGCAGGCTGTCTTCATAACCGACGGCCAGCCCCAGTTCCTTCTCGAAGTGAACCGCGGCCTCCTGTCGGCGACCCTGGCTGTAGAGTGCGCGTCCGATCCACTGATGGGCCAACCTGCGGGCCAGTGGATTGTCGCCGGACACTTCCAGGACGCGCTCCCCGTGAGTCACGCTGTTGCGCCAGTAGCCCAGCTGGTGAACGGTCATCACGGACAAAGTCGCCAGGATCAGCCCCGTCAAGGCCAGAGCCAGCGGGCGCCCGGGGCGCGGTCGCGCGGCCACGGCCTCGGCCCCTCCCCACACCACGGCGATCGCCAGACCCAGGCCGGGGATGTAGGTGAAGCGGTCGGCATAGGCGTGCATTCCGGTTTGGATCAGACCGATGGCCGGCAGCAGCGTCCCGAGATACCACAACCAGCCGAAGGCCAGATACGGACGTCGGCGGGCCTGTCCCAGCGTCACCAACGTGACCGCCAGCAGGACGGCGGCAGCCACGATGGCGCCGACGAAATTCACGTCCACTTCGTGCGGGTAGAACGGCGAGAGCCGATACGGCCAGAAGATCATGGCGATGTAGCGCCAGTATCCGATCAGCGCATTGGCCAGCCGGCGGCCGAAAGTGAAGACCTCCGCATCAGGCAAAGCGCCGGCGTGGCTCTGGATGTTGTAGGTGACCGCCGTAACCACCGCGATCAGGATCAGCAGCGCCCATTTCTCCGCCAGCAGGCCCCACCAGGGGCGCGCCGGAGCCGTCACGGGGCGGGCGCCGGCCGGGGGCGCGGAGCGTGCGGCTTTCCGGCCGGTGGCCAGGCGCCCCAGCGGCCAGACATCGACCAGCACCAGC
The DNA here is from genome assembly GCA_020049465.1 of bacterium. Taxonomy (GTDB): domain Bacteria; phylum Krumholzibacteriota; class Krumholzibacteriia; order LZORAL124-64-63; family LZORAL124-64-63; genus CAINDZ01. Next base: position 596 of record JAIFKS010000131.1, on the reverse strand, counting down.
ACGAAAGGCAGTGTGATGAGCATCGGCTTGGACCACAGGCCGAGCAGCAGCGCCGTGAAGACGAGCAGGTAGCGGCGCGGGCGGGGGCGCTCGGCCCACCGGGCATAGGCCAGCAGCGTGAGCAGGAAGAACAGGAGACTCAACACGTCCTTGCGTTCGGCGATCCAGGCTACCGATTCGACGCGCAGCGGGTGAACGGCAAACACCGCCGCGACGACAACGCTGCGCCACCAGGCGCCCGTCAACCGTCGCAGGACGATGGCCACGAGCAGCGTGTTGACCACGTGGAGCAGCAGATTCGTCGCGTGATGGCCTCTGGGATCCAGGCCGTAGAGCCGGACATCGAGCAGGTGGGAAAACGCGGTGACCGGCACCCAGTTCAGGCCATGGTTGTGGAAAAGGAAATGAAGCGCGCCTCCGGCGGTCAGGCCCCGGCTGACCACCGGGTTGTCGTAGACGTAGACGCTGTCGTCAACCTGGATCCAGTCGTGCCCCAGCACGCCGGCGAAGACGGCAAAGGTGAGTGCTGCCAGCACGGCATACACGACATAGCGTCGGCGTCCGGTCACGTAGGCGCTCCTTGCGTATGCGTGGAG
>JAIFKS010000136.1 GCA_020049465.1 bacterium | reverse complement strand
TGAACGAGCGCGGCGAGCGCATCGTCGCCGACTCCGTGCTGCAGAGCCAGCACCGGGCCATCGCCCTGCTCGTCCGTCATCTCGTGAACTCGCGTCGCCTGCGCCGCGGCCCGACACGCGAAGTGGTGCGTCTGGTGCTCAAACAGATCAGCCGTCCGGTCGTGAGCCGGTGGCTGGACCGGGAGCACGAGTTGGCCCGGCGGCTGGCGGCCGATTCCGCCCTTGGTGCGCACTTCCCGCTGACGGAGCGGGCGGGTGCCGCCTGAACCCGTCATGTATCCCCACAATCGCAGACTCTGGAGGACTCCATGCGTAGACTTGTTCTCGCCGCGACAGGCGTGCTGGCGTTGGCCGGTGCAGCCCTCGCTGACCCTATGACGTTGACACCCATCGGCACCTACAAGACCGGCGTCTACGACGGCGGCGGCACCGAGATCGCCTCCTACGACCCGCTGACGATGCGGGTTTTCTCGGTCAACGCTTCGACGGGCGCCGTCGAGGTCATCGACCTGTCGGACCCGACGAGCCCGGTCTTCCTGTTCGCCATCGACCTGTCGCCATGGGGCCATGCCGCCAATTCGGTCGACGTTCATGGCGGCGTGCTGGCCGCGGCTGTCGAAGCGAATCCGAAGCAGGATATGGGCCGGATCGTGTTCTTCGAGACGAGCGGCATGTGCAGCCACCTGAACGATGTCCCGGCGGGCGCCCTGCCCGACATGATCACCTTCTCGCCGGACGGCACGCGCGTGCTGACGGCCAACGAGGGTGAGCCCGACGACTCGTACACGAACGACCCCGAAGGTTCGGTCACGATCGTGGACCTGAGCGCCGGGGTGGCGGCCGCCACGGCGACACAGGTCGGCTTCAGCGCCTTCAACGGCCAGGCCGCGGCGCTGAAGGCCGCGGGCGTGCGCCTGTTCGGGCCCGGTGCGACGGTGGCTCAGGACCTCGAACCCGAGTACATCGCGATGTCGGCCGACGGCCTGACCGCGTGGGTGTCCTGCCAGGAGGCCAATGCCCTGGCCGTGCTCGACGTCGCGTCCGCCACGGTGACGGCGATCGTCCCGCTGGGCACCAAGGACCACTCCCTGCCGGGCAACGGCCTGGATCCCAGCAACCAGGACGGTGGCATCCACATCGCCAACTGGCCCGTGCAGGGCTACTACCTGCCGGACGCCATCGCTGCCTACTCCGTCGCCGGCCAGACCTATCTCGTGACCGCCAATGAAGGCGATACGCGCTCCTATGGCGGTTTCGACGAGGAGGCGCGATTCTCGACGCGGTCCCTGGATCCGACCGTATTCCCCGACGCCGCCAGCCTCAAGCTGAACGCCAACCTCGGGCGCCTGCTGACGTCGACCGTCAACGGCGACACCGACGGTGACGGCGACCTTGACGTTCTCCACTCGTTTGGCGCCCGCAGCTTCTCGATCCGGGACGCCGCCGGCAATCTGGTCTACGACAGCGGTGACGACTTCGAGCAGATCGTCGCCGCCCTCCAGCCCACGTATTTCAACGGGACCAACACGAGCAACACGGGCTTCGACAGCCGCAGTGACGACAAGGGTCCGGAGCCCGAGGGCGTGGCGCTGGCGTCGATCGACGGACGCTGGTATGCCGTGATCGGCCTCGAGCGCCAGGGCGGCGTCATGCTGTACGACGTGACCGACCCCACAGCTCCGCTGTTCATGGAGTACACGTCGACACGTGTCTGGACCGGAAGCCCCTCGGGCGGCACGGCCGGCGGGCTCGGGCCCGAGGGCATCGAGTATGTCAGCGCCGCCGATAGCCCGATCGGGCAGGCCCTGGTGCTGGTCAGCAACGAGATCTCCGGCTCCATCGACATCATGCTCTTCGATACCATGACCGTCGGCATCGAGGATCCGATCGAGGAGCCCGGCACGGTGCCGGCCAGCCTTCCCGCGCGGACGGCGCTGACGGGCATCTACCCGAACCCGTTCAATCCGTTGACGAGCATCTCCTACAGCGTGGCCAAGCGTACGCACGCCCGTGTGGATATCGTCGACATGCGCGGTCGCCTCGTGGAGACGCTCTTCGACGGCACGCGCGAGCCCGGCGAGTACCGGCTGTCGTGGAGCGCGACGAACACCCCGGCCGGCGTGTACCTGGCCGTGCTGCGCACAGACAGCCTGACGCAGGTGCGCCGGCTGACGCTGGTCAAGTAGAGCGAGCGGAGCTCAGCCGATGGAGGCCCCGTGACCGGACGTGGTGAGTCGGTCACGGGGCACCACGGCAAATCGTCCATCGCCGACCGATCCGACCTGGGAGGGCGATGAAGATCTGCGATGTCGTGCAGTCCTTCACCGCCCGCAGCGGCGGCATCCGTACCTACATTCTGGCCCGACAGCGCTATTTCGCCGACCATGACTGCTGCGAACATGTGCTCGTCGTGCCGGGTGCGCGGGACAGCGCGCGCCAGGAAGGCCGCACGCGCATCCATGAAGTCGCCTCGCCCTTCATTCCCGGGTACCGTCCGTACCGATTCAATGTGCGTGCCGGTCGTGTGGCGCGCATTCTGGCCGCCGAGATGCCCGATGTGATCGAACTGGCGAATCCGTTCCTGCTGTCCGGCGTCGCCTTCCGCCACCGCAAACGCCATGCGGCCTGCGCCGTGGTCGGCTTCTACCACGCCGACTTTCCGACCGCGTACGTGGCCGAGCCGGTGGCCAGCGTCTGGGGCAGGCGCGCCGGCCGGGCCTGCGGCGGCTTGGCCGAGGCCTATGCACGTCGTGTCTACGGCCGGTACGATCTGACCATCGCCGCCTCGCCGGCCAACATCAGGCGACTCGGAGCCATGCGCATCGGCAATGTAGCCGAGATCCCGTTGGGGGTCGATCTGGGCGCCTTCGACCCTGCGCGCGCCGATCCTGGCGCGCTTCGGGACCTCTTCCGGCCCGCGGCCGGAAGCGGGCCCGTGCTGATCTATTGCGGCCGACTCGATCGCGAGAAGCAGGTCGAGGTCCTGGTACGGGCGCATCAGTCGCTGCCGCGCGCCGCGGGGATTCGCCTGCTGATGATCGGCGAGGGCCCGCTGCGTCCGGCAATGGAGGCGCAGGCCGCGATGGAGCCGCGCCTGGTGGTTCTGCCGTTCGTGACCGACCGGATCCGGCTGGCCACGCTGTTGGCGTCATCCGACCTCTATGTGACGGCCGGCCCGTTCGAGACGTTCGGACTCTCGGTGCTCGAGGCCCAGGCCTGCGGGCTGACGGTCGTGGGCGTGGACGCCGGCGCGCTTCCGGACCGCGTGCCGCCGGGCCAGGGACGGTTGGTGCCGGCCGGCGATGCCTGCGCGATGGCCGCAGCCATCGTCTCCGAGCTTGCGCGGGATCGCGACGAGCGCCGGCGGACGGCTCGCGCCTGGGCCGAGGCTAACGGAGACTGGGCGCGCATCCTGGACATGATGCTCGTGACCTACAGTCAACTGCGGCCGGCTCGGAGGCAGGCATGACGACGATTCGGAAGCCGCGGTCGTGCGATATCCTGCCCCGCCTGGCGAATCTCGGCCGCCGCTTCGGTTGGCTCCTGGCGGTTGGGGTCATCCTGGATCTCGGCTACAGCCTCGTCGCTTCCGATCGCCGGGTGCTGCTGGACACATTGCGGCTGGACCCGTTCTGGCTGGCGGCCTCGGTGTTTCTGGCGATGCTGCCGCTGGCGGTGGGTGCACTGAGAGTCTGGCTGTGGGGCCGCCTGTTGCTGCCTGGATTTCGGCTGCGTTCGGCCACCCGCGTGGTCATGCTGACGGAGGTCACCTCGGCCGTCACGCCATCGGCGGTCGGCGGCGCTCCGGTCAAGGTGGCCGCTCTGGCGGCCTATGGAATGGGCGCTGCCGGCGGCACGGCGCTGGTTCTGCTGGGGACGCTGGAAGATGCGCTCGCAATCCTGCTGCTTCTGCCGGCGGCAGCCATCGCCACGGGACTTCTGCCCCGGCTTCTGGAAACTGTGGGCGAACTGGCGCACGCGGAATCGGCAACGTGGCTGACAGCCGGCGCCGCGGCGACGGCCCTGGCCGTCGTCGCCGTGGCGGCCGTGATCGGGATGACGGTGCTCACCCGGGGACGGCGCGGGCGACGACGGCTCGTTCGCACCCGCCGCTGGTGGCGGGACCTGCAGGCGGTCGGCGACATCGTCCGCCGCCGCGGCGCGCGCGTGCTGGCCATCAACGTCGGGCTTGCGGTCGTTCACTGGGCCGCGAGGCTGAGCATCATCACCGCGCTCGCCGCCGGCCTGGGCGCCCCCGTTCCGTTGGTGCGCACCGCTGTGCTGCAATGGCTGTGTTTCACGGGGATGAACCTTGCGCCCACGCCGGGTGCCATCGGCGGCGCCGAAGCGATGTTCATTCTGACGATCGGGCGCGAACTGCCGCCGGCGCTGGTGCCGCTGGCCATGACCTCGTGGCGATTCGTCACCTTCTACTGCTTGAACCTCACGGCACTTCTTCTGCTCCTGGGACCGCTGCGTTCGGTCCAGAGCGCCGCACCTCACGCCCCCCGCGAAGCGTCGCGCCGGGGCACGGCCGCGGCCGCGGATGCGGCCTGAACCCCCGTGTCCCTTGGTTGGATAAGGCTTGCTATCGGGTGCCATGGCCCGGGAGAGGCGCGGTCCGTGGATGGTCGAACCTGCGCCGGGAACGCGCGCTTTTGCGGTTGCCGCCGATTGGACGGATCATGTCTGCCTGCGATCGGGACGCCTCCGAGCACGAATGATCCGGAGGTCACGGCCGCATGAATCGGAGGACGCCATGAACCGAACGACATACACGGCTGCGGGCTTCGCTGCCGCCGCCCTGCTCCTGCTCGCCGGCTGCGGCGGCGGCGGCGAGAATGACAAGGCCGGCAAGGCCGGCAAATCCACTTCCATCTCCGCTGCCGACCGCAAGGAAGCGCACGAGATCTTCAACACGCGCTGCGCCACCTGCCATGGCCAGTTCGGCCGCGGCGACGGGGCCGGCGCCGCGGCGCTCGATCCCAAGCCGCGCAACTATGCCGACGCGGCCTGGCAGAAGACGGTGACGGACGAGTACATCGAGAAGGTGATCGTGTACGGCGGATCCTCGGTGGGCAAGAGCCCGCTGATGGTGCCGAACCCCGACCTTGAAGCGAAGCCGGGCGTGGTGGCGGCGCTGCGCGAGAAGGTGCGGTCGTTCGGACAGTAGGGGCGCCACGCGGATCGGCACGCGGCGCCCCCGGCCCGGTCAGTTCTGACTGACGAGCAGGATCTCCCGGACGTCCACCGTGTCCGCAACGACCTGGACCGTCACGCCGAACTGTTCGTTCAGGAATTGCAGATTGGTTTCCCAGACGCCGCCGGGGTTGTGGAAGCTGGCATCCACTTCAACGTCGAACGGGCTGCGAGCGCCGGTGGCGTCGCCGGCGAAGGCGACCGAGTCGTGCGGCGCCCACTGGAACGTGCTGTTGCCCATCATCGCGTTCACGACGTGGCGCAGCGGGATCCGCTCGAAGCGGTAGCGGTAGCCGTCGCGGTCGGCATGCACTTGCTGGAAGTCGTTTTCATGGCGGCTCGGCGACAGCGCCCGTCCGTCCTGCCGGAACTCGAATCGCCGCTGCGGGGCGGGGCGGCGGATCACCTCGGCGTTCAGGCGCAGATGCTCCAGGACCGGGGCCAGCTGCCGTTGCCAGGGCAGGGCCGTCCTGGCCCGCAACCTCAGGGAAACACGCTGTTGCGCCGACGGATTGTCGACGACCGCGTGTCCCGACACGAAGCCGACGAGGCCGCCGAGTCCCAGGTTGTGCATTTCAAACGTCGTGACGCCGCCGTCGAAGTTCGTCGAACCGCCCCCGGTCATGCCTTCCGGCAGGTCGTCAGGACCGAACCAGGCGACATCGCTGTCGCCGACCGGTGCCGCGACCGCCGGAACCTGGATCGACCCGGGGGAGATGCCGAGTTCGAACCAGAGCCGTTCGCGTGCATGTTCGTCCATCGGCAGCGCGTCGCCTTTCAGTTCGAAGGCCTCGGCGGGCGGCGCCAGGTCGATGGCGGTGAATCGCAACTCGCTCATCCGGACCCACGCGCCCTCGATCATCTCGTGCAGGCTGCTGGTCACCGGCAGGGCCGTGTCCTTGTCGACTTCGATCGTCCACTGCAGGCGTCCGGGTCCTCCGCCCAGCGAGGCCTTCGCGCGCCGCGTGAACCGCGTTGTCCGGCCGAGATCCTCCCGGGTGAGTTCGCCGCCGCCGGCGGCCGCGGGGCTCTCGTCGTAGAGCGCCTCGAGATGCCTCAGGGTGAGGGCCAGATCGTCGCGGCTTCCGTGCCGCCGGGCGACGTCGGTCAGGCGGAACAACCGGCCCTCTTCATCGAGCACACGTCGCTCGCCGGCGCGGCGGACGACGACGCGCTGCCGGTCCGGAGGCCCCACTTCGGCGCGCAGCGTTCCGTCGGCCAGCAGCCACTGGCGGTAGGGCACCTGCTGTCCGTCTTCGCCGCGGATCCAGCCTTCGACCTGCAGACTGCTGATTTCCTGCAGGCGGGCGACCACGTCGGCGAACACGAGCGGGGCGCCCGAGGGCCAGAACGTGACGGCGCCCACCACGAGCACCGCCGCGACGAAGCTCCAGGCGAGCGCCGGTCTCCAGACACGGGCCAGGCGCGTGGCGCGCGCCGGTGCGCGCGAAGGCGCGAGCAGGCGCTGGCGCACCTCGTCGTTTGCCCGGGCCAGCAGGCCGGCCGGCGGATCACCGGCCGCCACCCACGCGGGGCAAGCCAGGATCGCGCGCAGCTCGTCGAGCTCCGGCTGCACTTCGGGATGAAGTTCCAGGAATCGGTCACAGGCCAGGCGCCGCTCCGGCGGCAGTTCCCCGCGGAGGTATTCGTCCTGCAGTTGTGCGAATCCGCTCCGCGAAAGTTCAGACGACATGTTCGGCCTCCTCGGCGACATCCTTCGGTCTGCGGTTCATCAACGCACGCAGCCGGCCCAGGGCCTTGTGGCCGCTGGCGCGGGCCGCATCCTCGCTGATGTCCAGTTGGGTGGCGATCTCGGCGAACGACATCTGTTCGAAGTGGCGCATGACGAACACCTGGCCCTGCCGTTCGGGCAGGCCGGCGGCCAGATCGCGGATGCGGTCCAGCAGCAAACGGTGGTCGGGATCCACGGAGCGGGCGGCGTGGTTGTCCAGCACCTCGTCGCCCAGCCGCTGACCCTGCTTCAGGCGCTGGCGCCGCAGCCGGAAGGCCGCGTGCCGGGCCGTCTGGCAGAGCCAGGCGCAGGGATGGTCGATCCGGCGCCCCCGCGAAAGGGCGAGGTGGTGCTGCAGAAAGGTCTCCTGGTACAGATCCCGGGCGTCGTCCGCCGACGGGACCAGGTGCCAGATCGCTTTCAGCACCTGGGGGCCGTGGCGTTCCATGGCTTCGACGGTGGCGGTGGCGGGCTGGTTCAAATCCGGAACTCCCTTGGGGATGGCGAGGCGTGCCCTTACCCCATAAGAGTCCCGAAGAACCCGAAACGTGAACGACAAACTTCAGTCAACGCGGTTTGCGGCCGATGTTATCCCCGTTCCGTGATTTCCGACCCCCGCAGGGCCGGCGATCCCGGGTTGCGCGGAGCGACAGCAGCGGAGTTGGAACGTGAACGATGCCGTCTACCGTAAAGTCCTGTTGATGGTCAGCGAACTGCATGTGATGGGGTATCAGCGGCTGCGCATCGCTCCGGGCCTGTCGCCGGAAGGCGAGTACTGGCGCTGCTCGGTCACGCCGGTCACCAACATTTCCCAGAAGCACGGCGCCCGCCTGATCGACTGGGAGCATCTGGCCGCGCACTACACCAGCGCGTCGGGGGCGAAATATTTCGACTGGTCCTACGCCGCGAACCTGACGCCGGCCAAGCTGGCTGTCCGCTTCATCGAGGAATTCCCGCTGATCGCCGGGGCCGGGAGGGGTTCGGACTGGCTCTATGCCGGCTGGTTCCAGGAGATGCTGGGGCTGACCGCGCCCGATCTGCTGCCGGTGGTTTCCGAAGGCGAAGGTCGCGTGAAGGACCGCCTGACGACGTACGGCGGCAAGAGCAACATCCTGATCCCGCTGCCGCCGCCGGGCGAAGGGACCGAACTGCCCAGTCTGGATTGATTTGTGGTTTCGTCCCGGAACGCGCAAATCGAGACGCGAAAGCTGCCTATAAATCAAACTGAAGGTTAGCTGGCGGGAATCCGCCCAAGCGATTAAATAGGACTGCTGTTGTCGACTAAATTGCGGGCAAGCCGCGCCATCCAGAGGATCGAGACCTTGGAATTCACCATCGTGGAGAGCGGCGACGACCTGATCCACGTGGTGGTCAGCGGCCGCCTCGATCTATCGCACGCCGCAGACTTCGAGAAGGAACTGAAGCGGATCAGCGCCCGCGGGCTGCCCATGGTCCTGGACCTCAGCGGGGTCGACGCCATCGCCTCGCTGGTGATCGGCATGCTGGTCGTCTGCGCGCAGGGGCTGTCCCGGCGCGAAAGGCGGGTGGTGCTTATCCACCCGTCTCCGCTGGTGGAAAAGGTGCTGCGCACGACGAAGGTCGATCAGGTCCTGCCGATCGCGGCGGACGTCGCGCAGGCCCGCGTCCTGATGGCGACCGCCTGAACGCTTTCCGGTCTATTGCCGCCGGGCCCTGGCCAGCATCCCGCGGGATTCGGCGGCCAGGTCCGCGGTGAAATCATGAACTTCCAGCCCCTTCACGGCCGACTCCAGGTACGGGACCGCTTCGGTGCCCCGGCCGAGGTCGAGCAGGCAGCGGCCGAGATCCGAATGGGTGGCCGCGCGCATCCAGTCGTCCGCGGCGCACAGGCTGTCGCGGATGGCCACGCACGCGCGCAGGCGTTCGACCGCCCCCGCGTGGTCGCCGCGCAGGTGGAGCACGTCGCTCATCGTCGCCAGCGAGTAGGCGACCTCCAGGTGCATGTCGCCGAACAGGCGCTTCCGCATGGCGAGCCCGGCTTCCATCAGTGAGTCGGCCTTTGCCGCTTTTCCCCGCGAAGCGACAGCCTTGCCCAGCCCATTGAGGATCGCGGCCACGTACGGCCGGTCCTCGCCGCCGCCGCGCTGGTGCCGGTCCAGGGCCATGCGGTAGGCCGGTTCGGCGGCCCGGTCGTCGCCCATGTCCTGCAGCTTGGCAGCCCAGTTGTAGTAGTTGATCACGACGGTCGGGTGGCTTTCGCCGAAGTTGCCCACCGAGGCTTCGGCGACGCGGCCCAGCATGGCGGCCGATTCCGGGAACCGCCGCTGCTCGTTGTAGACCTGGGCCAGCACACCCATGATGCTGAGCGTGCGCCGGTGCTCGAGACCCAGCGTGCGCACGCAGATCTCCAGCGACCGGTCCAGCAGTTCCTCGGCCTCGGCAAAGCGCCCCTGGCCGAGCAGCGCGCCCCCCAGGTTCTGCATCGACAGCAGGGTCTCCGGGTTTTCGGGCCCGAAGATCGCGGTGTTGAGCGCCAGAATTTCGCGGTGGGCCGTCTCCGCTTCGGCCAGCCGGCCCCGCCGTCCATAGAGCACGGCCAGGTTGTTCTTCGCCTTGATCGTTTCGGGGTGCTCGGGGCCGTAGACGCCGATAGAGGTGGACACGACCTCCTGATGGCAGCGTTCGGCGGC
>JAIFKS010000005.1 GCA_020049465.1 bacterium | reverse complement strand
CACCTGTCGGGCTCCGCCCGCCACACCGCCCGGTCGTCCGTCCGGCGCCGGCGCGGCGCCACCGCTGATCCCGGCGGCCGGATCGCTCCTGCCGCCAGGCGGCGAACGGCGGTCGTTCGCGGGCAACCGCTCGCGTGATGGTCGCGATGGAAGAGTGTAACCGACGGCCGGCGCATTCTCTACAGCGCTGGCGGCGAGGTGTGGCGTGATCTTCGGCGGAGCGCTTGCGCCGGCGCAAGTGGCTGAACATCAAACACGATGCATTTTGGTCATTCCGGGGAGCACGCTGGTTCTGGCGCCGCGAAAGTGTGATTCAGCGCGCCCCTATGACCGGCCGGCGATGGCGAAAAAGCGCTCCCTGACGAGGTCGGCCCGGCCGGGAATGTCGGCGTAGACGAAGTTGAGAGCGCTGCCTAGGCGATGATTTTTGCGAGCTGTTTCTTGGTCACTCCCAGCGTCAAGAGCGCCTTAAGAAGCAGGTCGACCGTAACCGCAGCATCGCCGGCTTCCATTTTGGCGACGCGGGATTGGCTCGAGCCGAGCATCTTCGCCAGCTCGACCTGAGTCACCTGCTGCTTGAGGCGCTCGGTTTTGAGGCTTTCGCTGAGAGCGCGTTTCAACTCAATGTAGCGGGCCTCTTCGTCAGTAAGTTGAAGGAATTCACTGGCGTCTCCGACGACCCAGCCCCTGGCCTCGAGCTTCTTCTGCTTTTTGCTGTCCATTTCGGGCCTCGCTTCAGGAGTCGGTGTCGTACGCCGCCGCCCGCTGGCGGCAGAGCGCAATGGTCGTCTTTGGCGTCGGTTGGGTCTTCTTCTGGAGGACCTCGAGAATCAGCACCGCGTCACTGTCGACCCGGTAGAATACCCGCCAAGTCGACGTCCGGTCGGTTATCCTCAGTTCGTGGCACCGGGCCCCAATCGCGGGCATCGGGCGCGAGTGTGGCAACGACAACGCGTGACCGGCCTGCAACATGCGCAGCCAATAGCCGGCCTCCAGGCGAGCTTCCTTGCTCAAGGGCGGGGATTTGACCTCCCCCCCGAGCCACACGAGCGGCTTGTCCGTTGGGTTCATGGCAAGATCATATGTCCAAACGGACATATTGTCAAGAGGGCCAATCCAGCACTTTTGGGTCCGTCCTACCCCAGGCGCCGAAAGACAGGCGTTGGCGGGGCCCCGTCAATGAAGAGTCAGCGTACGCGGTTCAGCACGAACCATCAGGTTTGCCGTCGCCATCCCAGATCGCGGGTGTCATGCGGGCAGGACACGGCGCCGTGTCGGCGTCGCCCGTGAGCACCATGTGCAGCCTCGCGTCGATCCCGGCTCCGCCATCGATCCGGGCGGCACGGACTCCTTCATACGGGTGTCCTACTGCCACATCATATACACAAGGGTCCATATAATGGCCCCTTATGCATATCTATTTGCAATGCTCCAAAATACTTGGTATCCTGGACCCAGCGGTCCGCACGCACGACGGGCCGCCGGAGGTCCCCTTTTGCATACCTACAAACCAGCCCCCCCCGCAAGTCTGATCGACTTGGTGGATTCGCTCCAGGCCGGCGGCCGCTATGTCCTGACCCGCGAGGAGGCCATCGCGGCACTCGGCGTTTCGGACGAAGCGCTCAAGAAAGCGGTCCAGCGCCTGGTGGCCAAGCGTCGCCTGGCCGTCCCGCGTCGCGGATTCTTCGTCATCGTCCCGCTGGAATATCGTCAGTCGGCAGCGCCGCCGCCGGACTGGTACATCGACGCGCTCATGAAGTCCTGCGGGCGCCAATACTACGTGGGCTTGCTGGCAGCGGCTGCGCTGCACGGCGCCGCCCGCGAGCAACCGCAGGAGTTCCAGGTCGTCACCGACATCCAATGGCGCCCTGTCGCCGCGGGCCGCGGGCGCATTCGGTTCTTCCGGAAGCAACGCATCGAAGCGACCCCGACCATCGACGTGAAGACCGAAACGGGATTCATGCGCGTCTCCACGCCGGAGGCAACGGCCCTCGACCTGCTGCGTTACCTCCACGGAGTCGGCCAACTGGGTCAGGCCGCGACGGTGCTGGCCGAGCTCGCCGCCAGAATGGACGCCGGCCGCACCGCCGAGGCTGCGCAGTTGGAAGGGGATCTGCCGAATGCCCAGCGGCTGGGCTACCTGCTGGACATGGTCGGCGCCGGCGAAGTCGGAACCGTCCTTGCTGAGTGGGTCGCGCAGCAGCGCCCGCGTTTCGTCGCGCTGCGGCCGGACTGGCCCAGCGTCGGGGCGGCGAAGGACGGGCGGTGGCGGGTTCTCGTCAATGAAGAGGTCGAGGTCGAAGAGTGATACCGCATGCGCATATCACGGCCTGGCGAGCAACTGCACCCTGGTCCACCGCCGCACAGGTGGAGCAGGACCTTGTCATCTGCCGGGCACTGGTGGCCCTCTTCGAGGACGGCCTTCTGGCGCGGGCAGTCGCCTTCCGCGGCGGCACGGCCCTGCACAAGCTCCACATCGACCCGCCAGCCCGCTATTCCGAGGACATCGACCTGGTGCAGGTCGACGCAGGGTCGATCGGCCCCATTATGGGCGCCATGCGCGCCCGCCTCGATCCGTGGCTGGGTGCACCGCGCTGGAAGCAGACTCAGGGGCGCGCGACGTTTCACTACCGATTCGACTCGGAAGCCAGGCCCGTGACACCGCTCAAGCTGAAGATCGAAATCAACACGCGGGAGCACTTCTGTGTGCTCGGCCTGCATCATATGTCATTCCGGGTGGACAGCCCCTGGTATGCCGGCGCCACGGACGTGCTCACCTACCGGCCCGAAGAGCTGCTCGGCACCAAGTTGCGGGCACTCTACCAGCGGAAGAAGGGGCGCGATCTCTTCGATCTCAATGAAGCGCTGGTACGCCTGCCCCGACTCGACGTCGATGCGGTGGTTGCCTGCTTCTCCCGCTATATGGAGCACGACGGTCAGCGCGTCAGCCGAACGCAGTTCGAACGCAACCTCGCGGCAAAAGTCGCCGACGAGCGATTCCACCGCGACGTCCCACCCATTCTCGCCGCCGGCCGGTCGTTCGACCTTCACCTCGCGCACGAACGCATACGCCAGACCCTCATTGCGAGATTGCCGGAGTGAGCATCACGCCCGACAACGTCCACTTGCGCCGGCGCAAGTGACGCAACGTCAAAAAGGGTTCCATGTCGCCGGAACCCGCAGGCAGTTGGAGGTGCATATCAACGGAAGGTCCAAGGCTACGCCGTGCGCCAGAGACACACATCACCCGCGGGCGATGGCAACGAAGCGCTCCATGATGAGCCCGGCCCGGCCGGGAATATCGGCAATTCCGGGGATCATCCCGGACAACCCGTCCACAAAGCCACGCTCACCCACCAAGGTGGCGGCTTCGCCCTTCAGCCAGTTCCGGAGTTCTCTAGGCGCGCTGAGGACTTCATCGACAACCTCCGGCCGTCCATCCACGACCGCGACAATGTCCTCGAAGTCGCGGCTTCCCAGGTAATCGCTGCGGCCGCGGTCCCTGAATGCGGCCAGCTTGGTGGCCAGGAAGCACGGCGCTGTGGCGTGGCGCAGCTGGAATCCACTCGGGAGTCGGCTGGGCACGGCAGTGGCCACGGAGAGCGGATACCACTGGTTTCCGAAGCCCAATACTGTCGGCGAGACGGGCAGGGCATCGATGATCAGCCGCCCCTTCCGGTACCGACAGATCGGATCAGCCTCGACGTCACCCTGGCGAAAGCCGCGTTGTCGCAGGGCAGCGCTGAACCGGGAGTATTCGAGCAATGTCACCGTCTGGACAACAATATCGACGTCGATGGTAACGCGCGGCGACGGGGCACCCGGATCGGTGATCAGCAGCGGCACCAGGCATCCGCCGACAAGCGTCGCCTCAGCGGCCAGCGGACCCAGCTCCACCGCCGCCAATTCCAGCAATGTGATGGCCTGGTGGTGGTGTACTGCCATGCCCGTCGATCATCGTCTTCAGCTGGATCGCCGCGACTTCACGCCCCCTGGGCGACGCCTGCCGCAAGATGTCGGCCAACGCCAGGTACACGTGGAAACGGGGCGCCTGCTGCACCGCAACGGAAGCCTTGGCGTGGAGCGGCGTAAGCGACAGCCCCTTGACGGTGCCGCGAACCGAAGGCCAGACCAGCATGTGCTCCTGGTCCCCCGCGGTCAGGTGCTCGAGGCCGGGCGCTCCGAACGCGGTGGGCACGCCACGCACCCAACTGCCGACCTCGGCCGGAAACGCGTAGCGCACGCCGTGGCTCATGAATTCCACCAGGGCCGCCAGATGTGGCTGCGGATTCGGTTCAGCGCCGACGGCCTCGCGCATGAGCCCACTGCGCAGCGCGCGCTTCACGGCGGCATTGGCTTCCGATGCACTCAGCCCGCACGCGGCCGACGCCGTGGCATAGGTCCACCGGGCTCCGTCGAGTGACTGGAGATAGAGGATCAGGTAGAGGTCGTGTGGTTTCAGGTACACCATGGTCTATATGTTATTCGCGAATTGCGTATGTGGCAATGTAAAACTACTTTTACAAGGCATTAGCTGACTGTGGCTTCCGCATTCGCAAATCACGTATGGCATCAGCCTGCCGACGGGGGCCCACCGAGAGCCGTGCTTGCGCCGGCGCAAGTGGCCCCACATCAAAAAATGTCGCGTCCTGGGAATTGCCGCGGGCCACTACCGTCGAGGGTTCGAGCCTGCCTCCCTTTCCGTTGACGAGTCGGCCAGGACCGTCACCCAACGCTTCCAGCTTCGTCGTTTCAACGCCTGGTGGCCAAGCGTCGCCTGGTCGTCCCGCGGCGCGGGTTCTTCGTCATCGTCCCGTTGGAATACCGCCAGTCGGCGGCGCCGCCGCCGGACTGGTACATCGACGCGCTCATGAAGTCCTGCGGGCGCCAATACTACGTGGGCCTGCTGTCAGCGGCCGCGTTGCACGGGGCCGTCCGCATCGCCGAGGCCGCGCGGCTGGAAGGCGACCTGCCGATTGCCCAGCGGTTGGGCCACCTGCTGGACGCGGTGAGCGCCGGGGAAGTCGGAACCGTCCTTGCTGAGTGGGTCGCAGACCAACACCCGCGATTCGTCGCGCTGCGGCCGGATCGGCCCGGCGTCGGGGCGGCGAAGGACGGGAGGTGGAGGGTTCTTGTTAATGATGAGGTCGAGGTCGAAGAGTGATTCAATGGGCGCATCGATCTCCACCTGCCGCATGCCCGCCCTTCACCGCTGCGAGAGTCATTGGTCAGCGTAGTCGCCGGGTTGAAGTACGCACCATCCTCTTACAGGCTAACCAGTTGCAGCACTCGGCAACGTGGACATGGGGCGCGATGTTGCGAAAGGACACAAGAATGCGAAACTATGCCTGTACTCTTAGAGTACATTTCCGTAAAGTTGGGTCGGGAACATGACGAGAGATGATGCGGAAAAGATCATCCGCTCGATCTGCAGGGGCGCTCAGAACATCAGCTACGGGGAACATTTCTGGCAGCGCGTCAGCGAAAGAGTCCCCGGATTCGACAGCCTGGATGCCATGAACCTGCTGAAGCGGGGCAAGGTGAGTTCCGATCCCCAGTGGAGCGAGGAGTTCCGGAATTTCCGCGTCAAGGTGAAGGGATCAACAGACCATGGCAGGGTCACGATCGTGGTCGCCATCGCGTTCTTTGACGATGCTTACGGCGTGACGATCTATCCTGATTGAAGGCGGTGAACGTGGCTTTGAAAACCAGATGCCCGGCGTGCGGCTCGACCAACGTACGCGTCGAGAACCCCAGGAACTACCACTACGGCCACTGCGGCCTGACGGGCGTCCACCTGCTCGGCATGGGCGTGGTGATAACCGACTGTGGTGCGTGCAAAGAAAAGACGACGACGATTCTCCAGGAGGCGCAACTCCTGCAGGTGCTCGGAATGGCCATCGTCACGGGCAAACCCGGCATGACCGGTGAGCAGCTCCGCTACCTGCGCAAGCTGTTCGAGATGACTCAGGGCGAACTGGCCGACTCGTTGGGCAAGGGCCGTCGCGAGACAGTCGCCGAGTGGGAAGCCATGGGAAGGAAGCGTCTGTTCAAGACGCCATACGAGGAGATCGGCCTGCGCGCCGTCCTGATGTCGCTGTTTGCGGCCCGTGTTCTCGAGTCGGAGTTCAATTGCCTTTCCTCGCAGCACAAGGCCGAGTATGCCAATGCTGCGGGCACGTTTGTCGAACGCGTGAGTACGTTGCTGGCCGAGCGCGGCACGAACAAGTCGATCGAGATTCGGCGGCAAAGCCGTCGCGCCGATTGGTCCACGGCGCATTGCCTTACGTGCTAGCGGGAAGCTGGGTCGCTCGCAACCCGGCTTTCGCCCGGACTTGCGCCGGCGCAAGCATCGCCGATGGCCTCATTGGCGAGGCCCGCCGCCAGGCCAAGCGGGCTGGAATGACAAAGACCGACGTTCGGAAAGCGGTCAAGGCCATCAAGCCGGGGTAGATGTCGCGCCCGAATTGTCGTCCTGGCGCCATTCCATCGAAAACAGCGCGCCCTCGCCCCCCTCATGCACAAACCCATGACACCGACTGCACAACGTCACCAGGTTCGCCTCGCCGTTTCCCCCTCCCTGGCTCCGCGGCACCACATGATGCACCTCCAGGAACCGCGTGGCCCGGCACCCCGGCGTCGTGCACCGGTGCCGATCCCGCGCCAGCACCGCCGCGCGCGTCCGCGGCGGGATCACCGAGCGGTTCTTCTGTCCCCTGACGATGGCGTCGCACGTCACCGCCTCGACTTGCGCCGGCGCAAGTGCCAGCTCGCCGCGCGCCGTGGCCACCGCCGCGGCCTTGCAGTCGGGGCACTGCTGCACCACCACCTGCACGCCGGGGCGCTGGACGGCGGCGGCGCTGTCACCGGCATCGTCAGCCTGGCCATCCACCAGTGCCGCCAACGCCTCCAGCACCAGGTCCAGACGCGTCGCGCCGGCCGGGCCGCGACGCTGTTTGCGGGCTTTTTCGAGCAGCGCTTCGAGGCGGGCCACCTGCAGGACATCGCCGCGCAGGGTGAACGAGGCCTCGATCGGCATGGGCGCGGTCGGCGGCACCTCGAGGGCCACCGCGCGCCGCGCGTCGAACCGCGCCACATCGCGCGCGGCCTGGACTTCGCGGGCCAGTTCGCGGCGGCCGGTCGTGGCGGCCTTGGCCACCCAGGCGTGCTGCGTTTCGGGAGTGGCGACACGCGCCACCTGCTGCGCCTTGGTCCAGCCCAGTTCGCCGCTCGCCACGGCCTCGCGCAAGACGGGCAGGCGATCCAGGTCGTCGGCCAGGCGCTTGAACTGCCAGAAGCGATTCTGCGAGAAGCCCAGCGCCTGCGTGGCGTAGAGCTCGAGCGTGGCGTGGCCGAACTCGCGGTACAGGGTGCGGCGCTGCACTTCGGCGAACCACAGCACGGCGCATTCCTGGGCGCGGTCGCAGGCTGTCAGGGCTTCGCGCAGGGCGGCATCGACCCGCGCGGCGGGCTGGTCGGGGGTGAAGGCGGGCAGGACGATGGTCGGGTGCATCGTGGGCGCCTTTCGAAATGTGGTGTGCGGGAGGAGATGGTGAATATAAGGCGAAAACGGCTTAAAAGCAAGGGGGAGAGCGAATTAAAGTTGCTATGTTGGTGGTTTTGGCCTGCGGCGTCCACGGACAAGTGGGGGAATTCGGCGCGACTTGCGCCGGCGCAAGTCCCAGCACGCGCCCCCTGCCGAGTAAGCGTCCTCCGACGCACCCCGGTGAGATGCTCCTCGAGGAGTTCGTGAAGCCGCTCGCGGTCTCGTATCCGCGCCTGAATGGGATCGTCAAGGGGCGGCGGGCGGTGACAATCGAACAAGCCGATCGAGATTCGCCGGCAGAGCCGACGCTCCGAATGGTCCACAACGGTGCAATGCCTCAGCTAGCTCAGCTCACATCAGCGTCGACCACCTGCAATCAACTCCTCCATGCTCCTCACAAAATCCGACCCCACCCACCCATGCGGCATGTCGCCGATGAACCGGGCCTCGGTCTTGTCCCGGTGCACCACTTCCCCCCAGACCTTCCACCCGGGCACGGCCTGCTGCGAGAGGAACCACTCCACCATCTCCCACGCCTGCTCGTCGCGGCCCAGCCGCGCGAAGGCGCCGATGCAGCGCACCTCATACGGCGTGAAATCCTTCCAGGCGGCGCCGCCGCGGCGGTCGCTGAAGAACGTCCAGTACCGGTCGAAGGTGGCATCCAGCGCGCCTTCCGGCAGCAGCGCCTCGGCTTCGCACGGATCCAGCGCGATGGTCGTCGAGGTCGCGTCGAAATCGCCCAGGTCCGCGCACCCCGGCACATAGTCGATCCCATGAAACTTCATCGCCGCCGCCACCGAGGCCTTCAGGTCCGCGGCGAACCGATACTGCGCCGTGGCCAACCGCACCGCCTCGGGCCCCAGTGAATCCACCCCGGCGTCCACCAGTTGCCCGGCCAGCCACGCCGCGTCCTTCAGACCGCGCAGGCAGAAGAAATCGTCCCAGTACGAGTGCATCGGCTTCGCCGAGTAGCCCTCGTGGCTGATCGACGGCGGCAGGATCCCGTAGAAGTGACGCAACTCGGGCTTCAGGTACTCGTCGGTGCGCCGCGTCTCCAGCAGCGATTCCAGGTACGCCACGCCGTGCACCACGCGGGGCCACATCGCGTCCAGCAGGGCGAGGTCGTGCGTGTGGCGCCAGACCTGCGCGGTCAGGTAGATGAATTCGCCGGTCGAGTCGTGTTCGGGCACCGGGTCGGCGCCGCGCGCGTCGACCACGCAGGGGATCTTCCCGTTCTCGTACTGGTGCGGCGCGTACCACTCCAGGAACTGGCGCACCTCTTCGGTGCGGCCCATGCGCAGCAGAGCCTCGCCTGTCAGCGCGCCGTCGCGGATCCAGCTGCGCGCGTAGCTGCGCGTGCCCGGCTGGATGCCCGGGCCCGCCCGGTTGACCAGGATCCACCCGATCTGCGCTTTCGCCGTGCGGATCGCCTCTTCGGCTACGGCCTTGCGCTCGCGCGACAGGCCCTTGGGCGTCTTCAGCGGCGTGCCGTCCAGCTTCTTGTGCCAGGCCTTGGCCACGGCCTTCAGCTCGGCGTTCACGTCCAGCTTCTCCGGGGCCAGCGTCGCGTGCAGCGGCACGGCCACGTGCACCTCGCGCGCCTTGCCCGGCGCCACGACCAGGTCCCACCACAGCGCGCCCGAGGCCGAGTTCATCCCGTCGCTCACGAACGGCTCGGCCGGCACGCGGCCCTTCTCCAGCCAGTCGGCGACGATGTCGCCGCCGTAGAACGAGCTGGCGCCGAACCCGTCCGGCTTCGTCAGCACCTGCACGCCGGGCGTTCCGTTGACCCACAACTGGTCGCCCTGGCGCTCGAGCTGCGCCACCTTGGCTGTGCCCCCGCGGATGTTCAGGAACTGCGACGGCGGATTGACCTGCAACGGCCGCAGCGCCAGGTACAGGCGCAGCGTGTCGGGGCGATCGCCCCGGTTCTCCACGCGGTAGCGGGCCATGATGTACGATTGTTCGGGCTGGCCGGCGCCGGCCGCGGTCAGCGTCAGCCGCCAGTTGTCGCGGTTCCAGGTGACCTGCGGCATGGGCAGGTATTCATCGACCAGCGTCTGCGTCACGTCGGCGTCGTTCCAGGTCACCAGCTTGCCGTCGCTCCACAGGAACGGTTCGATGGAGAACCGGCCCGGTCCGGCCTCGATCGCACCGTCGATGCCGATCAGCCCTTCGCGCGTGTCGAAGTCCTGGCCCACCACGGTCCAGGCCGTGGGCTCGCCCAGGAAGCCGCGCGGGTACAGGCCGCGCCGCGTTTCGACAGCCAGGTTCTTCAGGAACGCTTCCTTCGTCGCCGACCAGGCCAGCGGCTGCACCTTCAGCTCGTAGATGGCCGGCGCGTCGGGTCCCGGCAGCAGCTCGCGCAGGCGCAGGCGCACAGCCTCGGACTCGGGCAGGTAGAGATGGTCGCGCCCGCCGTCGCTGCCCTTCACCTGCAGCGCCGCACGCCAGCGGCCGTCGCCGGTGTCCAGTTCGATCAGGTATTCGGCGGGACAACGGTGCGGCGCCCAGTCGATGGTCAGGCCGCCGAACTCCTGCTCGTGCCCGAAATCGAGCGTGTAGGTGACCCCGGTCTCGCTGCGGCCCGACTCCCACATCGTGGCCGGATCGCCGTCCAGCGCCAGATCGGGGCCGCGGTCCTCGCGCTGCGAACTGGCCTCGGCCGTCGGCGCCGGCACCGGTCCGGTGGCGACCGGCAGCGGCACCACCTTCAGGTCGTCGATCCACACGCTGCCCGTGCCGCCGCTGCCGGCAGTCACCGCGAACTCGATCGCCTTGATGTGGCGCAGCGGCTTGTCGCCGCCGCCGGGGCCCCAGGCGAAGCTGATCTGCCGCTTCTTGGTGCGCAGGTCGGTCCACGCGGCGGGGAACACGAGGTCGCGCCTGACGTGCCAGTAGACGTTCTCGTTGGTCTCGTCGATCAGCTTCATCTCCAGGTGCTGCGGCTCGGTCTGCCCGCGCACCCTGAAGGTGATGGCGTAGTTTTCCGGAAGGTCGATGCTCACTTCGCTGCGTGCGATGGCGTAGCCGCCGCCGGTGAAGGCGAAATCCATTCTCAGGGCGCCGTCGTCGTTGCTGAGATCCAGCTTCACGCCGTCGGCGGGGTAGGGTTTCCAACCGGAGATGGTTGACATATCAACGATCGTCGCCGCCTCCAGGGCCGGCGTTTGGGCAGCAGCGGGGGTGGAATTGGTTGATAGGTCAACCATCTCGGCGCACGCCACATCGACCACCGCGCTCGCGCCGGCGACCACCGCACCGGTCGCCATCGCCAGCAACACCATCGCCCGCCATGCCGCGCCCGGGCGGCGCATCGTCGTCATCATCCCTTGACCCCTCCGGACATGATTCCCTGCACATAAGCCCGCTGGAACACCAGGAACACGCCCAGTGCCGGCAGAATCGTCACCACGCTGCCCGCCATCATCAGTTCGGTGTCCTGCACGTGTTCGCCCACCAGGTTGGCCAGCGCCACCGGCAGCGTGTACATGCCGCTGTCGGCCAGGATGATCAGCGGCCACATGAAATCGTTCCACGCGCTCAGGAAGGTGAACGCGGCCAGCGTCACCAGGATCGGCTTGATCACCGGCAGCGCCACCAGCCGGAACACGGCCCACTCGCCGGCGCCTTCGACGCGCGCGGCATCCAGCAAGTCGTCTGGAATGCTCAGGGCGTACTGCCGGATCATGAAGATCCCGAAGATGCTGGCCATGTACGGCACGATCACCCCGGCGTAGGTGTTGACCAGCCCCATCTGCCGCAGCAGCAGGAACAGGGGCAGCATGCCCACCTGCGCGGGCACCACCAGGGCCGCGGCCATCCCCTTGAAAATGCGCTCGCGGCCCGGGAACGGCAGTTTGGCGAACGCGTAGCCGGCCAGCGAATTGACCAGCACGCTCAGCAGCGTGGCCGCCACCGTGACGATCGCACTGTTCAGGAAGTGCTTGAGCAGGTCCAGGCGCGTGAACATCGTCACGTAGTTGTCCCAGGTGGGATGGCTGGGGATCAGCCGCGGCGGCAGCGAGTTGGCTTCGCCCGCGGTCATGAAGCTGGCGGCGACCATCCAGCCCAGAGGGACCAGCGTGGCCATGGCGCCGATGATCAGCACAACATGGAGCAGGATCATCGAGGTGGCCTTGGCCGTGTTGCGACGACCGCGGTAGGGCCTGGCGCTCATGCTTCGCTCCTTTTGGCCGCGCGCATCTGCAGCAGCGTGCCCACCAGCGTGATCATCAGCAGCAACACCGCCACCGCCGACGAAACGCCCATCCGCCACCAGCGGAAGCCCTCTTCGTACATGTACAGCACCAGCGTGCGCGTGGCGCCCAGCGGCCCGCCCTGCGTCATCACGTACGGTTCGGCGAACACCTGGAAGAAGCCGATCATCGTGGTCACCGAGACGAACAGGAATGTGGGCGCCAGCCCCGGCAGCGTCACGTGCCGGAAGCGCTTCAGCGGCCCGGCGCCGTCCAGCGCGGCCGCCTCGTAGAGATCCTGCGGAATCACCTGCAGACCCGCGACGAAAATCAGCATGTTGTAGCCGAAGTTCTTCCACACCGCGAGAAAGATGATCGCCGGCATGGCGTAGTGCGGGTCGCCCAGCCAGTCGATGGGCCCGACGTTGACCAGCCCGAGCAGGTAGTTCAACAGCCCGTACTTCGGGTGGTAGAGATACCGCCAGACGATGGCCACGCTCACGAGCGTCGTGACGACCGGCGCGAAGTAGATCGTACGGAACAGGCCCCGCAGCCGGATCGCCTTGGAATTCAGCAGCAGCGCGGCAGCCAGCGAGACGCTCAACGAAAGCGGCCCCCCGATGATGACGAAGGTCATCGTGTTGCGGGCGGCCTGCCAGAACGTCGGGTCCTGCAGCAGGTGCGCGTAGTTGCTGAGGCCGACGAAGCGCGCGGTCTTCGGACTGCCGATGGCGTAGACGTCGAAGTCGGTCAGGCTCAGCAGAAGGCCGGCGCCGACCGGAATGACGAAGAACACCGCCAGCAGGATCAGCGCCGGCGCCAGGAACCACCAGGCGGCCCGGGCCTTGCGGCGTTCGAGGGAACCGCGGGGCGGGGTCATGGGGTGGCCTTTCGGGAGGTGGGAGCGGGCACTTGCGCCGGCGCAACTATCACGGCGGCGCAATCGGGCACTTGCGCCGGCGCAAGTCTTGGCGCGGCGGCGGGCGCGGGCACTTGCGCCGGCGCAACTCCCACCGCGTCCGCGGCCACACCCACCGCAACCATCACCACACCCATCATCCCCCACCCTCCCCCGCCACCGCAGCCGTCCCCAGCTGCCCGTGTTCCAGCAGCCACCGCCGCTTCACGAGCATCCGGTCCACGTCCGCATCCAGCGCCTCGAGCGCCTGCGCCGGCGTGTGGGAACCGCGGATGGCCTGTTCGGCGGCCACCCAGACGCGGTTGGCGATCTGTTCCCACTCGGGAATTTTCGGTGTCGGCACCACGTGTTCCAGTTGCACGGCGAAGGCGCGCGTGCGCTCGTCGCCACTCAGCGCACTGTCGGCCCACACCGCGCGGTGCGCGGGCAGGTCGCCGGTCAGTTCGAAGAAGCGCCGCTGTTGTTCCGGCGCGCTCAGGTACTCGACCAGTTCCCACGCCCGATCCGGGTGCTTCGAGCCCGCGAACACGACCAGGCTGGCGCCGCCCGCCAGCGACACGCCGGGCTGGCCCGCGACCACGGCGCTGTCCGGGCCCGGCAGCGGCGCCGTGGCCCACGCATCCTGCAGTTCGGCGGGCAACCTGCGGCGGAATTCGCCCAGGTTCCAGGGGCCGCTGATGTACATGGCGAACGTGCCGCGCGCGAATTCCTGGTAGAGGTTCGCCACCTCGTTGTTGGCCACCGGCGGGGCCAGGCCGTCGCTGAACAGGCCCAGGTAGAGATCGAAGGCGGCCGCGAAGGCGGGCGCGGCGAAATCGCCGCGCGTTTCGTGGTCGCCCAGCAGGGGAGAGCCCGCCTGCAGGCCCAGGATGACCGGCTGCGTCCACTCGTTCAGCGGCAGCAATATTCCGTAGTGGCCGGCGCCGCCCTGTTTCGTGACGGCGACCAGCGCGTCGCGCCAGCCGCTCCAGGTGGCGGGCATGGTGTCGTAGCCGGCGGCCGCGAGCAGGTCGCGGCGGTAGAACAGCACGCGCGTGTCGACGTACCAGGGCACGCCGTAGAGCGTGCCGTCGATCACGTTGGTGTCCCAGATGCCGGGGAAATGATCGGCGCGCGCCACGACCGTGGACGCCGCCACGCGCTCGTCCAGCGGGGCCAGCGCGCGCAGCGCCGCGAACTCGGGCACCCACGTGTTGCCCAGCTGGGCCAGGTCGGGGGTGGCGCGGCCCACGTGGGCGGTCAGCAGTTTCTCGTGCGCGGCGCTCCAGGGGATCTGCTGCACGTTGACCTGCACGTCGGGGCGCTCGGCGTCCCAGGCGGCGATCAGTTCGCCCACCACTTCGCCTTCGCGGCCCATGCCCCAGAAGGTCAGCGTCGTGATGTCGTCGTGGCGGGCGCAGCCGGAGAGTGTGGCGAGAGCGAACAGCGCGGCTGTGCAGATGGCGGTTGTACGGACTTGCGCCGGCGCAAGTCTCAAGTCCGCCTGACCATCACCGCGCGCCTGCGCAAAATTCCATTCACCGGCATGGCGAGTCCCTTGCGCCGGCGCAAGTCTCGGCCGCCTCACAAGTCCCGGCCGCCTCACGGCGTCGCCGGCGCGGTGTCGAGCCAGCCACCTTCGAATCCCGCGCGGCGCAAACCGCGCACGATGTGCGGGTTCTTCCGCATCGTTTCCCAGATCAGGCCCGTGCGCCAGTTCTCGATCATCGCCACGATGGGGCCCTGGTCGATGCCCAGATAATCCACGTCGTACCAGCCGTGTTCGGGATCGACCCAGCCGTGCTGGACCGGCACATCCAGGCGGAACGTCGGGTTCAGCGCGTCGATGAAGCCGTATTCCTTGTAGAGCCTGTCGCCGTGGTCCTCTTTCATCGCCATCAGGACCGGCACCACCACTTCGGGCGCAAACGCGATGGAGCCGCCGGCGGCCGACGGGCAGATGGTGCCGTCGTCGTTGATGTACGTGAACGAGGCGCCGCGGGCCCAGTAGGTTTCGAAGCGGCGTTCGCGGCCGTCGATCGTGAACGAGCCGCCCACCGGGCCGTCGCAGGCGGTCAATCCCCACAAACGTTCACCATACCCGCGCCAGCCGCCCGGATTCTCGATCGCATATGCCCGCTGCGACAGCGTCGCCCGCCGCGAGTTCTCGAAATAGTCGATGCCGCGTTCGCGGCCGAAGTCGTCCTTCAGGCCGCGCAGGTCCAGCCACACCTGCGAGTACTGGTGGCCGAACAGCGGCGCGAAGCCCAGATGCTCCTGGCCGCCGAACGTGCCCCAGCGGTAGCCCGCCAGGAACGTGTCCCAGGCCGCGGTGTCCACCGGGTGGGTCGGTGAGCTCAGCGCCATCACGTAGAGGATGGCCGCCTCGTTGTAGCCGCCCCAGTCGTAGGGCAGGTGGCCGTCTTCGGGCGACCAGCCGTGACCGATCATCGGCGCGCGCGGGCTGGCCCAGGTCCAGTCGGCGGCGGCGTAGAGCTGCTCGGTCACGGTGCGGATGCTGTCCTCGAGCGCACTCGGGCCGTCGAAGTAGCTCTGGCAGAACAGGGCGCCGGCCAGCAGCAGGGCCGTGTCGACGGTCGACAGCTCGACGTCCCGGAACCGGTGGCCGGTCTCCAGGTCCACGAAATGGTAGTAGAAACCGCGGTACCCGGCGGCGCCGCTGACGGTGGAGTCCTGCGGGGCGTCGCGGAAAAACGCCAGCGTGCGCAGAACCCTGCGGGCGGCCTGCTCGCGGGTGACCCAGCCGCGTTCGGCCCCAATGGGGTAACTCGTTAACGCAAAACCTGTTGCGGCGATACTGGCGAACGACGGGGTGGGTGCCCGATCCGGGGCCAGCCCCGTTTGGGGGTTGCACAGGTCCCAGAAATAGCGGAAAGTACGGTGTTGCAAATCGTCGATGAAAGCGGTTTCATCGGGCGACAATGAAAAAGCCGAATCGCCGGGGATGGCGACGGCTCCTTCGGTTCGCAAGGTTCTGTCCTGTCCGGCGCAGCCGAAGGCAGTCAGGCCGGCGACGACCAAAACCAGCGCAGCGGCGAGGCACGGACGGCCGGAGCCGAACGATCCTGAATGGGCATTCTTTTTGTGGTTCATGCCGCGATTATCCGGTGCCCATCGGGACGGCGCAACAGAAAACGGCTCCCCGCGCATGTTGTCGCGACGCAGAATGTGGCTTTTGATCCGAATCACCGCCTATCTGGCGGTGATTCTGGGGATCATTCTGTACCGCGGCGGCGTACCCTGGCGCCAGTTCAGGGCCGCCCTTGAAGGCGCCCACGCCGAACATCCGACGCTGACGCTGATCGGACGCGACCTGGCGCCGCCCCTGGTCGAGCGGCTGGCCACCGAGTACCAGCGGGACTACCCCGCCCTGACGGTGGACCTGCTGCCGGGCGGCACCAACCAGGCGCTCGAGGCCCTGCTGGCCCGGGAAGCCGATGTTGCGTTTCTGCTGCGGACGCCCACCGCGCGCGAACAGGATCTGTTCCGCCAGGCCGACGGCGACACGGCCGTGGTCGTGGCCATCGGCGTGGGCGGACTGGTGCTTCTGGCCGGGGCCGAGGCCTCGGTGGGCCCGCTGACGGTCGACGATCTGCGGGCCGCCCTCGTGGCGCCCGAAAATGGGACGGAACCCGGCAGCGGTTTGCCGCCTTATTGCAGCCGGCTCTACGCCTGCGACCCGAACGAAGGTTCCTGGGATGCGCTCCTGGAGGCCCTCGGAACGGCGCCGGCGCAGGAAATCAACGACCAGGTCGTCTTTCTGGCCGACCCAGCCGCGGTTCTGGACGCCGTCGCGGCCGATCCGGGAGCCTGGGGCCTGGTCAGCACGCTGGGCTCGGGGCTGGACCCTGCGGCAGGGCCGCCGCCCGGGACCCGGTTCGTCGGCGTGGTGGTGTCGCGCGACAAGGCGGCGGTGCCCCCCATCGGGTCCCACATCGCTACGGGTGACTATCCGCTCCACCATTTCCTGTACGCGGCCTGCCGTGGCGCCGGCAACTTCGAAGGCGGGAAATTCGTGACCCACCTGGCCAGCGCGCGCGGATTGCGGCAAGTTGAACGCTCAGGCGTGGTCCCAGCCAGGATGGTGGCCCGCACCATCCAACTGAGCCGCGACCCGGTGGGCGCGGACGCGCCAAAGGGGAACGGCAGGTAATGCACCACAGCAAGCGCCTGATCACCGCCATCGGCATTTCCGTCGCCCTGACCGGAGCCATCGCCGCGCTTTCCGCCGGCGCCGCCGACCAGCCCTCCTACACATTGGACAGCGACCCGCTGCGCCTGGGCAACCGCCAGCTCGAAGCCGGCGACTGGGCGGCGGCCCACGCCCGTTTCCAGGAAGCGGTGGCGGCCGGTTACCGACTGGACGACGCCGCCTTCGGCCTGGGCGTCTGCGCGCTGCGGATCGGCGACTATGCCGAGGCCGAACTCCGCTTCACCGAAGCGCTGACCGCCCGCGGCGGCGCCTGGGCCGAGGCCCGCGCCGAACTGGGCCTGCTCCTGCTGCGCCGCGGCCTGGCGGACCAGGCCTCGGACTTGTTCCACGACGCGGCGGCGGCCGACGCCAAATGCTGGCCCGCACGCTACGGGCAGGCGCTGCTGCTGCTCGACGCCGGCGACTGGGAAGCGGCGCGCGAACTGCTGAAGGTCGGCGAAGGCCGCAAGGGCGTGTTGAAGGGCGAAGACCGCTACCACCATGCCCGGGCGCTGATGTTCCTGGCCAACGGCGCCATCGCGCAGGCCGAGATCGAGGCGCTGCAGGCGCAGAACCTGGATCCGGCGGACCCGCGCTACGCCGCGCTGGTGGCGCGCGTGTACCAGGAGCAGGGGCACGAAGAGCTGGCCATCAACGCCTGGGAACAGATGCTGGAGATGCCCGGCGTGGTCGCGAGCGCGCCCGCGCTGCACGAACTGGGACGTCTCTATGTGAAGGCAGGCCGCCCCAACGACGCGCGGCTGCGCTTCGAACAGGCCTGCACCGCCGACTCCACCTTCGTGCCGGCGCTGCGCGATCTGGCCGAACTGTTCCGCAGCGCCAAGCGGCCCGAGAACGCGGCGCGCACCTGGCTGCGGTACGCCCAGATGGCGCCCGGCGACATCGAAGCGCACCTGGGCCTGGCCACGGCCATGAACGACCTCGGCCGCCGCGACGAAGCGGCCGCCGCCGCCCGGTCCGCGCTGGCGCTGGACCCGGCGCACCCCGGAGCGCGCCTGGCCTTCCTGCGGGCGGGTCTGCGCGCGCGCGACGACGGGCTGCGCGCCGAAGCCGCCGCCATGGCCGATTCGCTGCTGCAGCTTCACGAACTGCCGGACTGGCAGCTGGACGACCAGCTGGCCCTGATCGAGTGGCAGGTCGCCCAGGGCCGCGAGCACGAAGCCCGGGCCGCCCTGGCGCGCGCCGCCCTGATGGACTCCACCTCCTCCTCGGTTCCGTTCCAGCAGGGTCTGCTGGAACTGAAGGCCGGCCGCACCGCCGACGCCGCACTCAGGTTCGAACGCGCCGTCGCGCTGGATCCGCAGTCGGCCAGCGCCTATCTGAACCTGGGCATCGCCCGCTACCAGGGCGGCAGCCCGCGCGGCGCCATCGCCGAATTCCGGCGCGCCGTCGCGCTGAACGGCGAACTGACCATGGCCCGTCTGCTGCTGGGGCAGGCTCTGGCGGCGGTCGACTCGCTGTCCGCGGCCGAGGAAACCTACCGCGGCGTGCTGGCCCTCGAGGCCGGCAACGCGAAGGCCCTGCGCGGCGTCGGCTTCT
>JAIFKS010000061.1 GCA_020049465.1 bacterium | reverse complement strand
TGCTGGATCCGTCCGAACCGCAGCATCTGCTCGAACGCGGCCGCTTCGAACTGGCCCGGGCGCTGGCCGCGAACGACCGCCGCGCCGAGGCCGTGGCGCAGTTGGACGCCATCGTCAACCTGCATCCGCAAGGGCGATTCCCGGCGCTGGCCCTGCAGATGAAGGGGCGCCTGAAATTGGAGGAAGGGCAGCCGGACCAGGCCCGCGAAGCCTGGCAGCGGCTGCTGTCGCAGTACCCGGGGTTCCTGTTCAGTGACGACGTCCGCGACGAATTGAGGAGGCTTCCCCAATGAGAACGCAGGCTGACCGGCCGAAGCGGGCCGGACCGGATGTCCGGCTGCGCGGGGCTCTGGCCTTCCTTGGCCTGCTCCTGCTGGCGACGGCGGCCGCGCCTGCGCGCGCGGACGACTGGCTGCTGCTGCCGATGGACCTGGTGCAGCGCAATCATCTGCGGGCTTACGGCGTCGCGTTCCATACGCTGCAGGCGGGCGAAAAGGTCAACTGGCTGCTGAACTACCGCGGCGGCAGCTTCCTGCTCAGGGACACGCAGCGCGTGCGGCTCGACGCGCGTCTGTTGGGCGTCGATTTCGAGGAACTGGGCGAGGCGGACGTGGTCGCCATCCGCGCGGTGGTCGCCCAGGAGAACATGGACGAGGTGCTGCTGGAGACGCCGCCGCGCATCGCTGTCTACAGCCCGCCCTACATGCAGCCCTGGGACGATGCCGTGACGCTGGCGTTGACCTATGCCGATGTCCCCTACGACACGATCTACGACACCGAAGTGCTGGCCGGAGGCCTGCGCGACTACGACTGGCTGCATCTGCATCACGAGGACTTCACCGGCCAGTTCGGCAAATTCTACGCGAGCTTCGGGCTGGAGCCATGGTACCTGGAACAGAAGCACTTCCAGGAGGAACTGGCGCGTTCGCTGGGCTACGCCACGGTCTGGCAGCAGAAGCACGCGGTGGCGCTGACGATAAGCGAGTACGTCGACGGCGGCGGCTTCCTGTTCGCGATGTGTTCGGCGACCGATTCCATCGACATCGCGCTGGCCTGGCTGGGCTCCGATATCGTCGGTGAACCGTACGACGGAACGCCTGTCGATCCGGCCTACCGGCAGAAAGTCGACTTCTCGCGCACGTTCGCCTTCGAGAACATGAAGCTGACGACCAATCCGATGATCTACGAGTACTCGGACCTGGACACCAGCGACTACGCGCAGATGCGCGGGGCCGAGGCCGACTACTTCACCCTGTTCGCCTTCGCGGCCAAGTACGATCCGGTGCCGGCGATGCTCACGCAGAACCACGTCAACGTGATCAACGGCTTCCTCGGGCAGACCACGGGTTACCACCGGAAGTTCCTGCACCGCTCGGTGGTCACGCTCGCGGCGGTCGAGGGCACCGACGAGGTCAAGTACATCCACGGCAAGCGGGGTCAGGGCACGTTCACCTTTCTGGGCGGGCACGACCCCGAGGATTACCAGCACCGCGTCGGGGACGAAGCGACGGATCTGGATCTCTATCCGACCTCGCCGGGCTATCGGCTCATCCTCAACAACGTGCTGTTTCCCGCCGCCCGGCAGAAGCCCCGTAAGACCTGAGCCGGGGCGGCAGGACGGGACGCATTTTTATGGCGCCAAATATCTGACTTGTTTGCTATGATTTCCTCCGGGCTCCGGCCGGGGGTGCCCCGTCCGAGAGGTCGAGGGAGGATGTGCGGGATGGAGTATCCTGATTGCAAGAAATGCGGCGAGGGCCTGCTGCTGCCGCTTTCGGATTACGGCCGCGATGGAGCGGCCATCCACTTCAAGGCGTGGGTCTGCCACAACCCGGGTTGCGGGTTCAGCATCCGCATCGACAACGGCGAGATCAGCTTCGGCAAGGGCTTGCGCGAATCGGCGAAATGACGGTTGCCTTCGGGCCACGGACGGGGCGCCCGGTCCGCTCAGCGGGCCGGCGTCCGTTTCAGCCAGCGACCGACCAGGACCAGCATGACCAGGGATCCGGCCGCCAGCGCCAGGTCCACCGGGGTGGGCGGCTGCGGCTCCGCGCCGGCCGGCCCCTCGGCGATCATCACCGCCAGCGAAACGCCGTTGTGCACGGCGTGGGCGAGCCAGCAGGCCGTCAGCGACCGCGTGGATTCCCAGACGAACGCCAGCATGGCGCCGACGGCGACCAGCCCCAGCAGGTACCAGGGTTCGCCGTGCACGAGCCCGAACACCAGCGCTGAGGCGACGATGGCCGGCCAGGCGCCCCAGGTGCGGCTGAACACGCGATGGATCAGTCCGCGGAAGATGAGTTCCTCCGCCAGGGGGCCGGCCACCACCACAGCCAGGGCCGCGATGGCGATCTCCCCCGGCGAACGGGGCAGGTTCTGCGTGTAGTTGGCCAGCCAGCCGGCATCGACCGGGTGCAGCTTCAGCGACAGGTGGGCCAGCAGCGAGCCCGGCGCCAGCGCGGCCAGCGCCATCAGCACGGCCCCGGCCGCGGCCACCGGCGACGGCCGGTCCAGGCCGAAATCGCGTGACGGACTCCAGCGCCAGCGCCAGCCCAGGATGAGCAGGGGCGCGAACACGCCGCCGAGGGCCCCGACCAGAACGGGTCCGAAGAGCCCGCCGCCGCGCTCGTACCAGACGATCTGCAAGGCGAAATTGCCCATCACCAGCAGCGCGGCCAGCGCCAGCAGGCGTCCGCGGCTCCATGATTCCCACAGGCCGGGTGGCGCTGCCGGCGTCCGTTGCGGTTCGTCCTGCATGGGAGCGGGGTCCTTTGCCGCGGCACGACGGGCCGCCGGGTGCGGGGAGATTGGCCTCGCCGGGCGCCTGTTCACCCGATCCGCGGTCGTCGGGTGTGCATTCGCCGGAAGAAAAGGTTAGTATGGCCCGCAAGATTCGCCAATGAAAGGTGCCGACGTGGCAGCACGCGCAATCGACGCGGTGATCTTCGATCTGGACAACACGCTGACCGATTTCATGAAGGCGAAGGAGGAGTCCATCGCCGCCGCGGTCGACGCGATGATCGATGTCGGTCTGCCCGTGAAGCGGCGCGAGGCGATCGACGCCATCTTCGCCATCTACCGCGACAAGGGCATCGAGCACCAGCGCGTGTTCAACTTTTTCCTGGAGCAGACCGTCGGTCGCACCGACGACCGCGTGCTGGCCGCCGCCGTCATCGCCTACCGGCGCGCGCGCGACGCCTCGCTGGTGCTCTACCCTCACGCCAATTTCGTGCTCAACCGCCTGCTGAAGGACGGTTACAAGCTGGCGGTGGTCAGCGACGCCCCGCGGTTCGAAGCCTGGCTGCGGCTGACCGCACTCGGCCTGCAGCATGCGTTCGACGTGGTGCTGACCTTCGACGACACGGGGTTCCGCAAGCCGGCGCCCGAGGGATTCCGCATGGCGCTCCAGCAGCTGGACGTCGCGGCCGACCGCGCCGTCGTCATCGGGGACTGGAAGGAACGCGATATCCTGGGCGGACAGAACGCCGGGCTGCACACGGTCTACGCGCGCTACGGCGACCAGTATTCGCAGTACGCCGACAAGGTGATGGGGCAGGGGCCGGAACCGGACTACGCGGTCGATGACCTGCTGGAACTGCTGGAAGTGCTGGCGAAATTCAACGCCGCGGCGGCTGACGGAAAGGCCCGTTCATGAGGGTGTGCACGGCAAAGCAGATGGCGGCGATCGATCGCTGCACGATCGAGGCCGGAGTGCCGGCCCTGGAACTGATGGAGCGGGCTGGCCAGGCGCTCACCGACCATGTGCTGGCGTTCCTGGCCGAGCAGGCCGGCGAGGGACATGGCCACGACCATGATCACGGCCACGAACACGGGCCGGGCTGCGAAAGCGAGGGCTGCGGCCACGCCGCCGGCGAGCACGAAGAACATGGCGGCGAAAGCGCCGTCCAGGGCCTGGTGCTGATCGTCTGCGGCAAGGGCAACAACGGCGGCGACGGCCTGGTCGTGGCGCGTCTGCTGCACGGCGAAGGGGTGCCGGCGGTCGTGCTGCTGCTGGCCGCTCCGCGCGATCTCACGGCCGAAGCGAAGCGCAATTTCGAACGCCTGCCCAAGGATGTCGAAGTGGTGGCGCCGCCGGCGGACCTCTGGCCCGAGGTGTACCGGGAACTGGCCTCTGAAGCGACGGTGGCCGTGGACGCGGTGCTCGGCACGGGTGTCCGTCCGCCTCTGGCCCCGGAGTTGGCCGATCTGTTCCGCGCGATGAACGATGCCGCCGTGCCCACACTCTCGGTGGACATCCCATCTGGCGTGTCCGGCGACGACGGGGCCGTGGACCCGGTGGCGGTCGCGGCCGACCTGACCGTGACCATCGGCCTGCCCAAGCTGGGTCTATTGCTGCCGCCGGGGCGCGACTACGTCGGGCAGGTCGAAGTCGTGGACATCGGCTTCGATCCGGCCGTCACCGATCGCCTGGCCGGACCTTGGCACTGGCTGGAGCGCGGGGACTACCTGGCGCTGCTGCCGCCGAGACCGACCTCCGTGCACAAGGGCCAGTGCGGGCGGTTGCTGGTCGTGGCCGGTTCGCGCGCCTACGGCGGCGCGGCCCACCTGACGGCCCTTGGCGGGCTGCGCTCGGGGGCGGGGCTGGTCACGGTGGTGGCGCCGGCCGGACTCGAGGTGCCCCTGCGCGTGGCGCTGCCCGAAGCGCTGGTCCGGCCGCTGCCCGAGACACTGTCCGGGACCATCGCTCCGCTTGAGGCGGCGCAGGTCGCCTCTCTGTTGGAGCGGGCCGACGCGGTCGTGCTGGGGCCGGGACTCGGCGACGCCGCCGCGACCGACGCCTGGGTTCGCGAACTGGTGCGGGATCTGGCGGTGCCTCTGGTTCTGGACGCCGACGGTCTCAACGCGCTGGCGCGCGGCGGCCTGAAGCCGTCGTTCGGCGGCCGTCCGGTGGTGCTGACGCCCCATCCGGGCGAATTCGCTCGCCTGGCCGGCCTGCCGGCGGACGAGGTCGTGCGCAAGCGTCTCGAACTGGCCGCCTGGGCGGCCGATCAGTGGGGCGCCGTGGTTGTGCTGAAGGGGTCGCCGGCCGTTATCGGTGTGCCGGGTGAAGGCGCCTATCTGAACGCCAGCGGGGACGACGCCCTGGCGCGCGGCGGCTCCGGCGACGTGTTGAGCGGTCTAATCGGCGGCCTTTTGGCGCAGGGGCTGAGCGCCCGTGACGCCGCGCTGCTGGGCTGCTATGTGCACGGCCTGGCCGGCACGGCGGCCGCTCGCGAGATGTCCAGCCGGGGCGTGCTGGTGCGCGAAGTGGCGGCAGCGATCGGTCCGCAGTGGCTGGCCCTCGAGCGCGAGGCCAGCGGCGTCGCTGAACTGCGCGAACTGCTCTGGCCGGGAGCGTTGCCGGAGGATGCGCGGTGAGGGTTCTGGGCATCGAAACCTCGTGCGACGACACCAGCGTCGCCCTGTATGACAGCGCGCAGGGCGTGTCGGCGAACCTGCTCAGTTCGCAGGTCGACCTGCACGGCGTCTTCGGCGGCGTCGTGCCGGAACTGGCCAGCCGCGCCCATCTGATCAACCTGTTGCCCATGGTCGATCTGCTGATGCGGAAGCAGCAATTGCGGCTGAGCGATCTGGATGGCGTGGCCGTGACTGCCGGCCCCGGGTTGCTGGGCGCCCTGCTGGTGGGACTGTCCACGGCCAAGGCCCTGTGCTTCAGTGCCGACCTGCCGCTGGTGGGCGTTCATCATCTGGAGGGGCACATCCTGGCCAATGCGCTGACGGCCGACCTGGTGCTTCCGGCCACGGTGCTGATCGTTTCGGGCGGGCACACCGAGATCGTGCACATGCCGGAAGTGGGCGTCTACGAGCGGCTCGGCGGCACGCTCGACGACGCCGCGGGCGAGGCCTTCGACAAGACCGCCAAGCTCCTGGGGCTGCCGTATCCCGGGGGGCCGCACATCGACGCGGCGGCCCGTCGCGGTGTACCCGGGCGTTTCCAGTTCCCGCGTCCCCTCATCGCGGACCGGCGCACGGTGTTCAGCTTCAGCGGCCTGAAAACGGCCGTGCGCACGGTCGTCGACGCTTTGCCGCGCCCTCTCAGCGAGCAGACGATCGCCGATGTCTGCTTCGAAGCGCAGGAAGCCATCGTCGATGTCCTGTGCCACCGTCTGTTCCAGGCTGCGCGTCGCAGTCAGGCCCGGGCCGTGTACCTGGCCGGCGGCGTGGCGGCCAACGGCCGGCTGCGCGAACGCGTGGCCGAAGAGGCCGCCCGGCGCCGCCTGCACTTCCTGCCGCCGGAGCGGGTCTACTGCACGGACAACGCGGCGATGATCGCCTACGCCGGCTGGTGCCACCTGGCGGCCGGGCGCCGCGATGAATTGAACCTCGACAGCTTCGCGCGCGCACCGCTGGCCTCCTGGCGGTAGGTCCACCGGGCCCCTGGGCTCCTCCGGGCTGCCTTCGCTAAAGATCCTCCGCTTTCCAGCCGAACCCCGCTGCGGGACAGCCGTCCATCGGGTGGCTGCAGTCCGGACCGCTCGGCTCCGATTTTACCGTGATGGCATGAGCTTTGCGTTCCGGTGCGCTGAGGCCGGCCCCTGCCCCGGGGTCGGTGGTGACTCGCCTTACAGCCTGGGGATGAAGATGGCCGCCAAAGCCCGGATTCTCGTCGCCGATGACGAGCCGCACATCCGGCGGATCCTCCAGTTCCTGCTTGAGCAGGAAGGATTCGAGGTCCGCCTGGCCGAAGATGGGGAGGAAGCCTGGCAGGCCGTGGCCAGCTTTCGACCGGATCTGGTCCTGCTGGATGTGATGATGCCCCGCATGGACGGCTTTGCCGTCCTGGAGATCATTCGTGCCGGTTTCGAGACAGCCCGCCTGCCGGTCATCCTGCTGACGGCCAAGAGCGACGTCGGCGACAAGGTGCTGGGCCTGCGCGGGGGCGCCAATGACTACATCGTCAAGCCCTTCAGCCACGACGAGTTACTGCTGCGGGTGAGCAATCTGCTCGAAGCCACGAGGCGCGAACGCGAGGCCAATCCGCTGACCGGCCTGCCGGGCAACCGCGCCATCGAGCGTGAGATCCAGGCGCGCATCGCCGGCGGCGAGGACTTCGCCCTGATGTACGCGGACATCGACCGATTCAAGAGTTTCAACGACCACTACGGCTACGCGCGCGGCGACCGGGCGATTTCGTTCACGGCGGGCGTCCTGGTCGGTTGCACGCAGAAATATGGTCCCGGCGGCGTTTTCGTGGGGCATGTCGGCGGCGACGATTTCGTCGTGGCGACCAGTTCGGCCGGCAGCGAGGAGCTCGCGCGGCACATCATCGAGGAATTCGACGCGGGCGTGGCCGCGCTGCACGACACCGAGGATGCCCTGCGCGGCTACCTGGAAGTGGAGAATCGCGCCGGCGTGCGCGAGCGCTTCCCGCTGATCGCCCTGACGGTGGCGCTGGTCTCGGACGTCAAGGGGCGCTTCACGCACCCGGCGGAACTGAGTGACACGCTGGCCGAGCTGAAGCACTACGGCAAGGCCAACCCGCGCAGCGTGGTGGTCCGCGAGAGGCGGACGCGCACGGGCGACCCTGAAATGATCACGTCCAACGGCGCTGTCGCGAGCCAGTCCGGCCCGGGACCACTCGACGGCGACCCGACACCGCGTACCTGAGCCGAGGCGCTTCATGTTCACCGCCATCCGCACGCCGAACGAACGCCTGCGCGACACCCATCCGGTGGCGGAGTTCTGGGCGCGTCTGTCGCTGGCGGGCGAGACGCCGCCGGTGCTCGGCACCATGGAAGCGCTGCTCGGAGCGCTGCGGTTGGTGCCCGGCATCACGGGAGCGGCGGTGGCCGTGGATCCGGCGCAGGCCGCCGCGCAGGACGCGACGTGGGATACCGGGCGTCCCTGGTGCCTGACCTGGAGCGGACCGGGGGGCGAGCCCGCCTGGAGCGCTCCGGCGGGCGGTTGGCCGGCGCTGCAGACGGCCCTGGCCGGCCGCGGCATCTGGGCGCAGTCGCCCTTCGACAATGCTTTCACCGTGGTGCCGGCAGGTCCGGCCGGTGGCCCGGCCGTGCTGGCGCTGGTGGTCGCGGGCGAGCCCGGGGTCGAAGCCGACGCGGCGCGTCGCCGCGCCCTGGCGCCGGTGGCGGCATCGGCGGTGGCCGCGCTCAGTTCGCTGGCCGCGATGGCGGCGCTGCAGGCGGAGGTCGTCCGGCTGGCCGGCGAGAACCACGCTCTGGGTCGCCTGAACCGGCTGCAGGGACGGTTCGTGGCCATGGCGAGCCACGATTTCAAAACCCCGTTGACGGCCATCACAGCCTACACCGAAGTGCTGCTCGGGCAGGTCGGCAACGACGCGTTTCCCCACGCGGTCGAGTTCCTGGACGTCATCCGTGCCGAGGCGAACCGGCTGCTGCGGATGGTCGACCGCATCCTCGACTTCACGCGCGTCGAATTCGGACCGCAGTTGATGACGCTGCATCCGGTCGCGTTGACCGATCTGGTCCACGAGGCGGTGCGGGCCCTGGCGCCCGGAACCGCCGCCCGCGGGCTGCACGTGGTGGTCGAGGCGCCCTCGTTCCTGCCCCGGGCCGAGGTCGACGCCGACCTGATCCGTCAGGTCATCGTCAACCTGCTGGGCAACGCGGTGAAGTACACGCCTGCGGGCGGTCACATCCGCATCGTACTGGCGGAAGAGGAAGCCTCGGTCGCGGTCAGCGTGCAGGACGATGGTCCGGGCATCCCCAGCGAAGACATCCGCCGCATCTTCCGCGAATTCTACCGCGCCGAGGGAGCCGCCCGGCAGGCCGAGGGCACCGGGCTCGGGCTCAGCATCGCCCGTCACATCGTGCAACTGCACGGCGGGCACATCGAGGCGCGGCGGCTGCCGCAGGGCGGCAGCGAGTTCCGCTTCCTGGTGCCCAAGGAGATGGGCGAACTGGCGGCGCTGCCCCAGGTGCTGGGCCTGCAGGTGTCGCCCGAGAAGGCGTCGCAGGTCATTTCGGTGGTGTTGCGCACCGTCGCCGAATTGACCGGATCGCTGGCGGTGGTGCTGATGCTGAGCGACGGTCGCGGCGCGCTGGTGCCGGTGGGGTCGCTGGGGCTGCGGCAGGAAACGCGCCGGCTGCGGCCGGTGATCCTGACCGAGGCCTGGCGGAGCTTCCTGCTGGACGGGCACGCGCAGCCGGATCCCGGAGCCGTTCCCGGCGACCTGAACCTGGGGACGGCCGCGGACATGGACGAGCGTCTGTACTGTCCGCTGGTCGATGGCGAGGAGCCGGTGGGCGTCATCGTGGCTGGCCGGCGCGCCGGCGAAGCCGGCTACGGAGAACCGGAGCGGCAGCAACTGGAAGTGCTGGCGTCGATCGTCACCACCGCGCTGCGCCACCTCGAAGGCAACGAATCAAGGGTGCTCGAGTCCCTGCAGGTTCTGCTGCAGACGCGCCGCACCGGGATCCCGACCTCCACACCCGAGGCGTTGCACCTGACGGCGCGACTGGCGCGGGCCATGGGGCTGGCCGCGCCAGACACGCGGCGGTTGCTGTACGCGGCGACGCTCCACGACGCGGGCATGGCGCGGGTGGAGGACGAGATCGTGCTGGGCGCCGCGCCGCTCAGTTGGGACGAACGCGATGAGGTCGACCGGCACGTGGAGCAGGGCTGTGAACTGGTCGCCCCGCTGCTGCC
>JAIFKS010000019.1 GCA_020049465.1 bacterium | reverse complement strand
TGACCGACCTGGTGCCCAAGCCCCTGCTGCCGGTGGGCGGTCTTTCGCTGCTGGATATCGCCGTGGCCAACCTGGACCGCGCGGGCGTGGACCGGATCGTCGTCAACACGCACCACCTGGGCGCGCAGGTGTCCACCCATGTGGCCGCCCGCGCCGACGCGGCCCGGTTCACGCTCAGCCCCGAGACGGAGATCCTGGGCACGGGCGGCGCCCTGCACGGCGCGCGCGGGTTCCTGGCGCAAGCGGCGCATTTCCTGCTGCACAACGGCGACGTGCTGACCGACGCCGATCTGGGGGCGCTGCTGGCGGCGCACCGGGCGGGCGGCGCGGTGGCCACGCTGCTGCTGGTGGATTGTCCCTCCGTCAACACGGTCGAGGTCGCCGACGACGGGGCGCCGTGCTGCGGTTGGCCGGCCGGCCCGCCGCGACATCGGCGTCGTCGGCGGTTGCCCGCCGTCTCACCTACGCCGGCGTGGGGGCCTTCGCGCGGCGGATCCTCGACGACGTGCCCGAGGGCGCCTCGTCGCTCGTCGACGTGCTGGCGAAGCTGCTGTCGCGCGAACCGGGCGCCGTGCGCGCCTGGATGCCGGCGAACGTCGCCTGGAGCGATGTCGGCACCTTCGCGCGGTGGCTGGACGCGCAGCCCGAAGCGGAAGGATCCGCGGTCGTTGCACCGCCGCCGGCGGTGGCCATCGAACGCATCCGCGGGCACGGCTCGGACCGGCGCTTCTGGCGCCTGCAGCGCGGGGACTGGGCGGCGGTGGCCATGGTCAGCCCGCCGGCGGACACCGAGCACGAGCGATTCGTCGCCCTGGCGGCGTTCCTGACGCGGCACGACCTGGGACCGGCGGCCATCCTGCGCGCGGACGACGACGAGAAGATGGTCCTGATGGAGGACCTCGGCCGCCGCAGCCTGCACTCGCTGGCCGCCGGCGTCGAAGCCGATGAACCGGAGGCGGTCGCGGCCTGGGAACTGGCGACGGACCAGATCGCCCGCCTGCAGGCGGTCACCGAAGCGGCCCGCGTCGAATGCCCGGTGGCTCTCGACCGCGCCCTGGACGAAACGGTGCTGCGCTGGGAGACCGACTATTTCCGCGAGCGCTTCCTGGTCGGGCTCCTGGGGCTGGACGGGGCGGCGCTCGAATCCCTGACGCCCGAGTTCGCGGCCCTGGCCGCGACCGTGGCCGCGCAGCCGTCGTACCTGCTGCACCGCGACTACCAGTCGCAGAATCTCCTGGTCCGCGACGGGCGGCTGCGCCTGGTCGATTTCCAGGGCCTGCGGCCCGGACCGTTCGGCTACGACCTGGCCTCCCTGCTGTGGGATCCGTATGTCGCGCTCGGCGCCCATCGGCGGCAGGCGCTGATCGAACGCTACGCCGGGCAGGCGCACGATCGCCTCGACGCCGCGCTGACGCCCGGGGCGGTGCGCGCCATGGTGCTGGCGTCGGCGCTGCAGCGCCTGATGCAGGCCCTCGGCGCCTACGGATTCCTGAGCCTCGTCAAGGGCCGCCGCGGCTTCCTGGAGCACGTGCCGCGCGGGCTGGCCCACCTGCGCGACGTGCTGCGCCTGGTGGACGAAGCCCGCGCGGACGATGCGGTCGGCGCGCGCCGGCTGCCGCCGCCGCTGCCCGCGCTGTCGGCGGTTCTGGCGGGGCTCGACGACAATCTGCTGCGACAACGCCTGGACGAGGCCGCCGCGCCCCCGGCGGGCTGAGGCCGGCCGTGACGGCGGCCCGGCCAGCGCTTATCTTCCCGGACCCGGTGCCGCCGACGGCGCCGGCTGTCGTCGCCTGTTTCCGAACGCCTGCAGCCGAGGTCGACCGATGACTGTGCGTCCCCTGTTCCCGCGCGCGAGCGGCATCCTGCTGCACCCGACCTGTCTGCAGGGGCCCGACGGGATCGGCGACCTGGGGCCGGCCGCCCACCGCTTCGTGGACTGGCTGGCCGACCACGGCCAGTCGATCTGGCAGGTGCTGCCCCTGGGGCCGACCAGCTACGGCGACTCCCCCTACCAGACGCTGTCGGCGTTCGGAGGCAACCCGCTGCTGGTCAGCTTCGAGCGGCTGCGGGACGACGGCTGGCTGACCGACGCGGATCTGGCCGACCGACCGGAACTGCCTGCCGACCACGTCGACTTCGGACCGGTCATCACCTGGAAGACCACGGTGCTGGATCGTGCCTGGACGGCGTTCTGCGCGCGCGCCGGCAGGGAGCCGTGGCGCCTGTTCGAAGCCTGGACCGCGGCCCACGCCGGGTGGCTGGCCCCGCTGGCGCTGTTCCTGGCGCTGAAGGAAGAGCATGACGGCCTGCCGTGGCCGCAGTGGAAGCCGGCGCTGGCGCGGCGCGAGCCCGCTGCCCTGGACGCGGCGCGCCTGCGCCTGGCCAAGCGCATCGACGCCTACAGATTCCGTCAGTGGCTGTTCGCCACCCAGTGGGACGCGCTGCGCGAACACGCGCGGGCGCGAGGGGTGCGGATGGTGGGGGACATCCCCATCTTCGTCGCGCACGACAGCAGCGATGTCTGGGCGCGTTCCGAACTGTTCCAACTCGACGCCGAGGGCATGCCGCTGGCCGTGGCCGGCGTGCCGCCCGACTACTTCAGCGCCACCGGCCAGCTGTGGGGCAATCCCCTCTACGACTGGGACGCGGCGAAGGCCGAGGGCTTCCAATGGTGGCGCGACCGCGTGCGGGCCTGCCTGGCGCAGGTCGATCTCGTGCGGCTGGACCACTTCCGCGGCTTCGAGGCCAGCTGGCGCGTGCCGGCCGACGCGCCCACGGCTGAAAGCGGCCGCTGGATGCCGGGCCCCGGGGCGGAACTGTTCTCGGCGCTGCTCCGGGAACTGGGCGGCGAACTGCCGCTGATCGCCGAGGATCTGGGCGTGATCACGCCCGCCGTGGACGCGCTGCGCGAGGCCTTCGACCTGCCGGGCATGAAGGTGCTGCAGTTCGCCTGGAGCGGTCCCGACAACGCGTTCCTGCCGCACGAGCACGTGCCGCACGCGATCGTCTACACGGGCACGCACGACAACGACCCGGTGCTCGGCTGGTGGCGCCACCTGGCCGGCGATGACGAGAAGGCGCTCGTGGCCGAGTACGCCGGCGCTCCGGTCGACGAGCCGCACTGGACGCTGATCCGTCTGGGTCTGCGGTCCTGCGCCCACACCTTCATCACCACGATGCCCGACGTGCTGGGGCTGGGGCGCGAGGCGCGCCTGAACCTGCCCGGCGCCGACCAGGGCAACTGGAGCTGGCGGCTGCGGTCCGACGCCCTGGACGGGCCCGAGGGCAGGCGCCTGGAGCGGCTGACCTGGCTGTACCGGCGCCGGCCGGACCAGCCCGCGCCGGCGCGGCAGGACCCGGCCTCGCCGGCGACCGACGGCGGCTTCGCGTGAGAAGTCTGCGCCAGCTGTCCGCCCAGGTTCAGGGCGATTTCCGCCGTGTACTGCTGGCCACGCTGTTCTTCGGCGCGGTGTCGGGCATCATCTCGTCGACCTTCAACAACTACCTGTCCGACGCGCACGGCTTCGACGCCAGCAGCCGCGGCTGGCTGGAACTGCCGCGCGAACTGCCGGGTTTCATCATCTTCGGGGTCGTCGGCCTGCTGCTGATCCGTCTGCGCGAGAGCCGCATCGCGGCGCTGGCCATGATCGCGACCGCGGTCGGCTCGCTGGGGCTGGGCTGGTTGTCGCCGGGCCCCGCGCTGCTGGTGCTGTGGACGTTCGTGTGGTCGCTGGGGGATCACATCATCTTCGCCGTCGAAGGTCCGCTCGGCCTGAAGCTGGCGAAGGCCGGAGCCGAAGGCCGCCGTCTGGGCCAGCTCGGCGGCGCGCGCAACCTGGGCGTCATCCTGGGCGTGTCCGGCGTCTGGCTGACGACGAAGCTGGTGGGCGACCGCTACGACATCTTCTACGTGGCGGGCGCGGTCTGCGCGGCGATCGCCGGCTACTACTACCTGCGTCTGCAACTGGGCCACCAGGATCCGCCGTCACGCCGTCTGGTCTGGCGCCGGGAGTACGGCATCTTCTACGCGATCAGCGCGCTGTTCGGCATCCGCAAGCAGATCTTCCTGGTCTTCGGCACCTGGGTCCTGGTCTCGCTGCACGACGTTCCGGTCTCGACCATCGCGCTGCTGTACTTCATCGGCGCGGCGCTCGGCGTGCTCCTGCGGCCCCTGCTGGGCGACGTCATCGACTGGCTGGGCGAGCGCGTCGTGCTTTCGGCGGACACGCTGCTGCTGATGGTCATCTGCCTGGTCTACGCGTTCGCCTCGGACGTTCTGGCGGCGCCCTGGGACCTGCGGGTGCTCTATGCTGCCTACGTGGCCGACAACGTCCTGTTCGCGCTGCGGGTGGCGCGGACGACGTATCTCAAGAAGATCGCGCTCGACCCGGCGGACATCACGCCGACCATCTCCCTCGGCGTGACGATCGACCATTCGGTGGCGATGACGCTGCCCATCCTCTCGGGCTGGCTGTGGGAACATTACGGCCACCAGTGGGTGTTCATGCTGGCCGGGGCCCTGGCGCTGGCCGGCTTCTTCGTCTGCCTGCGGATCCGGGTGCCGCTGGCGGGGGCCGGGCTGCCCCTGCCGACGCCCGCTCTGGCGGGGCGGGCTGGCGCCGGCGGCGGCGGAAGCGCATAATGACAGATGACACCTCGCGGTCCGGGAGGCTCTGATTCCATGACTTTGCACCGAATTTTCCAGGCGCTCGGCCTGGCTCTGATGGTTTTCACGCTGGGAGCGTGCGGCGAAACGGAGAAGTCCTTCGCGCCGCC
This sequence comes from bacterium, assembly GCA_020049465.1. Classification (GTDB taxonomy): domain Bacteria; phylum Krumholzibacteriota; class Krumholzibacteriia; order LZORAL124-64-63; family LZORAL124-64-63; genus CAINDZ01. The sequence goes on along the minus strand of JAIFKS010000019.1, from coordinate 33,111 downwards.
GCCGGCCAACCCGTTCGACGCGGCCAAAGTCGGCGCCGACAGCACGCTCGAGGTCATGACCTGGAACATCGAGAACTTCCCGAAGGCCGCGACCACGGTCGGCTGGGTGGTCCAGATCGTCGAGGGCCTGAAGCCGGACATCGTGGCGGTTGAGGAGATCTCCAATGGCGCGTCGTTCAGCGCGCTGGTCGCCCAGTTGGACGGCTGGAACGGGGTCCAGGCCACCAGTGACAGCTACATGAACCTCGGATTCCTGTACCGCGAGGACGGCGGGCTGGTGTTCACCAGCGCGACCGAGGCCATGACTTCCTATTCGCGGGAGTTCCCGCGCGCTCCCTATGTTCTGGAGGCGACCTGGCACGGAACGCCGATCGTCGTCATCGCCAACCATTTGAAGGCGAGCGGGAACGGCGTGCTGGACGAGGGCGATGCCTGGGACGAAGAGACGCGCCGCCGCGACGCCTGCGTGCTGCTGGCGGAGTTCGTCGCGGCCAACCATGCCGGCAAGCGGGTGTTCATCGTCGGCGACATGAACGATGAACTGACCGACACCGCGCCCAGCAACGTGTTCCAGAATTTCCTGGACGATCCCGCGAATTGGCGTTTCACGGACCTCGCCATCGCCCAGGGCCCCGAGTCCGGCTGGTCGTACCCCGGTTGGCCCAGCCACCTCGATCACATCCTGGTGACCGACGAGGTCTTCCCGGCGCTCGTCGGTCCGACGGCGACGACCGTGGTGGTGCCGCTGCACACGTACCTCTCCGGCGGCTGGTCCACGTACGACCGCGAAGTCAGCGACCACCTGCCGGTCGTCATCAGGCTGCAGCCATGACCGTGAGCACCGCCGCCGTCGTCCACCTGAAGCCGGGCCGCGACAAGTCGCTGAAGCGCTGGCATCCGTGGGTGTTTTCCGGCGCCATCGCGCGCGTCACCGGCACGCCCAATTCGGGCGACACGGTGACGGTGATGGGCGCCAACGGCGTGCCGCTGGGGCTGGGCGCCTACTCGCCGCACTCGCAGATCCGCGTGCGGCTGTGGACGTTCGACCCGCACCAGGAGATCGATGCCGATTTCCTGGCGACGGCCGTGGCCGACGCCGTGGCGAGCCGCGGCGTTCCCGAAGAGGGCGGTCCCTGGGCCCGCCGGCTGATCAATGCCGAGAACGACGGGCTGCCCGGCCTGATCGTCGACCGCTACGGCGACCATCTGGTCGCGCAGATCCTGGCCGCGGGCTGCGAGCGCTGGAAGGAAGAGATCGCCGACGCACTGCTGGCGGCGACCGGCTGCGTCGGCCTGCACGAGCGCTCCGACGCCGACGTTCGCCTGAAGGAAGGGCTGTCGGTGCGGTCCGGGCACTGGCGCGGCGTCGAGGCGCCGGAACTGGTCGAGATCCGCGAGAACGGCCTGCGCCTTCTGGTCGACGTGCGGCAGGGCCACAAGACGGGCTTCTACCTGGACCAGCGCGCCAGCCGCGCCCGCGTGGCCGGGTTGGCGAACGGCCGCGAAGTGCTCAACTGCTTCGGGTACACCGGCGGCTTCGGCCTGTCGGCGCTGGCGGGCGGCGCGGCCCACGCCACGCACCTCGACTCGTCGGGCCCGTCGCTGGCGCTGGCCGAGCGGAACGGGGAACTGAACGGATTCGACCGCGCACGCTGGTCGTGCGTCGAGGCCGACGCCTTCGCCAAGCTGCGCCAGTGGCACCAGGAAGGCCGCACCTTCGACCTGATCGTGCTCGATCCGCCCAAGTTCGTCGAGAGCCGCCAGCACCTGCCCCGCGGCTGCCGTGGCTACAAGGACATCAACATGCAGGCGCTCAAACTGTTGCGGCCGGGCGGTCTGCTGGTGACGTTCTCGTGTTCGGGGCTGCTCGAGGCCGATCTCTTCCAGAAGATCGTCGCCGACGCGGCGCTCGACGCCGGCCGCCGCCTGCAACTGGTCGACCGGCTCGGCCAGGCCGATGACCACCCGGTGCTCATGAGCTTCCCCGAAGGTGCCTACCTCAAGGGGCTGGTCTGCCGGGTGCAGTGAGTTCCACCCCGACCCCGCAGTATGGTTTTCCGGCTTGACCGCGGCGCACAGCCTCGCCGAAGATCGGCACCGATCTCGCCCCCAATTTTCAGCAACCGGGTTCTTGGACGCACGCGGAAGGCGCAGTCCATGCGTGAGGCGACTGTCCGGCGCGGGACACTGCCGGGTCTTCGGGTTGTGGGGCTGGGGCTGTGGCTGGCCGCCGGGGTTGCGGTTCCCGCGCGCGCGGCTGCCGACTTTCCCACCCCGTGGTCGGCCGTGCAGGTCGATTCACTTCGGACCGCCCACCGCGGCGACCACGCATTCACGCTCCTGAGACGGAATCAGCTCGACCTGAAGTTCGATCCGGGCAGCAGGAGCCTGCGGGGACAGTGGGCGCAATTCGACGAATTCCTGATCCTGGACACCACGCTGCTCGCGGAGATCGGCATGGTCAGCGTGGAACGGGGTCCTCATCTGAAGCTCGAGGACTTCCGCGTGACCGTCCTTCCGCGGGACGGAGGCAAGCCGCGCAAGCTCGAAGAGGGCGAACTGGATTGGGCCACGTTCGCGGCCGGCGCCGAGCGCATCGTTATGCTCGACGAAGAGATCAGCCTGGCGGCCGTTCCGGGGTTGCGGGCGGGGGATCGCCTCCAGATCGCCAAGCGCTATGCGTTGACCAGCCATCATGGCATCCCGCCATTGAACTTCGGCGGCCTGCCTGCGGCCGTCGCGACCAGCCGCAGCGAAATCTCGCTTCCGCCGCATTACCGCCTGACGTGGTCGGTGGCCGGGGACTCCGGGCTGAGCGCTCGTCTGCGGGCCTGGAGCGACTCCACCGCAGAGGGGACAACCTGGAACTGGCGCCTCGATGACGTGCCGGTGCCCACGGAGGATCCCACCGGCCGGTCCGACGATTCCGGCCAGGTGACGTTGCTGGCCCACGTGGCGTCCACCGGCAAGCCGCTACCGGAAGGGACCTTCGCGGTGGGCGCCGACTGGGCATCGGTTGCCCGCGGTTGCCGTGAGCGCATCGACGATCGCTTCGCGATCACTCCAGACATCACCGGGCTGGCCCGGCGCCTGACCGCCGCGTGCGTCACGGATCGCGAGCGCATCGCCGCCGTCTATGCGCACGTCCAGTCGTCGACCCGCTACCTCGCCATCTACCGGGGGCTGGGCGGCATCATCCCCGAACCGGCTGCCGTCGTACTGGCCGCCGGCTACGGCGACTGCAAGGGCCTCGGCGCGCTGCTCATCGCGCTCCTGCGGGCCGTCGATATCGATGCCTGGCCGGTACTCGTCCGCACCGCCTTCCGGGGTCCCCTCTTCGCGGATGTCCCCAATCCCATCCAGTTCGACCACTTCATCGTCTGGGCCGACGACGGCGCCGGCGGCCTGTGGCTCGACGCGACGCTCGAAGGCTGCCCGGCGGGCTACATCCACCCGCAGGATGCCGCATCCCCGGTGCTCAGCCTCCGGCCGGGCGCCGAGGGGTTGTGCGAGATTCCGCACGCAGCGTGGGGCGTGGGCGTGGATCACTACGATCTCGAGGGAACGCTCTCGGTCGGTGGGGTCCTGGATCTGCAGGTCGGGCTCGAGGCGAGCGGCATCAGCGGCGTCATGCTCAAGGGGCGGTGCCTGCACCTTTCCGCGGCCGAACTGGCGGAACAGCGCCGCCTGCGGCTGTTGCCGACGTCGACTCCGCTCGCCGCGACCGCCAATGTCGGCGACCTCGGCGAAGTGGAAGGCGACCGCGTTTCGTGGTGGCTCTCCGCGTCCAGCACCCGTCCGCTCAAGGTCAGTGGTGCGACGATGTTCCTGCCGCGGGTGCTGCCGCCCTTGCCGTTCCCCACGGAGCGCCTCGAACCCGGCACGCTGGCCGACCGGGTCGAGTCCTGGTCCATCGCACTGCCTGACGGCTGGACGGTGGAACCGGACAGTGTCGGCGCGGTGACACCCACTCTGGCCTGGAGCCGGCGGACGTGGCAGGAAGGTGGCCGGCTTCGTCTGCAGCGTGAGATCCGCTGGGATCGGGGTGCGGCGCGCGCTCTGTCCCCGGGTGGGCGCCGGGAACTGTGGGAAGGGATCATCAGGCGCGTACGGGAGGATTCCAAGGGGTTCATCGCGATCCGCACCGTCGAGTGAACCTGGACGTCGAATCGCGACAACACGAGGTGGGCTGATGCGATTTTCCCATTCGAGCGCGGCACGATTCATCGCGGTGGCTGTGCTGCCGCTGTTCCTGTTGTCGCGGCCGGCGCCTGTCTCCGGGGCCGACACCCTGGACTGGAACATCTCCAAACGCAGCGAAAGCCAGATCGTCGACCTGGCAGCCAAGCTGGCGGATCGCTTCGCGGAGTACCCCCACCTGCAGCAGGAGCCGGCCGTGATCCTGCTGCGGAGCAATGTCTGGGACGCCACGCCGCGCAATCACCGGGTCATTCGCAATGAAGTGGTCCGGTTGGTCGATCCGGACTACCGCGATGCCGCGACACGCACGCTGCAGCTCAATCCCGATTCGGACCTGAAGTACCGCGAAGCCTGGATTCTTCGTGATGGCGCGGTCATCCGCCTGAAAAAGGATGTCTGGAACATCATCAAGGGCGACGAGGAAAAAGCGATGTCGGTCATCGTCGCGTTTCCTGACGTGCGCGCGGGAGACCTGCTGGGATGGACCGTGGAAGAGCACTGCAGCTGGTTCTGGACCGGCGGCTACATCGAAATGGCCGGTGACCTGCCGGTCATGACGTGCCAGACACGAATCAAGACCAACGGCTCGATCGGCTACAAGTCCATTGCCGAGCACCTGCTCCGCGACAAGTGGAGTTCGAAGATCATCGAGCAGTCTCACCAGGCCCCGTCGGATTTCAGCCTGACCGTCGTGGACATCCCCCGCCGGCCGACCGGGCGCTATGCGCCCAACGATCTCGAGTACTGTCCGTATGTCCAGGTCGTCTACCGCGGCTTCTGGCTTGAAGAGGCGTCGCGCTGGATCGGAAACGTCTCCTGGAACGAAGTCGCCATCGAGGGCTCCGCGCTCCTCGAGGAACTCGAGAAGCAGGAGGACGACGTGGAGCATGCCGCGCGGTCAGCCGTCGCCGGCGCCACGTCCCCGCGGGAGATGGCCGACGCTGTGCACCGCCACATCCGCGACGACTTCGTCCTGCTCGATCCGTTCCTGGTCCGCTCGCGCAAGGACGACCTCCGGTCGCTCCTGGTGTCCCGCCAGGCGACCCGCTGGGAAAAGGGCGCGCTCATGTACACACTGTGCCGCGCGCTCGGGCTCGAGGTGGACCTGTTGGCCGGGCGCGGGAGCTTTCTCAGCCCGATCGACAAGGCCAAGGCGGGCGAGCCCGCCGTCTACTACGTGCCCCAGGACGAGCGCTGCGCGCCGGGCGACCTGCCGCCCTACCTGCGCGGCGTCGAGGCGTTCGAGATTCCGCGCGGCGTCGGGAAGCGCGGCGAAGCATTGCAGAAGGAGGCCTTCAAGAACATCGGGCTGGGCCTCGCGGGTATGTGGGACGAGTACTGCCGCCTGGTCAAGCTGGAGGACCTGGAACACTGGGTGACGCTGCCGGGCGATCCCGACGAACTGATGGCAACCACCGACGAGAGCCTGATCCGCGTGGCCGGCCAGGACACGCTGGCGGTGCAACTGCGTCTGAGCGGGCACTCCGATCTGCAGTTCGACGTGCGCCGCGGCGGTGACGGGGCGACACGACTGGCCGACTACCTGGCGACGCGGTTCGAAAACCTGGCGGTGCTCCAGGGCGTCTATACACCCATGCCGCCGCAGGGCGGCGACGCGCGGCTCAACGGCATGGTCCGCGCCGAGCAGCTTCCGGCACCATCCGGCGGCGATTGGGTCCTTCCCGGTGAAATGGTCTTCGGGCGCGTGTTCCTCGACGACTGGGACGCCGCCGCCCGCGAGCCGTTCATCGGCCGCGTGGTCGAGAGCCGGCGGTATGACTGGCGCGCGCCGCTACCGGACGGCTGGGCGAGCGCGACGGCGCCGGCGCCGTTCGCAGTGGATCATCCGCAGTTCGCGTACCGCTGCCGGTTCGCGATCGAGGACGGCTTCCTGGTCGCGATCCGCGAAATCCTCATCCGGCGCGCCATCACGATGCACGCCGATCTGTCGACGTTCAACGCCGCCTTGACCCGGGTCCAGGACCATGAGCGGAGCCCGGTGATCGTCACCCGCAACTAGATCGCGGGGTCAGGTCCGCCCCGTCAGGTTCCAGATCGCCGGCTCACCGGTGCCGTCGTCGTCGAAGTCGTATTCGACATGCGCCCCGCGCATCGTCAGGTTCGACTCCTGGACCACCGTCGTGAAATCCCAGGAGAACGCGAATCCCGTGCGACGCAGGCTGACGGTGTCGCCGTCGATCGTCCAGGTGCCGTCGTAGTATTCCTCGCTGCCGCCGGGCTGCGTCCAGGCGTAGCGAAAGGCCCCGTTGTCGTTGATGGTCAGCACGATGACCCAGCCGTCGGCCACCAGGTCGACGTGCAGGGCGTCATTGGTCTCGTGGCGGTATTCGCAGACGGTCATCTGCCAGGTGCGGGTGATGTTCTCGGGCTTGGGCGCTTCGGGGTCGTCGTCCGAGCATCCGACGCACCACAAGGGCAGCACGAGAACCAGCCAGAGCAGCAGGAACCGGCGCGGTGGACGGGGGGCGAGGGCGGGGCGGATTCGTGAACACGACATGACGGCCTCCTCTGCGCTGGCAGGGCGACGTCAACGCCGGAAAGCCGCGATCCCGGAAGCGGCGGGCCCGTCGCGACCGGGATCGCGGACGGACCCCCAGCATAGATCCGGCGTCCGGTACCCGTCAACCGTGCGCGAGGTGCCACGCCTTCAGCGCCTCGGCCTCGCGTTCGGGAGTCAGTCCCGCCCGCTTGGCGACCGCTTCGCGACGCTCGGCCGGCAGTCCGTCGTACCACGCCAAAGTGTCTCGCACGGTGTCGGACAGCGGCCGGTACGTCAATCCGGCGCCCGTCGCCCGGGCCAGGCTGCGCTTCCCGAAGCCGGCGGTGTCCCCGTCTCCCGGCAGCCAGCACGGCAGGTCGCGCCACGGGCCGACGCCCTGCGCATCCAGGAAGGTGGTGTCTGCCCAGACGAAGGCGGCGTCGGAGGCGCTGACCTCGCGGCAGGTCTCGAGCAGGCCGCGCATCGTCAGCGGGGACGAGGGATGGGGTCCGGTCACGTCGAAGGTGCCGCCCGTGCGGCGCTCCATGCAGAGCACTTCGAAGGCCGTCAAGTCGCGTCCGTCGATGATCTGGACGGCAGTCGTACCGTCGCCCGGCGCCAGGACTTCGCCGCCCCGGCGCACGCGCACCGGCCAGTAGCCGCCGCGGAAGCTGGCGTCGCGCGGGCCCACGATCAGACCCGGCCGGAAGATGGTGTGGTTGTCCGGGTAATGCCGTCGCACGCGGTTCTCGCATTCGGCCTTGAAGGGGCCGAACAGTTCGTCGGTGTAGGCGGTGTCGTCGGCGTCGGGGGCCTGGCCGACCGGAGACGTTTCGTCGGCGCCGGGCGTCGCGAAATCGACGTAGACCGAGATCGACGACACGAACATGTAATGCCCGACATGTTCTTTCAGCAGCACCGCGGTGTTCTCGACGATCTTCGGGATCTGCGGCCAGATGTCGATGCAGATGTCCCACGAGCGTCCGCCGGCGACAGCTTCGGCAAGGGCCTTGAGCCCGTCGCCCGGCTCGGGTTGGCGGTCGCCGATCAGGCACTCGACGGCCGGGAACAACTCTTCCGATCGCGTGCCGCGGTTGAACATGGTGACGGTGTGGCCGCGCCGGACCAGTTCCTCGATCAGGTGCGGCCCGGTCTGACCGGTGCCGCCGAGGATCAGCACCTTCAGCGCGTCGGCGCCCGCGACGGGATCCAGCGACCAGGCGCGGCGCACCAGCGGTGGGGTCAGCCCGGCCAGCCCGATGGCGGCGCCGGCCAGGGCGGCGTGACGGATGAACTCGCGGCGGGTGGATCCAGAACGCATGGGCGGGCCCTTCCGGCAGGGGGGAGGCGGCCGGGACCGTCGTTCAAGGCGGCAGGTCCGGCGCACGGCGACAATCCGCTCTCTACGCCGGAGGTGTGCCTCGGGTTGCGGCGGCGGCCGGGCTCAGCCCAGTTCGTCGCCGTAGATGTCGGCATTGAAGCCCACCAGCACCGTCGTTCCGCGCACCGCCACGGGAGCGCGCAGGTTGCCGGTCGAGCCCAGCATCAACTCCATCAGTTCGGCGTCGGTCGGTCTGCTCGTGGTCAGGTCGAAGACGGCGACCTTCGCCCCCTTCATGACCACCAGGCGTCTGGCGTTCTTCACCAGTTCGCGGGCTTCGTCGGCGCCCAGCTTCCGCGAGGCGCTGACCTGTTCGGCGATCCCGAGGCCATGATCCGCAAGGAACCCCTGCGATCGTGCGCAGCTCGTTCAGCCGTTGCGGTGGTAGTACCAGTCGATGCGCTTCTTGGCCATGTCGAGCCTCCTCTTCACTGGGTTCACCAGGGGATCGTCAGGTTCAGCTCCCGCAGCTTCTCTTCACATTCCTGCCGCTCGCGGTGCCTGGCCAGCCCGCCGCCGGCGGCCGGCTTCAACCAGCCGGCCTCGCGTGCCAGCGCGCAGGCTTGGGCGCTGTCGCGGGCGCCGAGAGCCGCCAGCATCGCCTGTTCGAGCCGCGAGTAGACGACCGCGCCCAGACGATAGTCCTCGAAGGCCTCCCAGGTCAGCGGCAGCCAACGCGCCACGATCTGGCGACCGATCACCGTCGCGTAGTCCCGGATCTCCCTCTGCGCATGGGGGTCCATGCGCAGCGCCAGGAAATGCAGCAGGTTGTGCAGGTCGATTTTCCAATAGGCTTCGGTGTACGTGCACAGGGGCAGGTCCTTGCGGGCCTGCTCGCGCGCCAGCCCGGCGGCCAGGCGTTCGTCGTACACCCGTCGTGCGTGTTCCTGCAACTCGCTTTCGGATCCGCTGAAGGCCAGGCCGGCGGCTTCAGCGAGGAAGCCTTCGCTGCCCTGCTTGTTGTCGCCGCTCTGGAGGCGCCAGGCACCGGGTTCGGTGCGCTGTGCCGCGTCGATCGCCAGCGAATAGCGGGTGCTCGTCTCGTTCACGGACGCCATCCGGTGCCGTATCCACTGCCGCCACGCGTCCATGGGCACGCGCACGTGCAGCTTCAGTTCACACATCTCGAACGGGGTGGTGTGGCGGTGGCGCAGCAGGTAGCGGATCAGCCCGCGGTCGTCGGAGACGGCCTTGGTGCCGGCGCCGTAGCTGACCCGCGCCGCCTGCACGATGGCCGCGTCGTCGCCCATGTAGTCGACCACGCGCACCAGGCCGTCGTCCAGGACGCGGAACGGGACGCCGAGGATCTCGTCGAGCGCGGCCACCCGCGGGCGCGCCAGCTTCTCCGCCTGTGATTCCTTCTGCGGTTCCATCGCTCCTCAGACCGCCGGGAAGGCGTTGTTGACGGCCCGGTCGACCAGCGCCTCGTCCGCGTGGACGGGCATGGTCACGTGCAGGCCCGGTTCGGTGTCCATGGCGCGTTGGATGGCGAATTCCGCGCCCTCGTTGCGCGCCCAGGCGCGGCGGGCCACGCCGTTGTTCACGTCCCAGTGCAGCATCTGGTGCAGGCGCCGGTCGCAGTCCTCGCTGCCGTCCAGCAGCAGTCCGAAACCGCCGTTGATCACTTCGCCCCAACCCACGCCGCCGCCGTTGTGGAGCGAGACCCAGGTCGCGCCCCGGCAGCCGTCGCCCAGGAAGTTCTGCACCGCCATGTCGGCGCAGAACATCGAACCGTCGCGGATGTTCGCCGTCTCGCGGTAGGGACTGTCGGTGCCGGAGACATCGTGGTGGTCGCGTCCGATCACGATCGGCGCCGCGATCTGGCCGCGCATGATCGCGCGATTGAACGCTGCGGCGATGGCGCGCCGGCCTTCGGCGTCGCTGTAGAGGATGCGGGCCTGCGAGCCGACCACCAGGTTGTTCAGGCCCGCCTGCCGGATCCAGCGCAGGTTGTCCAGGTACTGCTGGCTGGTCTGCGGCGGCGCCTTGGCGGTCATGATTTCCAGGACCTCTTCGGCGATGCGGTCGCTCATGGCCAGATCGGCCGGGTCGCCGCTGGTGCAGACCCAGCGGAACGGCCCGAAGCCGTAGTCGAAGCAGACCGGACCCATCACGTCCTCGACGTAGCTGGGGTAGCGGAAGCCGCCGTCGCCCCGTTCGACGTCGCAGCCGGCCCGGCCGCACTCGAGCAGGAAGGCGTTGCCGTAGTCCCAGAAACGGGTGCCGCGGGCGGCGCAGCGGTCGATCGCCGCCAGTTGCCGGCGCAGCGAATCGCGCACGCGCTGGCTGAAGGCGTCCGGATCGGCCGCCATCATCGCGTTGCTTTCTTCCATGGTCAGGCCGGCGGGATAATAGCCCCCGGTGAACGGGATGTGCAGGCTGGTCTGATCGCTGGCCAGATCCACCGTCAATTCGCTGTCGGCCAGGGCCTCCCACAGGTCCACGACGTTGCCCTGGTAGGCCAGCGCCACCGCTTCGCCGTCGGCGCGGGCGCGGACCATGCGCGCAAGCAGTTCAGGCAACCCGGCGTAGACTTCGTCGATCCAGCCCTGCGCCTGGCGCTTGGCGACGGCCGCCGGGTTGATCTCGGCAACCACGCCGACGCAACCGGCGATCACCGCGGCCTTGCCCTGGGCGCCGCTCATGCCGCCCAGGCCGCTGCTGAGATAGATGCGGCCCGCCAGCGACTGGGTGTCGGGCGGCAGGTCCAGGTAGCGCCGGCCCGCGCCCAGGATGGCGATGGTCGTTCCGTGCACGATCCCCTGCGGCCCGATGTACATGTAGCTGCCGGCCGTCATCTGCCCGTAGTTCGACACGCCCAGGGCGTACATCGTCGTGTAGTCCTCGACGCGCGAATGGCTGGGCACGACCATGCCGTTGGTCACGACCACCCGCGGCGCGTCGGGATGGCTGGGGAACAGGCCCAGCGGATGGCCCGAGTACACCGGCAGCGTCTGTTCGTCGGTCATGCGCGACAGGTACTGCATCGTCAGCAGGTACTGGGCCCAGTTCTGGAAGACGGCGCCGTTGCCGCCGTAGGTCACCAGTTCGTAGGGATGCTGGGCGACCGACGGATCCAGGTTGTTCTGGATCATCAGCATGATGGCGGCGGCCTGGCGGCAGACCGCGGGGTAGTGGCCCAGGGGTCGCGCGCGCATGCCGTAGGCGGGGCGGAACCGGTGCATGTAGATGTGGCCCCACTGCGCCAGTTCGGCCGCGAATTCAGGGGCCAGGTCGCCGTGCAGTCGCTCCGGGAAGTAGCGCAGCGCGTTCCGGACGGCCAGGCGCTTTTGCCGGTCGTCCAGTGTCAGCGGTCGCCGGGGGGCGCGACTGACGGACGGATCCTCCGCCGGCCGGGGGGGCAGCGTGTCGCAGATGCCGGCCCGTACCTGACTCTGGAAATCGGACAGGCGGGCATCGCTGATCTCGAGGCTCACGTCGCACCTCCGGTGTGGGCGGATCCCAATTGCCGAAAGCTAGCACATGGCCGAGTTCCGTAACAGCACGTTCACGAGAGCCGGGTCAAACGTCCGACAGCCAACTCATTGACCCGCAGCCACCTCGGCGCCCGCCGGCCCGGCGCCAGCCGCCGCCGTTCGGTCCGTGTTCACGGCGGCCTCCGGGACGCCGCCGCGCACCGCGCTGGTGAACCGGGCGAGCAGCGAATACACGACCGGCACCACGAGCAACGTCAGGAACGTCGAGAACAGCACGCCGCCCACCACGGCGATGCCCAGCGGTCGCCGTGACTCGGCGCCCGCGCCCAGGCCGATGGCGATCGGCAGGATGCCGAACACGGTCGAGAACGACGTCATCAGGATGGGGCGCAGCCGGATGACCGACGCCTCGGTGACGGCCTGGATGACCGGACGGCCCTGCGCCCGCAACTGGTTGGCGAATTCGACGATCAGGATGGCGTTCTTCGTCACCAGTCCGATCAGCATGATCAACCCGATGCGCGAGAAGATGTTCAACGACTGCCCAAACAGCCACAGCGACAGCAGCGCGCCGAAGACGGCCAGCGGCACCGACAGCAGGATCGTCAGCGGGTCGACGAAGCTCTCGAACTGCGCGGCCAGCACCAGGAAGATGAACGCCAGCGCCAGCGCGAACATGAAGTAGAGCGTGTTCTTCGACTCGCGGAACTCGCGCGAGCCGCCCGCCAGGTCCCGCTTGATCGTCCTGGGCAACTCCTGCTGCCAGATGTCGTCCAGGTCGGTCAGCGCCTGTCCCAGGCCCGTTCCGGGCGCCAGGTTCGCGGTGATGGTCGCTGAGCGCACGCGGTTGAAGTGGTTCAGTTCCTTGGGCGCCACCGTTTCCTTCACGGTGACCACGTTGGCCAGCTGCACCAGTTCGCCGCCGCCGCCCCGCAGGTAGATCTGGTCGATCACGTCGGGTGTGGAGCGCCCGGAAGCCTGCAGCTGCAGGATGACGTCGTACTGCTTGGCGCCGCGCTTGAAGTCGCCGGCCACGCGGCCGCCCAGGTACGCCTCCAGCGTGGAGCCGATGTCGGTCACCGACACGCCCAGCCCGGCGGCCCGCTCGCGGTCGATGGCGATCTGCAGTTCGGGCTTGTTGAGCTTCAGATCGGTGTCCAGGTTCACCAGGTAGCCCAGCTTGGCGGCGCCGGCCATCATGGTCCCGACCGCGGAGCTCAGCTCCTCGTAGGTGTCGGCCTGCAGTACGTACGAGATATCCGAAGACGAGAAATTGCCGCCCAGGCTGGGCGGGTTGACCAGGAAGGCCAGCACGCCGGGAATGCCCAGCAGCCGCGGGAACATCTGGCCGACGATCTCCTGCTGCGAACGCTCGCGCTCGTCGCGCGGCTTCAGGTTCAGGAACACGAATCCGTTGGTCACGCGACCGGGGCCGCCGAAGCCGAGGCCGGTGGCCGTGAACAGGCCGTTGCGCTCGGGCAGGGGCAGCAGTTGGGCCTCGACCATGCGCATGTAACGGTCGGTGTAGTCCAGCGTGGCGCCCTCGGGGGCCATGACGATGCCGAAGGCCGTGCCTCGGTCCTCGACCGGCACCAGTTCCTCCGGAAGCTGCCGCATCAGGTACCCGCTCCCGAACAGCAGACCCAGGCTGACGACGATGACCGCCACCCGCCAGCGCAGCGCGCGCGCCAGGGTCGCGGCATACAGGCGGTCAAGCCAGGCGAAAAACGCGTCGAACGAGCGACTGGCCAGGCTCGTGGTGCCGCCGTGCAGGGGCTGCAGCATACGCGAGCACATCATCGGGGTCAGGGTCAGGGCCACGAACGCGGACAGCGCCACGGCGAAGGCCAGTGTCAGGCCGAACTCGCGGAACAACCGGCCCACGCTGCCGGTCAGGAAGGCCACCGGGATGAACACGGCCACCAGCGCGATGGTCGTGGCGATGACCGCGAAACCGATCTCGCGCACGCCGTCGATCGCGGCCTGCCGCCGCGATTTGCCCATCTCGAGGTGCCGGTAGATGTTCTCCAGCACCACGATGGCGTCGTCCACGACCAGTCCGATCGCCAGCACCAGCGCCAGAAGGGTCAGGATGTTGATCGTGAAGCCCAGCGCGAAGGCCAGCGTGAAGGCGCCGACGATCGAGATGGGGATGGCCACCACCGGCACGATGGTCGCGCGCACGCTCTTCAGGAACACCAGCACCACCAGCACCACCAGGGCGATGGCGATCAGGATGGTGTCGCGGACCTCGTGCACGGATTCGGCGATGAAGGTGGACGAATCGAAGGCCATGTCCAGGCGCATGCCTTCGGGCAGCAGCGAAGCCAGCTCGGGCAGGGCTTCGCGCACCGCTCCGGCGACCTCGAGCGTGCTGGCCTGCTTCTGCTTGACGATGCCCAGGCCCACGGCCGGCTGGCCGTTGAAACGCGTCATGGTGCGTTCGTCCTCGGCGCCGATCTCGATCGTGGCCACTTCGTCCAGCCGCACGATGTCGTCGCCGCGCTGGGCGACGATGATGGCGCCGAACCCCTCGGGCGTGTCCAGTTCGCCGCGCGTGCGCACGGCGAATTCGCGGCCGGTGCCTTCGACCCGCCCGCTGGGGATCTCGGCGTTCTCCACGCGGATCGCGCGCTCGACATCCTGCACCGACAACCCGCGCGAAGCCAGCCGCATCGGGTCCAGCCAGACACGCATGGCGTAGCGGCGTTCGCCGCCGATGAGAATCGAGCCCACGCCGGGCAGGCGCTGGATGCGCTCCTTGAGCACGCGGTCGGCCACGTCGGACAGTTCCAGCGTCGTGTGGCGGTCGCTGCCGAGGGCGATCCACATGATGGGCTGGGCGTTGATGTCGACCTTGGCCACGATCGGGTCGTCAGCCTCGCGGGGCAGCGAGCCCCGCACGCGCGACACGCGATCGCGCACGTCGTTGGCGGATTCGTCGACATCCCGGTTCAACTCGAACTCGATCGTGATGACCGAGCCCTGCTCCCGGCTGCTGGAGGTGATCGTCTTGACCGATTCGATGGTCGAGAACTGCTCCTCGAGCACGTCGGTGATCTCGGTTTCGACCACGTTGGGGCTGGCCCCGCGGTAGATCGTGGTCACCGAGACGATCGGCGGGTCCGTTTCCGGGTACTCGCGCACGGGCATGCGCGTGAAGGAGATATAGCCCAGCAGCACGATCGACAGACTCATCACGATCGTGAAGACCGGCCGCCGGATGGAGACTTCGCTCAGCTTCATCGTCCGCTCCCGCCCTGGCCGCCCGCGGCCGGAGCGCCGGCTTCGTTGCCCATGGGGGCGACCCGGGCGCCGTCGTACAGCTTCTGGTGTCCGGCCGTGACCACCTGCTGGCCGTCGTCCAGGCCGCCGGTGACCTCGACCACGTCGGCCAGGCGGGTGCCCAGCTGCACCGCGGCACGGGCCACCGTGCTGTCGGCCTTCACCACATAGACGAACGCCTGTCCGCCGGTGACGAACACGGCCTGGCTGGGCACCGTCAGCGCCCGGGCGCGCTCGGCCAGCACGATCGTGACGGTGGCGGACATGCCCGGCCGCATCCGCCGTCCCGGGTTGTCGACGTGGGCGACCACGCGGGCGCTGCGCGTCTGCTCGTCCAGCGACGGTTCGATGATGGCGATGGCGCCGTCCAGCGACTCGTCCGGATGGGCGGTCGTTTCCACACGGACCGGCGCGCCGACGACCAGATTGCCGAGCAGCCGCTCGGGCACGGAAAACGTCAGTCGCAGACGGTCCAGCTGGGTCACGTCGGTCAGTGTCTGGCCCGCGCGCACGAAAGCGCCTGGGCTCACGCGCCGGATCCCCGCGGTGCCGGCGAACGGCGCCGTGATGCGCGTCTTGGCCAGGCGTGTCCGCGCCAGATCGAGGTTGGCCTCGGCCACCTTCAGCGCGGCGGTCGCGTCGTCCAGATCCTGGGGCGCTCCGGCGCCCTGGTCGACCACGGCGCGCACGCGCTCGAACGTGGCGCGGCTCTGTTCCAGAAGGGCTTCGGCCCGGTGCGTCTCGGCCGCCAGCTGCGCGTCGTCCAGGCGCGCGATCAGGGAGCCGGCGGAGACCTGGCCGCCCTCGGGGAACGGCAGCGCCTTGACGACGCCGTCGATCTCGGCGGCGATGTCCACCGCCTCGCCCGCTTCGAGCGTACCCACTGTGGAAAACCGGTCGGCCACCGCGCCTTCCGCGACGAGCGCCGTTTCCACCGGGGTGGGGGGCGGCGCGAAACCGCCGGCCTGCTTGTCCTTGCCGCAACCGGCGACGGCCGTGCACAGGGCCGCCGTCACCCCTAGGAGAATCCGCCGGCGCGCCCCGCCGTTGCCGGTTCCGATCATCCGTCGTGCCACCATCGTCACTCCCGTTCCGCGGCGGTGCGGTACCATCCGCCCGTCAGTTGGGTCAAGGCGGCCGCGGCGCGCGCTGTGCGCACCAGGGCCTGCGAATAGCGTTGTTGCGCGCCTGCGAGGTCGGCCGACAGACGGACGACCTCAAACGCGGTGCTGCGGCCGTTGCGGTACTCGATCATGCCGATCTCGACCTGCTTGATGGAGGCCTCGACGCCGGCGCGGGAAAGTTCGAGCCGGCGCGCACCGCGCTCCAGTTCGCGCTGCTGGGCGCGCACCTGCTCCTCGATCTGCCGCCGCGCTCCTTCGATCTGGTGATCGGCGCGCGCGACCTCGGCCCGGCTGCGTTCGGCGGCGCCGCTGCCGGCCCTGCCGCCGAGCGGCACGCTCACCACGATGCCGGCGTTCCACCACGGATAGTCGCGGTCGCGCACCTGCGCCCAGCCCGGGCCGAAGCCGTCGGCGATGTCGTAGCGCGTGGTATCGCTCGAACCGGGGAAGACGATGTCGCGGGCCGTGCCGGACAACCCGTAGCCGCCCAGCCCGCCGAACACGTCGACCTGCGGGCGCGCGTCCCAGCGCGCACCGACGGCGCGGGCCCCGGCCGCGCTCCGCAGCTCGGCCAGTGCCAGCAGATCCGGGTTGTTCGCGTTCGCCGCAGCCAGAAGTTCCTCCACGGGCAACGTCCGCGGCTTCACCGGCGGTTCGTCCGTCGGTCGGAACCGGGCCAGGCCGGCGGTGGGGCGGCGCCCGATCAGGCTGGCCAGCCGGTCCGACCGGCTGTCGAGCTGTTCGTCGGCGTCGAGCACGCGCTGCTCCTGTTCGGCCAGGAAGACCTCGGCGCTGGCCACCTGGCTGGGTCCCACCAGTCCGGCCCGCGCGCGCAGCTTCGTTTCGTCCAGGAACAGCCGGGTACGGTCGCGGATCAGCGTGGCGACAGCCAGGTCGCGCTCGCCCGCATAGAGCTCCCAATACTCCGCTTCGACTTCGGCGGCGACGGCCTGACGCGCGGCCTGGCGCCGCGAGGCGGCGGCGGCGGCGCCGTGCTCGGCGACATTCAGGTCCGAGCGCGCGGCCGGTCCGAACCCCTTCAGGAGCGGCTGCCGCACCGTCAGCGATCCGAACGTCTGGTACTGCGGCGACAGGGCTGCATAGGCTGAGTTGGTGACCGTGCGCACGGTCGACAGCGAGGCCGACAGCTCGGTGCCGATCGGCAGCGTCATCCTGGCCCCGGCCTCCAGTTCGGCCGTGTCGTTGCGCACGATCGGCGCGCCCGAGAACAGCGAGGCCGCCGGTTGATCGCTGCCGGTCCAGGTGGCACTTCCGAACAGCTCGGGGTCGAAGGCGCCGCGTTCGCTGCGAAGGGTGGCCGCGGCCGCGGCCCAGTCGGCATCGGCCAGGCGCGCCGCCACGGCCTGTGAATCGGCGGCCTCGAGCAGACTGTCGAGAGTGACCGGTTCGCCGGGCAAGGCGTTCAGCACCGCCGTCAGAGCGCTGTCCGGGCCGGCCATCGCCGGTTGGCCGGCGGCGGGTGCCGCGGCCGCCGCCGTGGCCAGCAGGGCCAGTCCGGTCACGGAGTGCAAAGCGGCGCGCCAACGCCGCGAGACAAAGCAATGCATACCCCGGGGACCTTTCGGCAGGGGAAGGGGGGGGCGACCGCATCGGAACGTTCGATTGCGCAATCTACCACGATCGCCGGCGGTTCGCCCGTCCCTGTGGACGCGGGGCCGCCATTGGCCCATGATGCTGGCCGGTGAACGGGAAATCCAGCCGGCAGAATGGGGACACGTGGCGGAACGGAACCAGAAACGGGCCACCTGGTGCGCCCTGGGCGCCGTGACGATCTGGTCGACGGTCGCCACGGCCTTCAAGCTGGCCCTGCGGGAAATGGATACCTTCCAGTTGCTGCTGGTGGCGGTGCTGGTGTCGCTGGCGTGCCTGACGGCGGTGGTGGCGGCGCGGCGCGACCTCGGCGTCCTCATCCGCACACCCGCGGGCGACCGCCTGCGGGCGCTCTTGCTGGGGGTCCTCAACCCGTTCGCCTATTACCTGATCCTGTTCGCGGCCTACGACCGTCTGCCGGCCCAGGTGGCGCAGCCGATCAACTACACCTGGGCGCTGACGCTGTCCTGGCTGGCGATTCCCCTGCTCAAGCAGAAGCCCAGCCGCCGCGTGCTGCTGGCCGGCGTGGTGTGCTACGCGGGCGTCTTCCTGATCGCCACCGGCGGCAGCGCGTCGGGCTTCCGGACGGCCGACCCGGTCGGCGTCGGTCTGGCTCTGGGCAGCACGGTGCTGTGGGCCCTGTACTGGCTGGCGAACGCGCGTTCACGCCTGGATCCGGTGGTCGGACTGTGGTGGAATTTCGCCGGGGCGGCGCCGCTGTGCCTGGCGGTGGTGCTGCTGCAGTCTTCGCTGGCGATCCCCGGCCGGGGCCTGCTGGCCGGTGCCTACGTGGGCGCCTTCGAGATGGGCTTCACCTTCATCCTGTGGTTGAGCGCCCTGCGTCTGGCGGTCAGCGCCGCCCGCGTGGCGAACCTCATCTTTCTGTCGCCGCTGCTGTCGCTGGTGTTGATCCATTTCGTGCTGCACGAGCCGGTCCTGCCGGCGACGGTGGCCGGCCTGGGACTGATCATCGCGGGTCTGTGGTGGCAGCAGGGCGGCGGCGCCTCCGCCTGAATCGGGAACCGGTGGCCGGTCCGCGGCGTTTATCGACAGATGTACTCGTGTGATCTCCCGACGATCCCGCCGGCTCCGAGAGCCCCCGCAGGAAGGAACCCGTTCATGGCTTCGATCCGACGCTTTGGCCGCTGGCTGCGGCGCAGCGGCACGCTTTCCCTGGTCCTGATGCTCCTGGGCCTGCTGGGGTTCCGCTCGGCGGTCGCCGACTGGCACGACGTGCCCACGGGCTCCATGCTGCCGACGCTGCTCATCGGCGACCGGATCGTCGTCGACAAGCTGGCCTACGATGTGAAGCTGCCGCTGCTGGGCACGCGCCTGGCCGTGCGCGGCGAGCCGGCGCGCGGGGACATCGTCACCTGCAGTTCGCCGACCGACGGCAAGCGTCTGGTCAAACGCGTGGTGGGTGTTCCCGGCGACCTGATCGGGATGCGCGGCAACCGGCTGACGGTCAACGGCCGCGAACTGGAATACGATCGCGCGGACGCAGCCGCCTTGAGATCCGCGGTGGGGCCGGACGCCGACACCTGGACGTTCCTGACCGAAGGGCTGCCCGGCCATCCCCACGTGGTGGCGATCGCCGGCGGCGGACGCCGCACCGATCTGCCGGACTTCCGCGTGCCGGCCGGGAACTATTTCCTGCTGGGCGACAACCGGGACCAGAGCGCGGATTCGCGCTGGTTCGGTTTTGTCGCCCGCGAGGACATCGCCGGAAAGGTGATCGGGCTGGCGGGCTCGCTGGACACGCAGCGCCAGTGGCGGCCGCGCTGGTCGAGGTTCTGCCGCGGGCTGGTGTGACTAGGCCATTCGCACCCAGCGGATCAGGGTGCGGAAGCTGGGCGGCTTGCCCGTCATCAGCAGGCCGATCCGGAACACCTTGGCCGCGAACCACAGCGCTCCGGCGGCGCCCGCCGCCGCCACCAGAACGCTCAGCCAGACCTGCCACAACGGCGGCGGCGAACTGGAACTCATGCGCAGCAGCATCGCGTAGAGGTTGACCGGCGGCAGGAAGCTCATCGCCACCGCCAGGGCGCCGTCGGGGTGGCGCGTGATCGGCAGCCACAGCAGCCAGGGCAGCATGTTCATCATCATGACGGGGCTCATCAGCGTGCCGGCCTCGCTCACGTCGTTGACCGCGGCGCCGATCGCGCCCATCAGGCCGGCCATCATCGCATAGGACAGTATGTAGAACAGGACCAGCCAGGCGAGCAAGGCCGGATCGACCAGGTCCAGCACGGCGAACGAAGCCAGCGTCGCCAGCCCCATCGCCGCGTAGATCCCGAGCATCACCAGGCCGACACCCATCTGCGCGAGGATCTTGCCCGTCATCAACTCCAGGGGCGAGGCAGCCGCCAGCAGCACCTCGACCACGCGGCTGGACTTGTCCTCGACCGTGTTCGTCATCAGCTGCGAGCCGGTCGACATGACCGACATCAGCAGCAGTGCCATGAATCCGGCCGGCACCAGCAGGTTGAGCGCTTCGTGCGATTTCCGGTCGCCCTCGGGGGTCACCACCCGGGTGACGGCGCCGCTCACCGCGGTCATCGCCGCCACGCGCTGCGGCTCGAGGCCGGCCGCTTCGACGCGCGCCTCGACGAGCGTCCTGGCCAGGGCGCCGCGCAGTTCGTCCTGCAGGCGGTCGTCCAGCTTCGGCGGCACATACAGGTCGTAGGCGCCGTAGGCGCCGTCGACGGCCACGAGGGCGTTGTCGTGGATCACGATGGCGGCCAGCGTCGCCAGGGAGTCCCCGGCGTCGTCGCGGGTGCGCGCGGCGAGGCGCGATTTCCAGGTGTCGAGCGCCGACGGCTCGGCTGTCACCAGCCTCAATACGGGAGTCTCGCCCATCGCTGTTTTCAGGGCCTGGTCCATCGCCGCGGTCGCCGCCGCTCCGCCGGCGGCCTGGGCGCCGTCCGGCAGCCGCGTCGTGATCTCCTCGCGCATGCGCGCGCCCGCTTCCAGCCGGCGGAGGGCCAGAGCCGTCGGCGAGAGTTCCCGCTCCAGGCGGGGCGCGACGGCGCCGGTGGGATCGATGATCGCGATCGAGCCGATGACCCGCGGCGCGCGCTCGTCCATCATGCGCGGCATGACGAACGCCATCAGGCCGATGATCGCCGGCAGTACCAGCACGCCGATCACGAAACTGCGGGTCATCACCGTGGCGACGAACTCGCGTCGGGCGACCCAGCCGATCTTCTTCAGCATCATGTGCGCTCCCGGGTCACGAGCTTGACGAACACGTCTTCCAGCGTGGCGCGCGTCCATTCGACGCGGCGGCAGGGCAGGGCGCCGGCCACCGCCGGCAGGGCCGTGGTCGCGTCCGCTTCAGGATGCAGCGTAAGGCGCACCTGGCCGGCTTCGCGCACGGCGCGGGCGACGAAGGGCAGGGCGGCCAGGGGCGCCAGATCGGCCTCGGAGTCGAGCGGCTCGCAGACGATCTGCCGCGTGTCCTCCGCGGCGCGGATCGCCGCCAGCGTATCGTCGAGTACCTTGTGCCCGCGGTCGATCATCACGATGCGGTCGCACAGCTGCTCCGCCTGCGCCATGGCGTGGGTCGAGAACAGGATCGTCGTGCCCCGCGCGTGCTGTTCCAGGAAGAGGTCGCGCAGCAGCCGGGTGCTGACCGGATCCAGACCGCTGAACGGCTCGTCCAGGATGAGCAGTTCCGGTTCGTTGAGGACCGCCGCGACGAACTGCACCTTCTGCTGCATGCCTTTGGAGAGTTCCTCGCACTTGCGGTCGGCCACGCCGGCCAGTTCCACGCGATCCAGCCATTGCGTGATGCGATGGTCGAGTTGGCCCGAAGGGACGTTCTTCAGGTGCCCCATGAACTTCAGGAAGGCCCCGACCTTCATCTTCCGGTACAGGCCGCGCTCTTCCGGCAGGTAGCCGACCCGGTCCTTGGCTTCGAGCGCCCGCGTGCAGCCCAGCACCTCCAGTTGGCCGCTGTCGGGGAACTGGATGGCCATGATCATGCGGATCGTGGTGGTCTTCCCGGCGCCGTTTGGGCCGATGAAGCCGCACAGGGAGCCGCGGGGGACGTCCAGGTCGAGATGGGCGACCGCTTCGGTGGCGCCGAAGCTCTTGGTCACCGCGCGCAGGCGCACGGCTGGATCCATGGCGGGCAGTTCCTTCGGGTAGTGGTCCATTCATCCGGTGGCGGCGGGGACGGCGGCGCGGGCCGCCGTCCCCCTGTCGCCTCGCGGCGTCAGTGCGTGGCGCCGCCCTGGCCCGCAGCGTCGGCGGCCGGAGCCTTGTCCAGCGTCACCTGGCTGACATCGACGGTGATCGCCGCCAGGGCGGCGGCCGTCGCCGGGTCCACGGTTTCCTGGACACGTCCTCCGAGATGCTTGGCCAGGAACTTCTCCATGGCCGTGGCCAGCGCCAGGCGGTTGCCCGGAGCCCTGAAACCGTGGCCTTCGTCGCCGGCCACCAGGTATTCGACCGGCTTCTCCTTCTGGCGCAACGCGACGACGATCTGGTCGGACTCGTGCTGCGTGACCCGCGGGTCATTCGCGCCATGCACGACCAGCAGCGGTGCGACGATGTTCTCGCAGTGGAACAGCGGCGACCGGTCGATCAGCTCCTGCCGGTCGGCCTCGATGGAGGGGTTGCCCACGCGTCGATAGAACGAGCCCTCCAGGAACGGCTTCCAGTACTCGGGGAAGCTCTCGATGAGCGTCACCAGATTCGACGGCGCGACGTAGGGGACGCCGCAGGCGTACAGTTCCGGCGTCCAGGTCACGCCGGCCAGCGTCGCGTAGCCGCCGTAGCTGCCGCCGAAGATGCCCACGCGCTTCGGATCGGCGATTCCTTCGCTGATCAGCCATTGCACGGCGTCGGTCACGTCGTGCTGCATGGCGCCGGTGCCCCATTCACGGTTGCCGGCGTTCAGGTACTTCTTGCCGTAGCCGGTCGAAGCCCGGAAGTTCACCTGCATGACCGCGTAGCCGCGGTTGGCCAGGAACTGCGCGTACGGCTCGTAGCGCCAATTGTCGCGCGCCCACGGGCCGCCGTGGATGTACATGACCACCGGCAGGTTCTTCTCGCCCAGGCCCTTGGGCAGGGTCAGGTAGCCGTGGATCTTCATCCCGTCGCGGGCGGCGAAGGTGACCGGCCTCATGGGGGCCAGATGCTCGGAAGGAAGTTCCGGGCGCCCCTTGTAGATCAGGGCGGCCGTGCCGGCAGCGGTGTCGTACAGATAGACCGAGCCGGGGTCCACGTCGCTGTAGACGGCCACGAGCACGCGGCTGAGGTCGTCGGTCGTGCCCGCCAAAGCGAGCTCTCCGTCAGGCAGCGCCTTGCGCATCGCGTCCCACAGCTTCTGCGCCTCGGCTGTCTTCGGATACACGCGGTCGCGGTCGCCGGTGTAGGTGGTGGCGAACAGCTCATCCGTCGTCGGGTGGAACACCGCGCCGCCGAAGTCGACTTCGTTGTCCGGATCCTGTTCGACCAGCGTCCATTCGCCGGTCTCGACGTCCAGCAGCATCAGCCGCGACAGATCCACGTCCGCGCCGACGTTCGTCGACACGTAACAGCGCCGGCCGTCGGGATGGAACTGCAGCGTCGTGATGTCCTCTTCGAAGGTGGCCGAGGCGATGGGCTCGAGGCCCTGCAGTCCGACGCGCAGGAGGTCGCCGCCGCCGCCCGGCTTCTCCTTCCAGGCCAGGCGCAGCTGGCCTTCGTTGTCGAACATCCAGGCTCCGACCTCTTCCTTGTTCTGGCGGACCAGGGTCCGTTCGCCGGTGGCGATGTCCACCTTGTAGATGTCGTGGAAGCGGGGGTCACGGTCGTTCAGGCCGACCATCATCACGTTCGGCAGTTTGCGCGGCACCGAAAGGATCTGTGCGCGAACGCCGGCGACCGGCGTCAGGTCGCGGGCCTGTGGTACGCCGGCGTCGCCCTGCGGGGCACCGGCGGGGTCGACGGCCCAGACATGGAAGTTCTCGTCGCCGTCGCGATCCTGGACGTAGAGCACGAACCTGCTGTCGCGGCTCCAGAAGTAGCCGGGAACGGGGCGCTTGTCGGCCGTGACCGGGCGGGCGGCCGCAAACGGCTCGTCGGTGCCCTTGACCCAGATGTTGCGCGCGCCGTTGAACGGCTTGACGAAGCTCAGCCACTTGCCGTCGGGCGAGATCTGCGAACTCGAGATTTCCGGGTCACCGAAGAACAGTTCGCGATCGATCAACGGAGCGGGGCTGACGGCGGCGGCTTCGGCCGCCGGCGCGGGCTTCCTGCCGCAGCCGCCGCCGGCGCCGGCCGCCAGGGCCACGGCCCCGACCAGCAGGCAGAGCGGTAATTTCTTCATGGGTCGTCCTCCGGGATCGTGGGGTGACGTCGGCTCCGGCCGTCGATCGCGGTACATGGCCGCCACACCGGGCCGGACGTGCTACGGCCGCGGCGGCCGAAAGGTTCGCGGAAAATCGCCCGGCGCGGGCGGACCCGGGTCACCCGAACGGTTCGTCCGGGCGTCCATCGATCTCCACCAGGTCGATGCCGCGACGCCGCAGTTCGGAGGCCATGTCCTGGCCCGGCACGATCAGTTCCTGGCAGCAGGCGCCGACGGCGTCGATCTGGCCTGCCGCCAGCATGCGCGCGATGATGGCCGCCGGGAAGCCGGTCATCCGCATCATGGCCGACAGGCCGGTGGCTTCGTCGTGGCGGTCGATGATGCGGACCGCCAGGCGCTTCGGCTGTCCGGCGGCGTCCCAGCCCTCGGCCACCACCAGCACCAGCACCGCGTCGGGTCCGGGCAGATCCAGCTTCAGTTTGAGCCGGTTGGCCAGCATCTGCCGGGGACTGACCTCGCCGCCGGGGAAGGCCAGCGGCCGATCGTCGGTCAGGCCCAGTTCGTGCAGCAGGCGGAACTGGGCGCAATGGCCCTTGTAGCGGATGGTCTTGTAGTCCAGATCGGGCACGCGCCCGGCCAGCGTGCGCGGTAGGGTGGAGGTGCCGCCGCTGGTCTGGAACGCCTCGAGTTCGCCGAAGGGCTCGGGGAAGGTGAGCGTTTCCAACTCGCTGAGCGACGGGACCGTGTCCAGCCGCCCGCCCCGGATGACCACCGCCGGCTCGACGTATTCGTTGATCAGCCCCTCGACCGAGAAAACGATCTTGTAGTTCATCGGCGGTTGCGGCTGCAGCGGCAGGCCGCCCACGCGCAGGCGCAGCGCCGCGACCTTCTCCAGACGGGTGGTCAGCCAGTAGCCGAGGATGCCGGCCAGTCCCGGGGCCAGGCCGCAGTCGGGCACCACGGCCACGCCCATCTGGCGGGCGCGGGCGTCCAGGGCGAATTCCCGGGCCACGACATCGTTGTTGCCGCCCAGATCCAGGAAGTGGGCCCGCTGTTCGACGGCCTGGGCCGCCAACGGCGCGTTGTACCAGTAGTTGACCGCGCTGATGACGACATCGGCGTCCTTCATCAAAGGGGCCAGAAAGGCCTGGTCCTGCACGTAGCCGTGGAGGCAACGGAGGCGGGGGTCGGCGCAGCGCGCGGCCAGGCGTTCGAGCCCATCGCCGTCCGAATCGACGGCCGTCAGCGCGGTCGTGCCCTGGGCATGCCGCAGCAGGTCGTGGGCGATGGCCGTGCCCTGCAGGCCGGCTCCGAGAAGCAGGTACTTCATGAGGCTCTCCGGGGGGTCACGGGTGCCCGGCGGATCGGTGCCGCCGTGTCCCCAGGATAACCCGCGAAGGGCCCCCGGTCACCTCCGAAGCGGCCGGCGGGGGCCGCTCGCGCGGTTGACCGCCCGCGGGGGTGGGGCTACTATCGGCACCTGGGCCGCGGGCCCGGTTCCCACCCGTTCCATCACCGCCAAGGAGCGCCCATGGACGCCAGGGTACTGCAGAAGAACCTGCTCGAACTGATCCGCCGCACTTCGGCCGAACTGCCGTCCGATGTCGTGCGCGCGGTCGAAGCGGGCGCCCGTCGCGAGGAGTCAGGCTCCAACGCCTGGTACGCGCTCGAGGTGATCCGCGACAACATTCTCATGGCCAAGGAGAAGTCCCAGCCCCTGTGCCAGGACACCGGGACCATCATCGTCTACGTCGACCTGCCGAAATGGTGCGACGAGAAAACCTTCCGCAGGGCGTGCGACAAGGCGGTGGCCGAGGCCACCAAGGTCGGCTATCTGCGGCAGAACTCCGTCGACTCGATCACCGGGCACAACACCGGCGACAATCTGGGCCCGGGCAGCCCGTCCTACCACTTCCACCAGGGCTCGGGCCGTTCGCTGTCGGTGCGCATGATGCTCAAGGGCGGCGGCTGCGAGAACACCAGCACGCAGTACAGCCTGCCGGACACGCGTCTGGGCGCCGACCGTGACCTGGAAGGCGTGCGCCGCTGCGTGCTGGACGGCGTGCTGCAGGCGCAGGGCAAGGGCTGCGGCCCCGGCATCCTGGGCGTCTGTGTCGGCGGGGATCGCGGCACCGGCTACATCGCGGCCAAGGAAACGCTGTTCCGCGAACTGGACGACGTCAACGAGGACCCGCGCCTGGCCAAGCTCGAGAAGCGGATCATGAAGGAAGCGAACACGCTGGGCATCGGCCCCATGGGCTTCGGCGGCGCCACGACGCTGCTGGGCGTGAAGATCACCCACCGCAACCGGGTGCCGGCGTCGTTCTTCGTCTCGATCGCGTACATGTGCTGGGCTTTCCGGCGCAACGGTTTCGTGCTTTCGGAGGGCGGGCGCATCACGCGCTGGCTCTACGCGTCCTAGGAGGCTGGAATCATGCTGCTGGAAGCCCCGTTCACCGAAGCGAAGATCCGTTCGCTGCGCGTCGGCGACATGGTCGAGGTCACAGGCGTGATCTACACCGGTCGCGACGCTGTTCACAAGTACCTTCACGACGGCGGCAAGCCGCCGGTGGACCTGAAGGACAGCATCATCTACCACTGCGGGCCCGTGGTGGTCAAAGAGGACGGCAAGTGGGTGGTCAAGGCCGCCGGCCCGACCACCAGCATCCGCGAGGAACCCTACCAGGGCCCGCTGATGGAGCAGTACGGCATCCGCGCGGTCATCGGCAAGGGCGGCATGGGCGCCAAGACGCTTCAGTACTGTCAGAAGGTGGGCGCGGTCTACCTGCACGCCGTCGGCGGCGCCGCGCAGGTGTTGGCCGAACGCGTGGTCGCGGTCAAGGGCGTCCACTTCGCCGAGAAGTTCGGTTCGCCGGAGGCGATCTGGGAGTTCCAGGTCGACCGTTTCCCGGCCGTGGTGACGATGGACTCGCATGGCCAGTCCCTGCACGCCCAGGTGCTGGCGGCGTCCAGCGAGAAACTCAAACAGCTGCTCGGCTGACGGGAGTATGTCCTTGCAACCGGATCCGCATGTGGTGGAGCCCGCCTCGAGGCCGGGTCTGCTGTCCGTCGGCAGCGTGCTGAACATTCTGTACCTGAGGCGGGCGGTGGTGCTCGGGGTCGCCGCGCTGGGGATCGTCGCGGGCATCGCCTACGGCATCATCGTCAAGCCGCTCTACAGGGCCACGGCGCAGGTGCGGCCGGGCATCGTGGCCTACAGTGCCGAGGGCGGTCCGATCCGCGAGACGGCGCTCGAGGACATCGTCGGCTGGTTCGACAAGCGGTTGTATTGGCGGGAATTCCAGACGATGGAGGAGTTCGCCGATCTGCGGGGAGCGCCGATCATCAACGCCGAGTTCGTGCCCAGCCTCAATTTCGTGCAGGGCGGCGATGTCGTCACGCTGACCAACCTCTCGCGCACACCGGAACGCGCCCGCGATCTGCTGGACCAGGGCATCGAAGCCTACAATCAGCAGGCGCGCCAGGATTCCCTGGGGAGCAGCCTGCATCTGACGGCGCGCAATGCGCGGCTCGCCATGGAGCGCCTGACTCAGGACATGTTGAAGCTGGACGCGGAGCGGGAGCGCACGCTGCTGCGCATCGAAGAGCACAAGCGTGAGTTGACGATGGTGGGCATGGAGCGGCAGGGCGTCGAGCTCGACCTGATGCGGTTGAAGGAAGAGAACGCGTGGCGCGGCCGTGCGGTCACCGAACTGCGGAACGAGTCCGTCGCCTCGCGGGCGCGCGTGGTCGAGGCCGAGAAGCTGCTCGAGATCACGATGCGGACCGAACAGTCGACCGGCGGCGGCCTGGCGGCGGGCGAGGGCGCCGGCCCCGTGTCCGAAGTGCTGATGCAGACCGCCAGCCGGGAGCAGGCGGGCCGTGCCGGCGAACTGCTGGGAACGGTGAACCGGATCTCGCAGGGCGCCGTCAACGCCGGCGTGCGCGCCGACAGTCTGGCCGCCGTGATCACGGCCAATGATCTGGAGATGCGGCGACTGCGCCTGGTGCTGGAGATCGAGATGGCCAAGAAGCAGGCGGACATCGAACAGAAGATCCTCGACCTGCAGATCATCCTGGACCGGGATCTGCCGCGCGAGCGCGCACTCCTGCAGGCGGACTGGGAAGGCCAGAAGACGAAGCTCGATCTGGTGTCGCCGTTGCAGCGGGTCGGCCCCGTCACGGTTTCCGAAAAGCCCGTGCGGCCGCGCAAGGCGCGTGCCGCCGCCATCCTGACCATCATGGGGCTGTGCGGCGGCATGGCGCTGGCGCTCGGCTGGGAGTACTTCGTGAACAACCGTGCGGTCATCCTGGCGCCGCGGCGTTCGGCGTGACCACGGCGCGCCGCGGCGTCCGTGCGCGGTAGCCGCAGCCTCATCCACGACCTGGGCCTCCTGGCGGGAGCCCAGGTCGCGGCGCAGGGGCTCAACCTGCTGGCGCTGGTGATCCTGGCCCGTAAACTCGGCGACCACCAGTTCGGTCTGGTCCAGGTGGGTGTCGCCGTGTCGGCCTACGCGATGATCGCCGCGGAGTGGGGGCTGTTCTCGCTGGGCGTGCGCGACGTGGCGCGCCTGCGGACTCCCGCCGCGGTCCTCGACTACGCACGCGCCCACCAGGGGCTCCTGGCCGTACTGGCGGCGGCGGTCCTGGCGCTCGGGCTGGCGCTGCTGCCGCTGTTCCCGTTCTATCGGGCCGATCCCACCCTGTTCCGTCTCTACCTGCTGATGGTCGTTCCGCAGGTGTTCGCCCTCGAGTGGCTGGCCACGGGTCTCGAGCGCATGCCCGCCGCCGGTCTGGCCAAGGTGACGGCCAGCGCGGTCTACGCGGCACTGGTGATCGCCGCACTGCCGGTCCTGGACGGGGTGGCTGCCTGGCCGGGCTACCGCTGGGTGCCCCTGATGTACCTGGTTTCCTTCGCCGCCGGCAGCGTGGCCGCGGCGCCGGCGCTGCGGCGCTGGCTGGGGGGCTGGGTGCGTCCTGTTCGGGCTCCCCGCGCGGTGTGGGGACGGCGGCTGGGCGAGGCGGCTCCGCTGGGCGGCTCGTTGCTGCTGATGCGCGTGCTGATCAACAGTGACCTGATCCTGTTGGGCATCCTGTCGGTACCCGCGGTGGCGGGTGTCTACGCGGCCGCCGCCAAGGTGGGATTCCTCATCGTGGTGGCGATGGAGGTGCTCTGGAAGGCACTTCTGCCCCGGCTGTCGCGTCTGGCGGCCGGACCCGACGGTGAGCGCGCTCCGGCCTGGGGATCGCGCGTCCAGTCCCTGTTCACGGTGGTCCTGGCCGTTCTGGTGCCGGTGGCGGTGCTCGCGGCGGCGCGGGCGCCCCAGATCCTGGCGCTGCTGTACGGCGGTCGCTACACGGAGGCCGCCCCCGTCTTCCGCGTCCTGATGGGCAGCTACGTCCTGCTGGCGCTGGGCTGGTTCCTGGGCGGCGCGCTGCTGGCGGTCGGCCGGCAGCGTGACGGGCTGCGTCCGCAGGCGCTGGCGGCCGTCGTGGCGGTGGCGGCCCATGTGCTCCTGATTCCCCGCTGGGGCGCGCCCGGGGCGGCGTGGGCGATGATGGCCGGTCATGCGACGCTGTTGGGGGCGATGGGCCTGGTCAGCCGTCGCTGGTTCGACCGCCGCTGTCGGGCTTCCTGGCTGGCGGTGGCCGCCGGAGCGGCGCTCATGGTGCTCATCCTCCGGGGGGCGCCGTCGCCGGCACCGGGAACCGGAACCTGGCTCCCGGTTCTGATGGCCACCGCGGTCTATGCGGCCTGCGTGGCGGCGCCCCTGCGCCGGCTGATCCGCCACTGAGGTCAAGGGCGGCGCCGATTGCCGGCGCGGCCGGACACAATCTCGGCGGCACAACCCGGTGATTGCCAACTTTCGGGGCATGTGCCACATTGCGCCCGATGACCCGGCCCCCGCCGCCAGAGGCTCGCGGGCGCTTTCCTCCTCTTGAAAGGATGACCATGTCCAGAGCGATGCTGACGGTGGCGGCCGTAACCGCCGTTCTGCTGGTCGCCGTGACCGGCTGCAATGGCGGCGGAAAGGCGGCCGAGTTGCCGTCCATCACGCTCGAGCCCGGACTGAGCTACGTCGATTCGCTGGTCGGCACCGGCGACGCGGTGAAGAACGGCGACTATGTCCAGGCCCACTACACAGGCTGGCTGCAGACCGACGGTGTCCGCGGCACCAAGTTCGACAGTTCGCTGGACCGCGGCGAGCCGATCGGCTTTCCCATCGGCAGCGGCGTCATCATTCCCGGCTGGGAAAAGGGTCTCGTGGGCATGAAGGTCGGCGGCAAGCGTACGCTGACCATCGGACCGGACCTGGCGTACGGCGCCGAAGGTCGCCCGCCCCGGATTCCGGCCCAGTCCACGCTGATCTTCGACATCCAGCTGGTCGGGCTGCCCAAGGTCGACGTGCAAGTGCAGCAGGAAGGTACCGGCGCGGTCGCGGCTCCCGGTGACCAGATCGCCGTGCACTACACCGGCTCGCTCTGGGTCAATGGCGCCGTGGGCGAAAAGTTCGACTCGTCGCTGGACCGTGGCGAACCGTTCCGCTTCACCCTGGGCGCCGGCATGGTCATCCCGGGCTGGGACACGGGGCTGACCGGCATGAAGGTGGGCACCAAGGCCCGCCTGATCATCCCGTCGGTGCTGGGGTACGGCAAGAGCGGCACCCCGGGTGGGCCGATCCCGCCGGACGCCGACCTGGTGTTCGACGTCGAGTTGATGGAAATCGCCGGCAAGTAACCGGAGGCCGCCGCAAGTGCAAGCGCGACAAGGGATATGCCCGGAGCGTGCTGGGTGCTTGCGGGAACCCGGTGTATCTGGTAGAGTTACATGCTGTTTCTGGGCAGACGCCCCTCGGGGGCGTCTGCTATTTTGCCCACCCGATGAAATCCCCGCGGGAGGATGAAGCGTGAGTTTGATCTACCTCATTCCCGTCGCCGGACTGCTGGCGCTGGCTTTTGCCGCTTACAAGGCGGCCTGGGTCACGCGGCAGGACGCAGGCGACCAGAAGATGCAGACGATCGCCGGTCACATCCAGGAAGGCGCCATGGCCTTCCTGAACCGTGAGTACCGGGTGCTGGCTGTGTTCGTAGTCGTCGTCGCCGCGCTTCTGGCGTTCGGCAGCGCGAACCAGAAGAGCAGCCACGCGCTGATCGGCCTTTCGTTCGTCGTGGGCGCCGTCTGTTCTGGTCTGGCCGGGTATTTCGGCATGCGGATCGCGACCCGCGCCAACGTTCGCACGACGGCCGCGGCCCGCATCGGCCTGAACCCGGCCCTGATGGTCGCGTTCGCCGGCGGCACGGTCATGGGCATGGTCGTGGTCGGTCTGGGCGTGCTGGGTCTGAGCGTGCTCTACATCGTCTACACGAAGATCTTCAACACCGGCGTCGAACTCGACCGCCTCCTGCAGGTGCTGTCGGGCTTCTCGCTGGGCGCCAGTTCGATCGCGCTGTTCGCCCGCGTGGGC
This sequence comes from bacterium, assembly GCA_020049465.1. Lineage (GTDB taxonomy): Bacteria > Krumholzibacteriota > Krumholzibacteriia > LZORAL124-64-63 > LZORAL124-64-63 > CAINDZ01. The sequence continues at coordinate 1,806 of JAIFKS010000019.1, read as the reverse complement.
GGTGGCATCTACACCAAGGCCGCCGACGTCGGCGCCGACCTGGTGGGCAAGATCGAGGCCGGCATTCCCGAGGATGATCCGCGCAACCCCGCCGTCATCGCCGACAACGTGGGCGACAACGTGGGCGACGTGGCCGGCATGGGCGCCGACCTGTTCGAGTCGTACGTGGGCGCCATCGTCGGCTCCATGATCCTGGGCACGGCGTTCGCCACGGCCAACGCGATCCCCATCCTCAACGCGGTGCTGCTGCCGCTGGTCCTGGCCGCCGCCGGCATCGTCATGAGCATCCTGGGCACGTTCCTGGTGCGAGTGAAGGAGGGCGGCAATCCCCAGCAGGCGCTGAACATCGGCACTTTCGGGGCCGGCATCATCATGACCATCGCCAGCTGGTTCGTCATCGACGCCATGCTGCCGGCCGGCGCCCTGGGCGTGTTCATGGCTACGGTGGCCGGTCTGGCCGGCGGTATCGCCATCGGCGTGATCACGGAATTCTACACGGCCGAGGACAAGCGCTCGGCGCGGGCGATCGCCCGCCAGAGCGAGACCGGCGCCGCGACCAACATCATCGCGGGCCTGGGCCTGGGCATGAAGTCGACGGCGCTGCCGATCATCGTGATAGGTATTGTCATCCTGGTGGCGCACCACTACGCGGGCCTGTACGGCATCGCGATCGCGGCTCTGGGCATGCTGTCGACGACCGGCATCCAGCTGGCGGTCGACGCCTACGGGCCGATCGCCGACAACGCCGGCGGCATCAGCGAGATGGCCGGCCTGGGCAAGGAAGTGCGCGCGCGCACCGACAAGCTGGACGCCGTGGGCAACACCACCGCGGCCATCGGCAAGGGTTTCGCGATCGGCTCGGCGGCCCTGACGGCGCTGGCCATGTTCAGCGCCTACCAGCAGATGGTGGGCCTTGAGACCATCGACCTGCTGGTGCCGAAGGTGCTGGTGGGCCTGCTGTTCGGCTCCATGCTGCCGTTCCTGTTCTCGGCCTTCGCCATGGAGGCCGTCGGACGCGCCGCCTTCGCGATGATCGAGGAGGTGCGGCGCCAGTTCAAGGAGATCCCCGGATTGATGGAGGGCACCGGCACCGCGGACTTCCGTCGCTGCGTGGACATCTCGACGACGGCGGCGATCCGCGAAATGATCGTGCCCGGCCTGCTGGCCGTGGTGACCCCGGTGGCGGTCGGTTTCCTGGGCGGCACCGAGATGCTGGGCGGCCTGCTGGCCGGCGTCACGGCCTCGGGCGTGCTGCTGGCCCTGTTCCAGTCCAACGCCGGCGGCGCCTGGGACAACGCGAAGAAGCACATCGAAGCCGGCAATTTCGGCGGCAAGGGCAGCCCGGCGCACATGGCCGCGGTCGTGGGCGACACCGTGGGCGATCCGTTCAAGGACACCTCGGGCCCCAGCCTGAACATCCTGATCAAGCTGATGGCGGTCATCAGCGTGGTGATCGCGCCGTTGCTGGTGAAATAGACGGTTCGGCGCCTCCGCGGAGTCGACGGCCCGTTCCCCGGGGGAGCGGGCCGTCGCGCTTTTCCCATTTGCGCGCTGCGCCGAGGGGACCCAACATTGTCGTGCCCGTGAACGGTGGCCGTCCGGTGCCGGGCACGTGGCAGTTGATCGTGGTCGTGGACCACGAATACCGACCGCGCGATGGCCGCGTTCGTCCCCGGTTCGCGGGGGAATCGCAGCGCGTCCGAACGAAGGGTGCAGCATGCCCGGCCCGACGCTGTCCGCCCATTTTGCCGCCCGCAAGCCCTCGGTCATCCGCATGGCCCAGATCGAATTCGCCGCCCGCACCGA
>JAIFKS010000072.1 GCA_020049465.1 bacterium | reverse complement strand
GTGGCGTGAGCGGCACATTAAGAAAGACCCGGGGGTTGATTCAAAACAAAAGATTCACATAGGCACCCCGTGTCGAGGGTCGTGCCGCGCAACCCCGCTAAAGGGCCGTCGGAAGTGCGATTGGAGCGATTCGCCGGTCCTCGGATTTTTTCGTTCCGGGCCCGGCGGCGCCGCGTGCCAACCCTCCCGGAAGAACGCGGCTGGATCGGCGTCGACTTAGTGTTTTCTGTATTTGATGTTAACCCAAAGAGTTCGCGACGATTGCCCGACTCCAGAGGCCATGCGAGGCGCCGTGAAGCGCAAAAACATCAGATGGAGTGTTCGTCGATCAGGCCGGCGACCAGGGCCCGGATGCGGTCCCGGCCCTCCCGGTAGGCTGTGCGGATCTGCTCCGGATCGCCGCGGGCGGACATGGGATCGGGCACCGGGCAGCGCCGGTGGCGGGCGGGATCGGTCAAGGCCGGCAGGAAGCGCCCGGCCTCTTCGCTGAGGGTGACCACCAGATCGAAGGCGTCCAGATCCTGCGTGTCGATCGATTTGGACACCTGCCCCTCCATCCCGACCCCGGCTTCGGCCATGATCGCGCGCGTGCGTGCGTGGATCGGATGGGTGATCAGGCCGGCGCTGGCGGCCGTCCAGCTTTCGGGGAACAGGTGGCGCGCCCAGGCCTCGGCCATCTGGCTGCGGCAGGCGTTGGCGGTACAGACGAACAGGACCTTCACGGGCGGCCTCCGAACACGCCGGACAACGCCGCCACATCGCCGGGCAACCGTGCCAGGACGGCGCTGGCCTCGCTGTCGGCGTAGCCCAGGTTGGCCAGTTCGACCCTCCAGAGGGCGTCATCGGCGCACGACGTGCCGGCGCCGAGGCCCGCGCGGCTGGCGGTCAGGTTGGCTGCCACCACGGCCCGCAGCAGGCCGGGGTCGAGGGCGGCCTCCGGTCCTGCCGGCCCGTCCGCTCCGCCGGCGCTTGCGGCGCCGTTCGCGGCTTCGTTCGCGGGCCCTGCGTGATCGTGGTGGGCGCCGATGATGCCCGTCAGCACGGCCGGAAAATTCCAGGAGGCGGCCAGCGCCGCACCGGCCTCGGCGTGGTCGAAACCCAGGATCTCGCGCTCGCCCCGCACCAGGACATCGAAACCCTCGCTCTGGGGCAACTGCTGCAGTTTCGCCTTCAGGGGCGCGTTGAGGACCAGTTTGCCGATGTCGTGCACCAGACCCGCGGTGAACGCGCGTTCGCGCAGGGCGCGGGCGCCGCTGGCATCGACCAGGTGCGCCGCCCCCACCGCCACCGCCAGCGAATGGCGCCACAGCGCGTCGCGCTCGAGCCGGTAGCCGGCCAATGGTCCGCGAAGGACGTCGCCCAGGCTGGTGGCAAACGCCAGGGACACCACGGCGCGGTTGCCCAGCAGGACCAGCGCCTCCTGCACCGTACCCACCTGCCGCCGCAATCCGTAGTAGGCGCTGTTGCAGAGCTTGAGCAGGTTGGCGGTCAGGGCCGGGTCGTGGCCGATGACGCCCAGGACGGCGCCGACACCGACCGTGTCATCGTCCAGCAGTTCCAGCAGCCGCGCGGTGGTCGACGGCAGCGCCGGCAGTTCACCGATCGCGGCGACGATATCCTGCAGGCTGCGGTCCATCATGCCCCCGGCGTCTGTTCGTGATCGGCGACAACCATCATTCGTTGGACGGCGGGCTGATCGCCACCAGCAGATCGCCCTGCGCCACGATCTGACCCTCGGCGACGGCGACCCGGTCCACGACGCCGCCGCAGGCCGCGGTCAACTCGGTTTCCATCTTCATCGATTCCATGATCACCAGCGGCTGGCCCACGGCCACCTCCACCCCGGGGGCCACCAGCAGGCGGACCACCCTGCCCGGCATGCGCGCGTACAGATCGGGACCTTCGCCTCCGTCCGTGGATGCCGCGTCGGCGTGGACCGGATCCGGTCGGCGCAGCCGGTGCACGCGGCCATCGCAGAACACCAGGCGCTCGTCGCGCCGCGCCACGACCCAGGCGCGGCGCCGGCGTCCGTCCGGCCCGGTGACCAGCCAGGCACCGTCGCCGGCAGCGGTCACGGTCACCGCGGCCGTCGCGTCGTCGAGCGTCACCAGCCAGGCGTCCGACTCGGGACGGACCACCAGCGCGTGGTCGCCGGACTCGTCGCGGAACTTCAACTGCACCATGGCTCCTTCGGACCGGCCGCCTGTCGTGTCGGCATGGCGATCAACCCAGTCCCGGGTGGCGATAGCGACCCAGGCGATCCCAGGGCGAGGCCCCGGTCCCGTCAGCGGCCACCGGCAATCCTCCGCCGCCCGCCGTGGCGCCGCCGCGATGGCGGCCACCCGATTCGGCGGCGCCCGCCGCCAGCAGCGCGATCCCGGCGTCGTCGGCGCGGGCGCTGCGCCAGCGCGGCAGGTGTTCGTCCAGGAATCCCGTGTGCAGGTGCCCGGCCGCGAATTCCGGCCGGGCCAGCACAGCCAGCAGGTACTCGATGTTCGTGGTCACGCCCAGGATCGGATAGGCCCGCAGCGCGGCTTCCATCCGGGCGATGGCCGCCGCGCGGTCGGGCGCGAGCACGCTGAGCTTGGCGATCATCGGATCGTAGTACAGGCTCACTTCGTCGCCCTGACGCACGCCGCTGTCCACGCGCACGCCCGGACCCGACGGCTCGCGCAACAGCAGCAGACGACCCAGCGACGGCATGAATCCGTCCTCGGGATCCTCGGCGTAAACGCGGCACTCGATCGCGTGGCCGCGCGCGGTGAGATCCTCCTGCCGCCAGGGCAGAGGCATTCCGCCGGCGACCTGGATCTGGGCGCGGACGAGGTCCTGTCCGGTGACCAGTTCGGTGATCGGATGTTCGACCTGCAGCCGGGTGTTCATCTCCAGGAAGTAGAAGTGGCCTTCCGGGTCGACCAGGAACTCCACCGTGCCGGCGCCCTCGTAGCCGACGGCGCGGGCGGCGGCCACCGCGGCCTCGCCCATCGCGGCTCGCAGGGTCGTGTCCAGCGCGGGCGACGGCGTCTCTTCGATGATCTTCTGGTGGCGCCTCTGGATCGAACATTCGCGCTCGAACAAGTGCACGGCGTTTCCGAAGCCGTCGCCGAAGACCTGGAATTCGATGTGGCGCGGCCGTTCGATGAAGCGCTCGACATAGACGGTGCCGTCGCCGAAGGCGCCACGGGCCTCGCGCGCGGCGGCTTCGCAGGCGGCCACGACCTGCGCGCGATCGCCCACCAGGCGCATGCCCTTGCCGCCGCCGCCGAACGCCGCCTTGACCATCAGCGGGTAGCCCACCTGGTCGCAGACCGCGTGCACCGCCGCTGCGGCGAAGGCGCCGTCCGGTTCCGGTTCGGGCAGCCCGGCGCCGGGCACCACGGGTACGCCCGCCTTCTCCATGACGGCGCGGGCGGCGGTCTTCTCGCCCATCGTGCGGATGACGCCGGCCGACGGGCCGATGAAGACCAGGCCGGCGCCCGCACAGGCTTCGGCGAAACCGGCGTTCTCGGCCAGGAATCCGTAGCCCGGGTGCACGGCGTCGGCGCCGGTGCGGGCGGCGGCGTCCAGGATCAGGTCGCCGCGCAGGTACGAAGCCGCGGGCTCGGGCGGACCCAGCACGACGGCGACGTCGGCCAGTTCGGCGTGCAGCGCGTGGCGGTCGGCTTCCGAGCAGACGGCCACCGTGCGCAGGCCCAGTTCGCGGCAGGCGCGGATGACTCGCACGGCGATCTCGCCGCGGTTGGCCACCAGCACGGTGCGGATCTCGCGGCGGGAAGCGGTCACGCGCGCGCCTCCCCATCGACCGGCGGCAGCTTCCAGGGCGAAGCCGGCGTCCAGGGCATCGGCACGCGCGCGGCGAACGCCGCCAGGGCGGACTGCGCTTCGGGGGTGGCGCGCGCTTCGGCGATGCGCTGTGCGCAGATGCCGGCGCTTCGATCGTAGCTTTGCGCGCCGACCTCGGCGAGCAGTCGCTTCGCCGCGCCCAGGGCCGCGGGTCCGGCCCGCAGCAGATCATCGACCACGGCTTCCACCGCGGCGTCCAGCCCGCCGGCCGCGGCCAGGCGGTCGGCCAGGCCCAGGCGCAGCGCTTCGACGGCGTCGATCGTGCGCGCGGTGAGGAACACGTCGCGGGCGCGCGACAGACCCAGGCGTTCGACCACCAGCGGGCTGATCACGCCCGGCACCAGGCCCAGCCGGGTTTCGGTGAAGCTGAATTTCGCCGCCGGTCCAGCCACGACCAGATCACAGGCCGCGGCCAGCCCCGCCCCGCCGCCGAAGGCGCCGCCCTGCACGCGGGCCACCACCGGCGCCGGGCAGTCGTGCACCGCGCGGAACATCGCCCCCAGATTGGCAGCCGCCGCCAGGTTCGCCTCGAGGTCGGCGCGGCCCGCCGCGGCCATCTCGCCCAGATGGGCGCCGGCGCAGAACACCGCGCCGGTTGAGCGCAGCACCACCGCCCGCGGCAACCGGCGGCCGCCGGGACCGATGTCCGGCAGCGCCTCGGCGGCCGCGTCGGGATCGAGCGGCGCGCGCGCGGCCAATTCGGTGAAGATCGCGTGCAGCGAGGCAACCACCGCCGCCGACAGGGCGTGGCGCGTGTCCGGCTCGTCCAGCGTGACGACCAGGACCGGACCGGCGGTGTGCTGCCAGACGGCCATCGTGCTCCTACATCCGAAAGATGCCGTAGCGGACCGGCGCGATGGGGGCGTTCAGCGACATGGCCAGGCCCAGCCCCAGCACGTCGCGCGTCGAAACGGGGTCGATGACGCCGTCGTCCCACAGGCGCGCGCTGCTGTAGTAGGCGTGGCCTTCGGTTTCGTACTTGGCCAGGATGGGGTCGGTGATCGCCCTCTGCTGCGCGTCGTCGAGCGCCTGCCCCTGCCGCGCGAGCTGGTCCTTCTTCACCGTCAGCAGCACGCCGGCCGCCTGCTCGCCGCCCATCACCGAGATCTTCGCCTGCGGCCACATGAACAACAGCCGCGGCTGGAAGGCGCGCCCGCACATGCCGTAGTTGCCGGCGCCGTAGCTGCCGCCGACGACCACCGTGAACTTGGGCACCGTGCTGTTGCTCACGGCGTTGACCAGCTTGGCGCCGTCCTTGGCGATGCCGCCGTGCTCGTACTGCTTGCCGATCATGAAACCGGTGATGTTCTGCAGGAACACGAGCGGGATGTTGCGGGCGTTGCACAGCTCGATGAAGTGCGTGGCTTTCAGCGCCTCGGCGCTGAACAGGATGCCGTTGTTGGCGATGATGCCCACCGTGTAGCCGTGCAGGTGGGCGAAGCCGCAGACCAGCGTCGTGCCGTAGCGCGGCTTGAACTCGTGCATGCGGCTGCCGTCGACCATGCGCGCGATGACTTCGCGGATATCGAACGGGATCCGCGGATCGTGGCTGACCGCGCCGTAGAGCTCGTCGGGATCGTAGTGCGGATCCTCGGGCGCCGCGCACGGCGTGCGCGCGAGATCCACCGGTCCGAGGTTCTCGATCGCGTCGCGCAGGATCTGCAGCGCATGCGCGTCGTCGTTGGCCAGGTGGTCGGCCACGCCGCTGATGCGCGTGTGGACATCGCCCCCGCCCAGTTCCTCGGCCGTCACCTCTTCGCCGGTCGCGGCCTTCACCAGCGGCGGGCCGCCCAGGAAGATGGTGCCCTGCTCCTTGACGATGACCACTTCGTCGCTCATCGCCGGCACGTAGGCGCCGCCGGCGGTGCAGGAGCCCAGCACCGCGCTCAGTTGCGGGATGCCCAGGGCGCTCAACTGCGCCTGGTTGTAGAAGATGCGGCCGAAGTGGTCGCGGTCGGGAAACACGTCCGCCTGCATGGGCAGGAAGGCGCCGCCCGAGTCCACCAGGTAGACGCAGGGCAGCCGGTTCTCGCGCGCGATCTCCTGCGCGCGCAGGTGCTTCTTGACGGTGAGGGGGTAGTAGGTGCCGCCTTTGACCGTGGCGTCGTTGGCCACGATCATCACCTGGCGGCCGTGCACGCGGCCGACGCCGGTCACCACGCCGGCGGCCGGCGCCTCGCCGTCGTACATGCCGTGCGCCGCCAGGGGCGACAGTTCCAGGAACGGCGTGCCCGGGTCCAGCAGAGCCTCGATGCGGTCGCGAACCAGCATCTTCTTCTGCTCGAGATGACGCTGGCGCGCTGGCGGTTGACGCGGTCGTTCTCACGAAAGGACGCGTCGCTGCGGTTGAGTCTGCTGACGATCCGCTTCATCCGTCTCCCGGGTCCGGCCTACTGGCCGGCCTTCTGCTGCGCAACGCCCTTGAGCTTGTCGTTGGCCATGATCGCCAGTTCGACGCGGCGGTTGGCCTGGCGGCCGCCGTCGGTGTCGTTGGTCGCGATCGGCTGGGCCTCGCCGTACCCCATGATGGTGAAGCGCGTGGACATGACCTGCAGCGACTCGAGGTAGTTGGCCACGGACTGGGCCCGGTTGCGCGACAGCGTCATGTTCGACTCGTCGCTGCCGGTCGCGTCGGTGTGACCCTCGATCAGGACCTCGGTGTCGGGGTACTTGTTGAGGATCGCGGCGAGGTTCGTCAGGTTCGAGCGGGCGGCCGACTGCAGGTCGCTCTTGCCCACGGCGAACAGGATGCCGGAGTCGAAGGTGATCTTGATGCCTTCGCCCACGCGCTCGACCGTGGCGCCTTCCAGGTCGCGCTCGATCTCCTCGGCCTGCTTGTCCATGTAGTTGCCGATGTAGGCGCCGGCCGCGCCGCCGACGGCCGCGCCCAGGATGGCGCCCAGAGCCGTGTTGCCGGCCTGCTTGCCGATGACGCCGCCCAGGACGGCGCCCGAGCCGGCGCCGATCAGGGCGCCCTTTTCCTTGCGGCTCAGGCTGGCGCAGCCGGCCGCGGCCACGAGCAGGGCGCCGATCAGCACGAGAGAGAGAATCTTCTTCATATCGGTTTCCTTTCCGTACGGAGGTCCGGCCGGGGATGTGCCGGTGATTTTGTGTGGTCGTTCAGGCCATCAGAGAGTATTCATGAAATCATGAGAATTCAAGGCGGCAAAATCCTTACCGCCGATGGCCCGGTCGACGCCGACGTGGTCGTCGAAGACGGGCGCATCGCCGCGGTCGAGCCTCCGCGCCCCGAAAAGGCCGGCGAAGGCGACGTGGACGCGACCGGACGCTGGGTCCTGCCCGGCGGCGTCGACGCCCACACCCACTTCGGCATGCCCCTCGGCGGCGGGCTGGCCAGCCTGGGCTGGCGCGAGAGCTCGGCCGCCGCCCTGCTGGGCGGCACGACCACCATCATCGACTTCGCCAATCCCGACTTCGGGGAACCGCTGGCCGGGGCCCTGGCCCGCTGGCGCGCCATGGCCGACGGCAACATCCTCTGCGACTACGGCCTGCACGTGACGGTGGTCGAGGCGACGCCCGAGCGCCTGGCGGAGATCCCGGGGCTGCTGGCCGCCGGCTCGCCCACGTTCAAGGGCTTCCTGGCCTACAAGGGCCGGCTCATGCTGCCTCCCGCGCGCATGTCCGCGCTGATGGACGCGGTGGCGGACGCCGGCGGACTGCTGCTGGTCCATGCCGAGGACGGCGAACTGAACGCCGCGATCGAAGCCGAGTTGCTGGCGGCCGGGCGCACGGCCCCCCGCTGGCATCCGGATGCCCACCCGGTGGAGTCCGAAGTCCAGGCCGCCGGCCTGGCGCTGGACCTGGCGCGGCAGGCCGGTTGCCCGCTGATGATCGTGCACATGAGCGCCGCCGGCACGCTCGCCGCGCTGCGCCGCGCGCAGTCCGACCACGACGAGGGCGCGCCGCTCGCGCTGGGCGAGGTCTGCCTGCACCACCTGTTCGCCGACGACGGAGCCTACCGGGCGGGCGACGACGCCGCGCTGGCCGCCCTGTGTTCGCCGCCGCTGCGTCCGGCCGGCCACGGCGCGGCCCTTTTGGCGGGACTGAGCGACGGTGCCATCGACCTGCTGTCGACCGACCACTGCGAGTTCGCGCTCGAGATCAAGCGTCGGGCCGCGGCTGACGGTTTCCCGAAGGTGCCCAACGGCTGCGGCGGCGTCGGCGAGCGGCTGGTCCTCAGCCACACCCTGGCCGTGTGCGAAGGCCGGCTCAGCCCCTGGCGCTGGCAGGAGACGTTCGCGGCCCGGCCCGCCGCGGTGATGGGTCTGGGACGCCGCAAGGGCCGCCTCGCGACCGGGCTGGACGCGGACATCGTCCTGTTCGACCCCGAGGCCCGCTACATCTGGCGCCCTCTCGGGGCCAGCGATGTCCCGGGTTCGCTGTGGCTGGACCGGCTGGTGGTCGGCCGCGTGACGGACGTCTGGCTACGCGGACGGCGCGTGGTCGAAGACGGCGCGCTCTGCGCGCAGCAGCCGGGCGGACTGTTCCTGCCCCGCACCCTGGAACCGCAACTCATGGCAAAGGACGCCTGACGATGGCTGTGACGGATGCCGCCCTGGCCGGGCGCTACGGTCGCGTGCGCGACCAGCTGGCCGAACTGTTCCTGAAGACGAACGATCCCATCGCCCGCATGGCCACCGTCGCGGCGGTCCTGCACCACAAGATGCCGCACTATTTCTGGACCGGGTTCTACCGGCTGCAGGCGGGAAAGCTGGTCGTCGGCCCCTACCAGGGACCGGTGGCCTGCTCGGTGCTGTCCGGGCCGGAAGGCGTGTGCTGGGCCGCGGTGCGGCAGGCGGCTTCGGTGATGGTGGCCGACGTGCACGCGTTCGAGGGGCACGTGGCCTGCGACGCCCGCTCGCAGAGCGAGATCGTCGTCCCGGTGTTCGGTCGCGACGGCGCCGTGATCGCGGTGCTCGATGTGGATTCGGACCGCCCGGCGGCGTTCAGCGAGGTGGATCGGCAGGGACTCGAGGCCATCGTCGCGCTGATCCACGCGGACCTTTGAACCGACGTCAGCGCCGCCGCCCGCCGCCCGTCCAGCCCAGGATGATGCCCAGCACCAGTCCCCACACCGCCGCCAGCCCGATCTGGTAATCGCGCGCCAGGCTGAACGTGACCGTGTGCGCGGGGATCCAGAACCAGATCAGCGTCCTCCAGGCCGTGGTCAGGCCGGCCCAGCCGCTGCGGCGAAGGATCAGATTGTCCTCCCAGCGGTGGAAGGCCATCATCTGCGGCCCGAAGAACACGTTCGTCAGCACCGACACCGCGACGGCGTGGCCGAGACCGGACGCGCACCAGACCGGCAGCACGCCGTGCTCGAGCAGCCCCTGCGTAAAGCCTTTCATCCCCGTGAAACCGGCCTTGATGACCAGCCCCAGGACCGCCCAGGCGACGACCTTGGCCGCAAGCTGCACGGGCGTGCAGGGAAGCGCGGGCATGCGGCGGCGCAGGCTGGCGGCGATCACCTCGCCGAGGGTGCCCAGCACCGCGAACTGGAGCGCGGCGGACAGCCAGGGATTGGCCGCGACCCAGGCGGCGTAGGCGCTCATGTCAGTTCGCCCGGCAGGGGGAACCAGCGCAGGCTCTCCAGCTCCGGCGGCAGCGCCGCGGGCCAACCCCCGCTGTCGGCGCCCGCTGGCGTTCGCGCGGCCAGCTTTCGCGCCTCTTCGAGGTACTCGGCGAAGGCGCTCTCGGGCTCGGTGCGGTGGTGCGAACGGTAGGCCATCTTGCCCGAGCAATAGGTGATCTGGTCCAGGCTGAGCGTCTCGGTCGCGCGCACCTTGCGGTGGCGCCAGATGCCCGTCACCGGGTCGAACGCATAGTCGGGCAGGAACCGCCAGCCGTCGCGCGCGATGAAATCGACCGCGGCGATGATGAAGCCGAACACGGCCTCGCTGATGAAGTAGTTGAAGTTCACGCGCACCCAGCCGGGCTTGATGCCTTCGCTGCCCCCGTCGATCGCCGCGTGGAAGCGCTCGCTGTGCGCCAGGTCGATGCCCAGCAGCCGGTGTCCGTAGGGACCGGCGCACGAACAGCCGCCGCGCGCCTGGATGCCGAACAGGTCGTTCAGCAGCGCCACCACGAAGTTGTGGTGCAGCAGACGATCGCCGTGCCGGATCACGAACGAGACGATCGACAGGCGCTGCGCCGTGAGGTTGCCCAGGATCCTGATGTCGGGATTGCCCGACCAGGCGCTGATGGCGCGGTCGACGAAGGCCTTCTCCAGTTCCTCGATGTTCGCGGCCCCGACCGCCTCCTTCAGGTGGAAGACGAGTCCGGCGCGGATCGCCTCGATGATCGCCGGCGTGCCGCCTTCCTCGCGGTGCGCGGGATCGGTGAGGTAGGTGTGGCTGCCCGGGCTCACGTAGGAAACCGTGCCGCCGCCGGGCACGGTCGGCACCTTGTTCGTCAGCAGCTTCCGTTTGACCACCAGGACGCCGGGCGTGCCCGGGCCGCCGATGAACTTGTGCGGCGAAATGAAGACCGCGTCCTTCCAGGCTCCCGCGCCGTCCGGACCGTCGCCCCCCAGGTTCATCTCGATCTTCACGTAGGGCGCCGCCGCCGCGAAATCCCAGAACGCGAGCGCGCCGTGCGCGTGCAGCAGCCTGGAAATGCCGGCGGTGTCCGAGACGATGCCCGTCACGTTGCTGGCGGCCGAGAAGCTGCCGATCTTCAGCGGCCGCGCGGCGAAGCGCTTCAGTTCCTGCTCCAGCTGCGCCTGGTCGATGCGCCCGTCCTGGTCCTCGGCGATGGTCACCACCTCGGCGATCGTCTCGCGCCACGGCAGCTCGTTGGAATGGTGCTCGTAGGGCCCGATGAACACGACCGGCCGTTCATCGGCCGGGATGCGCCCCGACAGATCGTAGCGCTCGTCCAGTTCGCGCGGCAGACGCAGGTTGAGGATGTCCACCAGCTTGTTGATGACGCCGGTGGCGCCCGACCCGCAGAAGATGACGACGTCCTGGTCGGTGCCGCCGACCGCGGCGCGGATCATCCGCCGGGCGTCCTCGCGGAACCGCGTGGTCTGCAGGCCCGTGCTGGACGTTTCGGTGTGCGTGTTCGCGTAGAGCGGCAGCACCTCTTCGCGCAGGTAGTCCTCGATGAAGCCGAGCGAGCGGCCGCTGGCCGTGTAGTCGGCATAGGTCATGCGCCGCGGGCCGTACGGGCCTTCCAGCGCGCGGTCGTCGCCGATGATGCCGTCGCGGATCTTCTCGATGAGATGCAGGACGCTGGCTTCCAAGGTCGGCCTTTCCCGGCTCCGCGCTACGGCGCGTCGCGATGGACGGTGTCGGGCGAGAACGCCGGCAGGCAGACGGCCAGGTAGTGGGCGCCTTCCGCTCCCGGCGATGAGTAGCGGACCCAGCTGCCCGCGGGGCACAGCACGGCCTGGCCGGCCTGCACGTCCAGCGCGCCGTCGACGGACTCCACCCTCAGGACGCCGGCCAGCACGACCGTATATTCGTCGAAGGCGGGCGTCTGGCCGGGCTCGACCCACCCCGACGGGCTGGTCATGCGGGCGATGCTCACCGCCGCGGTGCCGGAGTTCACGCGGCCGAAGAACTCCTCGATCTTCTTGGGCGGATGTCCGGCCGCTTCGATGATGGTCGGCGCTGTAATCAGGCGGGCCATGGTCACTCCTGGCGGTCCTGGAAGACGCGCCTTGATTCGAACGTCCATTCGCCGGGCTTCACCGTGATCCCGGTCAGGGTCCGCTCGGCGGCCACGCGGCCGTCGGCTCCCAGCAACTCGACCTTGATGTCGTGCGCGCCCGGCGGCAGCGGAATGCGAAGGACATGGATCTGCCCGGGCAACGTCAGCCAGCTGCGCGTGTCGGCGGTTTCAGTGGCCGCGCCGAACAGGTTGGCCAGCAGGCCGACGCTCTTGCCGCCGACCTTTTCAGCGCCGCGCGAGGCCAGGTACTTGGTCAGGCCGCGCAGAATGGTCCGGAAGAGGATGGTCGGCTTCTCGGCGTCGAAGGTCACGCGCGCGGACCGCGCCAGGTTGACCGCGCGCGCTCCGGTCGCATAGCCGCCGGCCGTGCCCGCGCTCGCGCGCACGCCGGCATAGGGCGGCGGCGCGTCGTCATGCAGTTCCGGCGCCGCCACCGAGACCCAGTACTCCACCTCGTGTCCCACCGAATAGGACTGATAGCGGCCGTAGCCGGTGACCAGAGTCCATCCCCAGCGGTCGCGGTCGGCGTGGGACTCGTTCTTGAAGACGGGGAAATCGAAGCGCAACTGCGCCAGCGGCGGCACGTAGCCGGTCTCGATCAGCAGCACCAGTTCGCCGCGCCCGGGAATCCAGCGCGCGCCGGCGCGCAGCGCGGCGAGGTCCGGCAGGCTGTCGCCCGCCGCCGGCGGGAACACGGACGGGCAGGCCGCGGCGGTCTGCGCCAGTTCCTCGCCGAAGCCCAGGCGGTCGGCGACACGGGCCAGGTCGGTCGCCAGCGCCGGCGGCGCCTCCAGACCCAGAAGCCCGGCATTCTGTTCATAGGCCACCGACGCGTTGCGGTAGGCGGTGAAGGCATCGTTCAGTTCGCCGTCGGCCTCGTACAGCATGCCGCTGAACCAGAGCAGGAAGGCGTCGTTGCGCACCTTCGCCAGTTCAGCCCGGTCCTCTTCCCGCACGGCGCCCAGGGTGGCGTCGACGTACCTGGCCAGGATCTGGCTGGCGCGCCGCGCTTCGACCACGGCCTCGTCCGGCTGGCCGAGCCAGTGGTAGTTCAGGGCCTTGAAGTACGGGACCAGCGCCATTTCGTAGGGGCGGGCGCGGTAGGCCACGTTCGTGTCGGAAGTCAGCAGAGAGACGGCGCCTTCGGCCAGCGTGCGGCCGAACAGCTCGTCGGCCGTGCGCTCGGCGGCGGCGAAGGCCTCGTTGCTCTCGGCATAGCGGTCGGCGTAGTGCAGGATCAGGCCGCGCTCGAGCCAGGTCAGCAGCACATCGTGCCCGCCGCCGTTCTTGTCGATGGTCTGCAACGCCCCGTCGAAGTCGCCCGCGGCCAGGCGCGGCCGCAGGTCGGCCATTTTCGCCGTGTAGGTGGCGCAGCCGGTGAGGGTCAGCGCTCCCAGCAGGCACAGGAAAGCGGCGACGGTCGAACGCCGGGCGCCGCGCGCCGTCCATTCAGACCGGCCGGCGTTCCTCGCGGAGCGCCGGCCGTCGGTTGCGGTGGGCAGGTTCACGGCCTCAACCCTTGATGTACTTCTTGATCTTCTCGAAGCCCGCCCAGAGCTTGGTGTTGTCCTCGAGGTCCACCAGGTAGCAGTCGACCTGGTAGTAGCGGACGGCTTCCTTGCCCTCGGTGTCGATGATCTGGTTGATCTCGCCGATCAGCATGACGTCGGCGCCCTTTTCGCGGCCCCACTTCTTCATCGTCTCGGCCGACGAGAATTCCTGCTGGTCCGCGCGCTCTTCGCGGACCTGCTCGCGCTCTTCGGACGAGGCCACCACGCGCACGCGGCCGCCGTTGATGAAATCGCGCTCGAGCTGGTCGACCAGCGTCTTGGTCGCGATGTGCTCGGCGGTCTTGTTGCGGACCGGAGCGACGATCAGCGTCGGCTTCTTGCCCTTCTCGGCCAGGAAGTTCTCGATCCAGGGGCCGCGGGAGATCTGGTCGGCCAGCGCCGCCGAGACCTTCTGGGCATCGGTGTCGTTCCAGTTGCCCGACAGGTCGATCTGCTCGCCGGCATCGGTCCGGATGACTTCCTTGCCGCCGCCGCAGCCGGCCAACGCCAGCAGCGCCGCGGCCACCAGCATGAAACGCGCGATATTTCCGCTCATTCGCCTGCCTCCTTGATCTGGCGCCACACGCGTTCAGGGGTGACGGGTATCCGGTACGCCCGGACGCCCACCGCGTCGCAAATGGCATTGACGATGGCCGGCGCCGGCCCGTCGATGGGCACCTCGCCGGCCGCCTTGGCCCCGAACGGGCCGCTCGGTTCCTGTGTCGGAACCAGTATCGTGATCATCTCCGGCATGTCCAGCGCGGAAGCGATCTTGTAGTCCAGGAAATTCGGGTTCCGCACCCGGCCGCCGGCGTCGACGATGACTTCCTCGAACAGGGCGTAGCCGATCGCCTGGGCCACCGCGCCCTCGATCTGGCCCTCGGCCAGGTCGGGATGGATGGGCGTGCCGAGATCGACCGCGGAGGCGAATCTCCGCAGGAAAACCTCGCCCGTCTGGGGATCGACCTCGACGTCGGCGAACTGGGCGGCGAACGGCGGCGGCGACTCGTTGGACATGTGGCTGGCGGTGGCCATCGGCTGCACCTTCACGTGGTACAGGGCGTGGCTGGCCAGTTCCGCCACGGTCATCGTCCGGTCCGGTCCCGCGTTCACGAGGCCGGCGCCGAACCTGACCTCTTCCACGGCGCACTTCCACCGTTCCGCCGCCATCGCGGCCAGCTGCTCACGCACCAGCCGCGCCGCCTTGAGCACGGCGCCGCCCGACACGTAGGTCGTGCTCGATGCGTACGCGCCCACGTCGAACGGCGTCAGGTCGGTGTCCGAACTGAGCACGCGCACGTCTTCGTAGCGAATGCCCAGCTCCTGGGCGCAGATCTGCGCCAACACAGTGTCGGAGCCCTGCCCGATGTCGGTGGCGCCGACGGCCAGGTTGACCGAACCGTCCTCGTTCAGCTTCACCGTGGCCGCGCCCCAGTCCACGCCGGCGATGCCCGAGCCCTGCATGGCAAGCGCCATGCCCAGACCGCGCTTCAGGTGCGGCGCCGACGGCGGCCGCTTCCGACCCCAGCCGATGGCCTCGCAGCCCAGTTCGATGGCCTTCTCCAGCCCCGTGCTGCGGATGACGCGCACCAGGCCTTCCTTGCCCTCGCCCAGCTTGGCCGACAGCGGGTCGGTGTCGCCCAGGCGGATGTGGTTCTTCCTGCGGAGTTCCAGCCGGTCCATGCCGATGACCTTCGCCACCTCGTCGATGTGGCATTCCAGCGCGAAGCAGCCCTGCGGCGCGCCGTAGCCGCGGAAGGCGCCGCTGATCGGGTTGTTGGTGTACAGGCACGTCACCTGGAAGTGGATGTTCGCGCAGGGGTACATCGGCAGCACCTTCTGCCCGGTGTTGCCCTGCACCGTCAGCGCGTGGCTGCCGTAGGCGCCGGTGTCGGCCGTCACCTGCATGCGGTTGGCGATGATCGTGCCGTCGTTCATGACGCCGGTGGTCATCACGATGCGCTGCGGATGGCGAACCCGCGCGCAGATCAGTTCCTCGGTGCGCGTGAATTCCAGGCGGACCGGCCGGCGCGTGCGCAGGGTCATCAGCGCGACCAGATCCTCCATCACCATTTCCTGCTTGTCGCCGAAGCCGCCGCCGACGCGGGGCTTGATGACGCGGATGTCGGCCTCTTTCATCTCGAGGATGCGGGCCAGGATGCGGCGCAGGTGGAAGGGGACCTGCGTGCTGGTGCGCACGACCAGGCGGCCGTCCTCGTCCAGCCAGGAGATGGCCACGTGCGGTTCGATGTGGCTGGCCTGCACGCGCGGCAGCCAGTACGTGCGCTCCACGACGTGGTCGCAGGTCTTCAGCGCCGCGTCGACGTCGCCCACCTGCTTGTCGATGCGCGCCGCCACGTTGCTGCGGCCGCCCTCGGCGATGCCGCGAGGGTCGGGCACCTCGTGGATCAGCACGTCGGTGCGCCGGTGCGCCTCGTCCATGTCGGTCAGGGCCGGCAGCACTTCGTACTGGACGTCGATCAGCCCGAGCGCCTTTTCGGCCGTCGCCAGGTCCTCGGCCACGACGACCGCCACGCGGTCGCCGATGAACCGCGCCTTCTCGGGCATGATGACCGTGTCCCAGGGAGACGGCTCGGGATGGCTCTGGCCGGCGCGCGTGTGCGGGATGGCCTTCACCTGTGCGTGCCAGGCCACGTCCACCACGCCCGGCAGGGCCAGGGCGCGCGTGGCGTCCACGCTGACGATGCGCGCGTGCGCGTGCGGCGAGCCGAGCACCTTGGCCCACAGCATGCCGACCGGATGCACGTCGTCGGTGAAGACGGGCTCGCCACGGGCCAGTTTGAAGGCGTCGATCTTGGTGACGTTGCGGCCGACCTCGGTCATGACGCCACCGTCCCCTTGCCGGGAGCGGCGGCCTGCACGGCTTCGAGCGCGGCGGCCACCGCCGCGGCCGCGGCCACCGGCTTCACGTAGCCCGTGCACCGGCAGAGGTTGCCGCTGAGCGCTTCGCGGATCGCGTGGTCATCGGGCCTGACGCCGGCGGCGCGGCATTCGCGCAGCAGGTGGTACAGGCTGATCAGCATGCCCGGCGAGCAGTACCCGCACTGCACGCCCGCATGGTCCACCAGCGCCTTCTGCAGGCTGATCATCAGCGGGTCGGCGGCCAGTCCTTCGAGCGTCGTCACCTCGTGGCCGTGCGCGCGGCCCGCGGCCACCACGCACGAATTCACCGGCTGGCCGTCCAGCAGCACCGTGCAGGCGCCGCAGTCGCCGGTTTCACAGCCGCGCTTGACCGAGATCATCCGGGCGGGGTTCGGTCCGCCGTCGCGCAACACCGCCAGCAGCGTCGCGCCCGCCGGCGCTTCCCACGCGGTGTCCCGACCGTTGAGCCTGACGTCAATCTTCACGCGGCGCCTCCCTCTTTGTCGTCGGACGGGTTCCAGGCCAGGGCGCTCGCCAGCACGCGCCGCGTCAGCACGCCCACCATCTCGCGCCGGTATTCGGCGCTGGCCCGGTGGTCATCGATGGGATCGCATTCACTGGCGGCGATCAGCCCGGCGTCGGCCAGCCGGTCGGGCGTCAGGTCGCTCAGCAGTTCGCCCTCGATCTGCGCTTCGGCCAGCATCGCCCGCATGGGGACCGGCGCCACCGAACCCAGGGCGATGCGGACCGCCCCCACGCGCCCATCGATCACTTCCAGCGCCACGGCCACCTGCACCAGCGCGATGTCCTCGGCCGAACGGGTCAGCCGCCGCGCCAGCGCGCGTCGCTTCGCCGCCTCGGCCGACAGCGCGATCCCCACGAGCAGCCGGCCGTCCAGGACGGTCTTCCGCGGCCCGGTGAAGAAGTCCTCCAGCGGCAGGCTCTCCTGGCTGTCCTCGTCCGCGATGTAGCAGACGGCGTCGAGCGCCAGCAGGGCGGGCGCCAGGTCGGCCGACGGCAGGGCATTGCAGAGGTTGCCGCCGATGGTCGCGGTGGAGCGAACCGGCCGGTTGCCGCAGTGCGCCGCGGCCTCGGACAACAGGCCGCCGGCGAAGCGGTTGACCAGGGGGTTGGTCGCCAGATCGTGCAGCGTGGTCGCCGCGCCGATGAAGAGATCGCCGTCGGGCGAGCCGACGATGTCCGACAGGCCGGCGTGGTTGATGTCCACCACGTAATCGCACGTGGGCGGAAACAGGAACAGATCGGTGCCGCCGGCGATGTAGACCCCCTTGCCCGGGCCACGCCGCATCATCGCCACCGCTTCGCCGGCGCTGCCGGCGATCCGGTATTCCTTCAGGTCCCACATGGCGATCCCCTTTGCCCGTGCACCCTCGTGTCCCGGCGCCCTTTGTACTGGGCGAGTCGACCCCGCCAAGTATACTGTAACGGGCGCGGCGATCAACCGCCGCGCCGGCCCCCGTCGAAGACCAGCGGTGAACGCCATGCCCGACGCTCGGAGATTCCTGCTCGAAAACGCCGCCGCGCTGGTGACCATGAACGGCACCCGCGAGGTCCTGACCGACGCCTGGGTGGCCTCGGAAAACGGCCTGATCACCGCCGTGGGGCGCGGCCCGGCTCCCGAGGCGCTGGTCGGCGGCGCGCCGGTCGGGTACGAACGCTACGACGCGCGCGGCTGCGTCGTCCTGCCCGGGCTGGTCAACACGCACCACCATCTCTACCAGACGCGCACCCGCGCCTGGCGAACAGCGGTCGACAGCGAACTGTTCCCCTGGTTGCGCACGCTGTACCCCGTGTGGGCGCGCCTGGACGACGACGACTTCCACCGCGCCGCCGTGGTCGGCTGCCAGGAACTCCTGCGCTCCGGCTGCACGCTGACCACCGACCACCACTACCTGTTCCCGCGCGCGGCGTCGCCGCATCTGCTGGACATCGTCATCGACGCGGCGCTGCAGACCGGCATCCGCTTCCACCCCACGCGCGGTTCGATGAGCCGTTCGGTGAAGGACGGCGGCCTGCCGCCGGACGACGTCGTGCAGGACGCGGACACGATCCTGGCCGACTGCGAGCGCGTGATCGCCCGCTGGCACGACCCGCGTCCGGGAGCGGCGGTGCGCATCGCCCTGGCCCCGTGCTCGCCGTTCTCGGTCGATCCGGACCTGATGCGCCGGACCGCCGGCCTGGCCCGGCTTCACGGCGTGCGTCTGCACACGCACCTGGCCGAGACGCGCGACGAGAACGACTACTGCCTGCAGGTCTACGGCCGCCGGCCGGTCGATTTCCTGGACTCGGTCGGCTGGCTGGGATCCGACGTGTGGCTGGCACACGGGATCTGGTTCGACGACGCCGAGATCGCGCGGTTGGGCGCCGCCGGCGTGGGCATCGCCCATTGTCCGTCCTCGAACATGCGGCTGGGTTCGGGCATCTGCCGCGTGCGCGACCTGCGCCGCGCCGGCAGCCCGGTGGGCCTGGCTGTCGATGGTTCGGCCAGCAACGACAGTTCGAACCTGCTGGCCGAACTGCGGCAGACGCTGCTGCTGCACCGCGTGCTGGGCGGCGCCGCGGCCATGACCGTGAACGAGGTGCTGGAGATGGCCACGCTGGACGGGGCACGCTGCCTGGGGCGCGAAGACGCCGGCGCCGTCGAGCCCGGGCGCGCCTGCGATCTGGCGGTCTTCGACCTGGAGGCGATCGGCTACGACGGGGCCGATGACCCGGTGGCCGCGCTGCTGCTGTGCCATCCCGAACCGGCGCGGGCGACCATCGTCGGCGGCCGCGTGGTCTACGAACGCGACGGGCGACGACCCGATCCCTTCATCCCGAGACCCAGCGTGCCGGTGTAGATCGCACCCAGCGTCACCAGCGCGCCGGCCAATTGCAGCGGCGCCAACCGCTCACCGAACAGCAGCCAGCCCCAGACCGTGGCCAGCACGGGCTGCAGCAGCAGCACCAGACCGCCGGTGGCCCCGCGCACGCGCGGCAGCGCCGTGGCGATCGCCCACCAACCGGCTCCCTGCACGCCAGCCCCCAGCGCGATCAGCGAATACCAGGCGACGGATGTGCGAGGCAGGAACACGTCGTGCTCGAACAGGCAGATCAGCCCACTGCTCACGGCGCCCCCCAGCGACATCCAGGCCACGATGGTGATGGGCGACAGCGGCGGCTCCTGCCGGCCGAGGTGGCGCGTGGTCACCAGGTAGCCGCCGTAGGCCAGACCCGTGCCGAGGCCGAGCAGCACGCCGCGCAGGTAGTCGCCGCTGAACGCGACGCCGCTGCCCACGCCCGCCACCAGCGTCACGCCCAGCAGACCGGCGGCCGCGGCGACGAAGAAGCGGCCGCGCGGCCTCTCGCCGAAGATCAGCCAGTTCAGGATGGCGGTGTTGAAGACCTGCGTGCTGGCGAAGATCGTCGCCAGGCCGGCGCCGATCAGGTTGATCGAGCGGTGCCACAGAAACAGGTCGGCGGTGAAGATGGCGCCGCCCAGGCAGGCCAGGGCGAGCAGGCGCGGCGGCAGCAGCAGCTGTCTGCGCGTCAGGGCAGCGAAGACGAACAGCGTGACCGCGCCCGTCAGCAGGCGCCAGAAGGCGATCGAAGTCGGGCCCAGATCCTGGCGCGCGGCCACCTTGACCAGGATGGGCGCCCAGGAAATGCAGACCCCGCCGAAGAGCAGCAGGGCCAGAGTGGGCAGCAGCGAATTGAGTGGCCTGGGCGCGGTCAAGATCACCTCCGGCGGCGGACCATAACACCCGGCTACCCGCTGGGCAATCGACGGTCCGCCCCGGTGCGGACCCGCGGTTGACGGCATCTTTATCAATTGGCTTTGACAATCATTATCTGCTAGCCTGCGCGATCGCTGTCCCGCCATCCCCCCGCGAAGGGAGTTCGCTTTGACGCGAACCGGACCCAAGACAACCGGACCCAAGACAAACGGACTCAAGACAAACGGACTCAAGACAACCGCCCGTCTGGCGCTGACTCTGGCAGCCGCGCTGACGCTGAGCCCCGGCGCGGCGGCGATCGCCGCCACGACCGCCTTCGTCCATGCCCGTCTGATCCCGATCGACGGGCCGGAGACGGCCGACGGTCTGCTGGTGATCACCGACGGCCGCATCGCCTACGCCGGGAACGCCGGCGGCTTCGCCGTGCCGGCCGACGCGACCGTGGTCGACGCGACCGGCCGCTGGATCATGCCCGGCCTGGTCGACACGCACAGCCACGTCGGCGGGTTCGCCGCGGCCGACGACAGCGGTCCCATCCAGCCCGGTGTGCGCGTGCTGGACGACGTGAACGTGCTGGACGCGGGCTACCGGCGCGTGGTGGCCGGCGGCCTGACCACGTTGAACGTGATGCCCGGCTCGGGCTTCCTCAGCAGCGGGCAGACCGTGTACCTGAAGATGCGCAAGGTCGGCCGGGGCGAAGTGCTGAACGCCGAGGACCTGGCCTACACCGTCGACGACGGGCAGGGCGGCCGCCGCGTGCTGGGCGGGCTGAAGATGGCCAACGGAACCAATCCCCAGAAGAAGCCGCCGTTCCCCGGCACCCGCGGCAAGTCGGCGCAGTTGGTGCGCACCTCCTTCATCAAGGCCCAGGAGTACCGCGCCAAGGTGACGGAAGCCGGCGGCGACGCGGCGAAGCTGCCGCCGCGCGACCTGGACCTGGAAGCGCTGGTCGAAGTGCTCGACGGCAGGCGCGTCGTGCACCACCACACCCACCGCGCCGACGACATCGTCACCGTTCTGCGCCTGCAGAAGGAATTCGGCTTTCGCCTGGTGCTGCAGCACGTGAGCGAGGGTTGGAAGGTGGCCGACCAGATCGCGGCGGCCGGAGTGCCGTGCTCGGTCATCGTCATCGACACGCCGGGCGGGAAGCTCGAGGCGCGCGACCTGCGCTTCGAGACCGGCGCCATCCTGACCGCCGCCGGCGTCAACGTGGCCTTCCACACCGACGACTGGATCACCGACAGCCGGCTGTTTTTGCGCTCGGCGGCCCTGGGCGTGCGCGGCGGCATGAAGCGGGAGGACGCGCTGCGCGCCGTCACGCTGGCCGGCGCCGAGATGCTGGACCTGCAGGACCGCGTCGGTTCGCTGACCGCGGGCAAGGACGCCGACTTCATCGTGCTGGACGGCGACCCGCTGAGCGTCTACACGCGCGTGCGCCAGACCTGGGTCGAGGGCCGGCAGGTGTTCGACCTGGACGATCCGGACGACCGCCTGCACGCCGACGGCGGCCAGGGCGCCGGCGCGAACCAGACGCCCTACCTGTGCTGTGCGGACGATGGAGGCGAATCATGACCCGGCCATTGCTGATGATCCTGACGGCGCTGTCCATGGCGACGGCCGCCGCTGCCCTGGAACCGTCGCCGACGACCGGCGGCACGCTGGCCGTGCGCGCCGCGCTGCTGCACATCGGCCATGGAGAGCCGATCGCCGACGGCGGCGTGCTGATCGAGAACGGACGCATCACGCAGGTGGGGCCGTTCGCGACGTTGGCCGTGCCGCAGGGCGTCAACGTACTGCAGGCGGCGGTGGTGACTCCCGGCCTGATCGACGCGCGCGCCACGGCGGGTCTGACCGGGATGCTGAACATCCCGCACGACCAGGACATGCTCGACCACACGACCGCGATGCAGCCTGAACTGCGCGCCCTGGACGCCTACAACCCGCAGGACGAGCTCGTGGCCTGGCTGCGCTCGCTCGGCGTGACCACGCTGCACACCGGCTTCGCCCCGGGACCACCGCTGTCGGGCCAGACGATGATCGTCAAGACCACCGGCGCGACGGCCGATCTGGCCGCGCTGGTGCCGGCCGCCGCCGTGGCCGTGACGCTGTCGCCGCCCAGGGGCTTCGGTGGCGCCGGGGAACTGTTCACGACGCGGGCCAAGACCGTGGCCGTCCTGCGCCAGGACCTGATCAGGGCGCGGGAATATCGCGACAAGACGGCGGCGGCAGGGCGGGACCGGAAAGCGACCGCGCCCGACCGCGACCTGCACCTCGAAGCGCTGGCGCGCGTGCTGGACGGCGAACTGGCGCTGCTGGTGACCGCGCACCGCGTGCGCGACATCGCCGGCGCCCTGCGTCTGCAGAAGGAATTCAAGCTGCGCCTGTGGCTGGACGGCGCGGCCGAGGCGCACCAGCTGCTGCCGGAACTGAAGGCCGCCGGCGTGCCCGTGCTGCTGCACCCGGCGATGGCGCGGCCGACGGGCGAACTGGAGAACGCCGCCTATTCGACGGCGGGAAGTCTGCAGGCTGCCGGTGTGCCGTTCGCCTTCACGTCGGGCTATGAATCGTACGTGCCCAAGGTGCGGGTGGTGCTGTTCGAGGCGGCGGTCGCGGCCGGGCACGGACTGGACCGGCTGGCCGCCCTGGAAGCGTTGACCCTCGGCGCGGCGCGCGTGCTGGGCATCGACCGTCGCGTCGGTTCCCTGGAAAAGGGCAAGGACGGCGATCTGGCGCTGTTCGACGGTGACCCGTTCGAGTACACGACGCACTGCCTGGGCACGGTCATCGAAGGACGGGTGGTTTCGGAGATCGTCCGCTGAGCCGCGCGCCGGCGGAGGTTCAGTCCGCCGGCGATTCCGTCGGCAGCGCCGGCCGCACGACCAGCGTCTTCTCCTTGCGGATCTCGACCGTGCCGGGCGGCGCGCCGCGCGGCTTGGTCACGAAGCGCGCGCGCGTGGCCGAGACCGAGACCTGGTTCGACTCGCGTTTGCGGCTGTGCCAGGCGGCGATGGCCGCGGCGGCCTTGACCGTGTCGTTGTCGGGCTCCTGCCCGGACGGCACCTGCAGGATCACGTGGCTGCCCGGCAGACCGCGCACGTGGAACCACCAGTCGTTCGCCTTGGCGATTTTGATCGACAGGCGGTCGTTGTCCTGGTCGGTGCGGCCGGCCAGGACGATCCAGCCTCCGGGCAGGGTGTACTGCCAGAGGCGGGGCGGGACCTTTTCCGGTTTGTCGGGGCGCGGCATCGGGTCTCCGGGTTCGCTGCGTGGATCGGGCGCGGGGAAGGTACAACGCGCGGTGCGCCCGGGGCAATGACCCGACTGTGATCGCCGGGTCATCCCCCGGATCCACTTCAGATCCCGTCCGGCGCCACGGCAGGCCTGCGGCCGAACACGGACAGGCTCCAGACTCCGGCCCCGCTGCGCTGGTACTCCTCCACCGCCGCGTCCGGCACGGACTGCCGCAAGAGGTCGGCGGGCAGATCGATCCGCCGCCGCCTGCGCACCTCCACATCGACGAAGCCGGCCGCCGCGATGACGTCCAGGTACTCCTGCTGCTGCAGCGCACCGGCCACGCAGCCCACGTACATCACGGCCGCCTCCAGCATCGCCGCGGGCAGCTCGCCTTCCAGCACGATGTCCGACACCGAGAAATGCCCGCCCGGTTTCAGGACGCGGAAGATCTCGGCGAACGCGCGCGATTTGTCCGGCACCAGGTTCAGCACGCAGTTGCTGATGACGACGTCGACGTGGTCGTCCGGCAACGGCAGCTGTTCGATGTCGCCCAGATGGAACGCGACGTTGCCGGCGCCCAGCTTCGCGGCGTTCTGTTTCGCCTTGGCCACCATGTCGGGCACCATGTCGACGCCGATGACGGTCCCGGCAGGGCCGACCAGCGCGCGGGCGACGAAGACGTCGTTGCCGGCGCCGCTGCCCAGATCGAGCACGGTGTCGCCCGGCCGGATGAGCGCGTCCTGCGTGGGCAGGCCGCAGCCCAGCCCCAGGTCGGCTTCCGGCACATAGCCCTCCAGCTGCCCATAGCCTTCGGCGAAGCTGCCGCCGGCCAGCGGGTCGCAGGTCCCGCCCGTGCCGCAGCAGCCCATGCCGCCGGCGCGCGCGATCTCGCCGTACTTGTCCTTCACGATCTGCTTGATGTCGTTGTTCATGATCCGTCTCCATCCTTCGGTCCGCAGCACTCCAGGCCCGCGAACAGGCGGGCGAAACCCTGGCGGACCGACTCCAGGGTTTCCGGGTCCAGGCAGTAGCACGTCCGCGGCCCGTCGATCTCGCCGCGGATCAGCCCCGCCTCCTTCAATTCCTTCAGGTGTTGCGACACCGTCGACTGGGCCAGGGGCATCGACTCGACCAGGTCGCCGCAGACGCATGACGACCGGGCGGCGATCGTCAGCAGCAGCTGCAGCCGACCCGGATGGGCCAGCGCGCGGGCCGCACCGGCCAGGGCCACCAGTTCGGCGGGGAACGCGTCGGTCTTGGCTTGTGCCATTCCAGCCTCCTTATCGTATATCGGCATTATACGATGAATAAACGCCACCGCAAGCCTTTGATTGCGATACTTATAGACAAAATTTCTTCCTATATGGTAAAATCAAGCCCACAACCGGGGCCTCCTCAACCAGCCGACGCCCCGGGCGACGGCCGGGAGCATGCATGAAGCGGATCCAGAAGATCTTCGGCGCCTCGATCGCACTCAGCCTGGGCCTCTTCTGCCTGGGCGGCGCCGCGCCGCGTAACGTGCCGGCCACCAAGGCGATGCCGGTGGAGCGCACCAGCGTCGACCCGATCGCGACGACCGCTACTGGCCGCCTGCCCGCCCCGGCGCTGGCTCCGGCCCGACCCCACCGCGACCGGGAAACCAGCCGGGCGGCGACGGCGGACCGGCCGCGGCTGAACTTCCCCGAAACCGACCTCACCGCCAGCACCAAGGCGTCGGGCCGTCCGGATTCGGCGCTCACGGTTTTCTCCGCCGACCAGCGCGCCCGGCTGGACCGTCTGACCGACCCCCACTTCCTGCGGCCCGAGGGCGCCGCGCCGGTTTCGCCCGCCGGCGTGCGCCGCCCGGCCGCAGGAACGGACAAGAGCATCGACAAGAGCGCGCCCTGGTCGGCCAACCAGCTGCTGGCCAACCCGACGAGCATGAACGACGACCATGTGACGCTGGCCTGCAGCGCCGACGGCAGCGTGCTCTTTGCTTCGTTCTCGGCCATGGACCTGGGCAGCACCGACCGCGACATCCACGTGGCGCGCTCGCTGGACCAGGGCGTCAGCTGGCAGGTCTGGGAACTGCCCTCGTTCACCACCGACGAATACCAGCCCGAGCTGGCCGTCGACGGGGGCGGCTACCTGCACGTGGTGTGGATCCGCGACGACGGCGTCATCCTGCGCTCGCGCAGCAGCAACCCCGGCGATCCGTCGGCCTGGGCCTGGGTCAAGGCCCTGACCGTGGGCGAGCCCTGCGCTGTGCCGTCCATCGCCGTGACCGGCGCCGGCGACTTCGCCAAGGTCTTCATCGCCGCGAACTGGCTGACCGTGAACTACGACTACTACCAGTACGAGTGGACGCTGATCTTCATGTACTCGAGCAACGGCGGCAACACCGTCACCTACGACTACTTCCTGCCCGACGGCTATCCCGACTACTGGCCCGACGTGGCGATGACCGCGGGCACCGTGCACTTCATCAATGCCGAAGAGGACGGCTATACCGGCGAGATGGAGATCCTGATCGCCACCGACGCCTACACCGGCGATTTCTCGAGCCCGGCCAGCTTCACCGGCTGGACCGCCAGCAACGGCGGCTACCCGCGGGTGGCCTGCCAGGACGCCGATGTCTACGTCGTCTACCAGCTCGACTACACCGACGGCATCGTCAGCGACGGCGACATCATCTACACCTACAGTTCGGACAGCGGCTCGTCCTGGTACGGCCCCTACGGCCTGGTGGCCGACGAATACGACAGCGTGGGGCCCAGCATCTTCGTGCGCGGCGGCGTGGTCGGCTGCGTGTGGCTGGACGCCCCTGCCGGCGGCGACGAATTCCAGTTGGCGACGCGCCTGGCCTCGGCCCGCGGCGCGGCCGACTTCTTCGGCGATGTGGAGTTGATCACCGACGCGCCGCGCGTCGAACCGGTCTTCCATGCCGCCGACGCCGTGTTCACCGGCACGCGCGCGCACGCGGCCTGGAGCGACCGGCGCGACTACCCCACCCAGGGGCGCAACATCTACACCAGCCGGCGCGAACTGCGGCCGAACCTGGCGGCCTTCACCCCGGCGCAGTGGGACAGCTCGCTGGTGGTCAACGTGATCGCCGGTCAGAGACAGGCGGGCTACACCGCCGCCGGAGACACGAACTACGTCAGCTTCGCCTTCCTGAACGACGGCCTGCGCGACATCACGGCCGGTTTCAACATCGATCTCGAGGTGGACGGCACGCCGATCGCCTCCTGGCGTCTGGACGGCGGCCTGCCGGCGGGCACCTACGTGCCGCTGGAGGATTTCCCCCTGCCCGGCCCGATCGGCCGCCACACGGTCGGCGTGCGGCTGGATCCGGAAGCCCTGGTGACCGAGGACGACGAAGCGGACAACGCCTTCGCCCGCGCCTTCACGTTCCTGGACGGCGACCCGCTGCTGCGCTTCCGGCCCTCGGGGCTGGTCACCATCGTCAACCCCTACCTCAAGCGCGGCGACGCCCTGAAGCTGGCGCAGGATCCGCCGCTGAGGCGCGAGACCTGGCTGGACCCCGTCGACGAGCGCCTGCGCGCGGCCATGGACAAGTCGGGCGGCGGTCAACTGCTGCCGGTGATCATCGTCCCGGCCGAACGCGTGGACCCGACCGCGCTGGGCGCCCTGCTGAAGGACGCCACGCGCTCGACGCGGCGCGAGACCGTCACCCGCGCGGCGCGCGAACAGACCGGGCGCAACCTCGCGGCGCTGCAACCGACCTTCGACACGCTGCGCAAGGCGGGCCAGGCCGGGTCGCCGCGCGCGCTGTGGCTGCCCGGGCTGATCGCGGCGGATCTGTCACCGCAGGCGGTGGCCACGCTGGCGGCCGATCCGCGCGTGGCGCGCCTGTGGCTGGACGACGTGCCCAGCCGGACCTTCGGCGGCACCGTGACGGAATCGGCGGCCACTTCCGCGAGCGGCAGCCCCGACAAGGCCACGGCCTGGCACCTGACCGCCATCGGCGCGGATCAGGCCTGGGCCGGCGGCAACACCGGCGCCGGCGTGCTGGTCGGTCATCTGGACAGCGGGATCGCCTACGATCATCCGGACATCGCGAACCATCTGTGGGACGGCGGCACCGCGTTCCCGCACCACGGCTGGGACGCCGTGGCCGACGACAACGATCCCTACGACGGCGACGACACCTGGCACCATGGGTCGCACACGGCCGGGCTGATCGCCGGCGACGGCAGTTCGGGCACGAAGACCGGCGCGGCGCCAGGCGCGGTCCTGATGCCGCTGCGCGTGGTGCCCGGCTATCTGGCGGACCTGGTCGAGGGCATGCAGTTCGGTCTGGACCACGGTGTGCAGATGTTCTCGATGAGCGCCGGCTGGTCGCAGGCGACGGTCGACACGCGCGCGGCCAACCGCTACAACGCCGAACTGCTGCTGGCCATCGACGTGCCCTGGATCGCGGCCGCCGGCAACGGCAGCCCCACCGGCCACTACGCCCTGCCCACGGACATCGCCAGCCCCGGCGACTGCCCCAGTCCCTGGTACGCGCCCAACGGCGGCCGCACCGCGGTCATCACCGTGGGCGGACTGACCAGCAGCGGGACGGTGGAGACCAGCTCCAGCTACGGACCCACCGCCTGGAACCTGGACAATCCGTACGGATCGACCGACTACCACGATTACCCGTACTCGCCCGGCCTGATGAAGCCGGATGTGGCCGCGCCGGGCAACAACGTGACCAGCCTGGCCGGCGCCTCCGGATACGTGGCCTACACCGGCACCAGCATGGCCTGCCCGCTGGTGGCCGGCGCTGCGGCGATCCTGCTGGGCGCTTCACCCGGCCTGACGCCGGCGCAGATCGCCGAGACGCTCGAGACCACGGCCACCGATATCACCGCGGCTCCGTCCACGGTCGGCCGGGACCGCTTCAGCGGCGCCGGGCGCATCGACATTCCGGCCGC
>JAIFKS010000082.1 GCA_020049465.1 bacterium | reverse complement strand
TCGTCGGCCAGCACCGGGTATTCCGGCCGCACCATGTGCAGGATGTACCAGTCGCGCGAGGTTTGCTGAGGCAACAACAACTGCACCTGCTCGTCGAACAGGGCGTCGACGATGGCCTCGGCGGGATCGGTGACGGCTTCGTCGACGCGATCGACGGCTTCCTCGGCCTTCGGCACCTTCTCGAGTGCGCGGTCGTGGGTTTGCTCCGGGATGATCTGCAGCCTCGCCGGCGGGGGCGGCATCTGCAGGGAACGGGGCAGGCGGTGCACGGGGTCGGCGCCTTCGTCGATCGAGATTTCCGGCATGATCTTCATGTCGCCCGGGGCACCGTAGTACTCCAGCCGGCGGATGATTCCGGGGTCGTTCGGCCCGAGCCACACGAGCAGCAACAACGCAACGACGGCGCAACCCGAGGACATCAGCCACCGCCGCCGCGAGCCCTGGCGGAAACGGTCCTGCGCGGCGGTCGTGAACGACCGCAACTCAGTAGCCGGCGTCGTGCGTCGGGTCATCGACGGATCCCTCTCCGCGGGGGCCGCCGGCCAACCGTGTGGCAACCGTCCCGTGTCCATCTGGCTCGATCAACCACACCTGCCAGGCATCAACCGTGCGCAGTTCCAGGATGTGGCGTCCGGCGCCCGGCGGCAGGCCCGGCCCCGTCCCTGACGTTAGCGAGGACGGTGCGCCCGCGCCAGCCGAACCCGGCAGGCGCGGACACGGGCGCCATGGGAACTGCCCGTCGACGACGACGGCCGTCACCGCATCAGGCACCGGGCCTTCCGCGTGCGCCGCGATCAGCGCGAGCGCGGCGGACGGATCGAATGCGGGCCAGGCCGGATCAGATCCCGCGCCGGCCAGGCCGAGCAGGATCGCGCGTGCTTCGGCGGCCGTCCAGGCGGCCTGGTCCAGCACCAGCTCGCGCCCTGTCGTGGCGATTGCAGGCATCGTCAGCGTCAGCGCCGGGCAATGCGTCTGCCGCAGCAGGTATTCCGAACCTTCCGTGACCTCCACCGTCTGGCCGTCGACCGGAAGCGTCGCGCAGGCGCGTGCCAGCGCCGCGGCCAGCGCGGCGCCCTGCCCGCTGCCGATGTGGTGCCGCACGCCGACCACGTCCGGTTCGGCGGCGCGTCCGATGGTCACGAACAGGTGCGCGCCAGCGTCGGCGGCCAGGGCGACCTTCGCCGATGGCGTCAGCGCGGCCTCACCGGTCCGCGTCAGCTGAACGACGGCGCCCGCACCTCGCAGCATGGCGGCCGCGCTGCGTGCTGTGGCCAGGTTCACGTCGCTGCCGCGCAGCCCGAGCGGGCCGGTGCCATCCGGATCGTCGCTACCGCCGGCGGGGTCCAGCACCACCACCCTGCCATCGAGAAACGCAGTCAGTCGGGCTGTCGGCCAACGCAGGGAGTTGCCGTCGACCGTACGGGGATGCGCGAGCGGTCCGGGCGCGGGGTCGATCAGCGGCAGCAGACCGGGCCATTCGCACCACAACGGCTGCCCCGGATCGACGGCCACCAGCGGCGCGCCTTCGGCGAACGCCGCCGGCGCCGGAGGCTGCTTCGACGGCTGCCGCCAGCGGGGCGCGGCCAGTGGTGCCGCATCGACCAGCCGCCAGCGCCAGGGCCCGGGCAGATCGTCGCGCGTGGTCCTGACGGTCGGGGTCACGGCCGCGGAACCCCGCGGGGTGAACGTGGGCGCCCCGGCCGGCAGTGCCGGCAGCAGAGCCCAGCCGCGCGGCGCGGCGTCCGCCGTGACCGTGGCGCCGTCCGGCCAGCGCCAGACGCCGCCGCCGAGAGGGTGGCCGTCGGATGTGGCCCAGGCCAGGGCCGCGCGGCCGTCCCCGTCGCGGCTGATGGTCAGACGCACCTCGCGCGCGGTGTCGGGCAGCAGCCACAGGCGTCGGCGCGGGGCCTGCCGTCCCGCCAGATTGGCGCCATTGATTTCCAGCACATGTTCGCGCGCCGTCAACGGCGTCCCGGCGCGCCAGCGGACGGTGACGCCGTCGGTATCCACAGCGAAGGCCTGCGGCTGTCCGTCCAGCGTCACCGCGAAGGTGAGCGGGTCGGGTTCCGGGCCGCCGCCCAGGCCGGAAACGGCGTCCGCGGTCCGCAGCCGCCAGTCGGCTGCCGGCCGCTCGCCGGCGGCGAAGCGAAGGGTATCGGGCTGGGCGGGCTCCCAGGTGGGACGTCCGCCGCGGAAATACTCGAGCAGGCCCAGGAAGTAGGCTTCGGCTTCGAGGTGCTGCGCCGCCGCGACGCCCAGACGCTCTTCCATCACCGGATGGGAGAGCATCGCCGGTTCACCCAGGACGGACGGCGCGGCGTCGTGCCGAAGCACGCGGAAGTTCCCCGGCAGCAGGCGCGCCGGGCGGATGCCGATCTGCAGCGCCAGTTGACGGTGGATGGCCCGGGCCATGTCCAGCGACGCGCCGTCATCGCCCAACCGGTAATAGGTCTGGGTTTCGTTCAGCGCGCGGTCGAGTGCCGCGTTGCTGTTGTGGTGCAGCGAGACGAACGCATCCGGCCGCAGTGCTTCGACCAGTGCGACACGGCGGTCCAGTTCGCCGGCCAGCGTGCTGTCGGCCGCGGTCAGCAGGTCGGTGTCCGAAGTGCGCGTCATCGACACGCGCGCTCCGGCCCGCTCCAGGAGGTCCCGCAGGTGCAGGGCCACGCCCAGGTTCACGGCGGCCTCGGTCAGGCCGCCCGGACCGATCGCGCCCCGGAAACGGCCGCCGTGCCCGGGGTCGAGCAGGATGTGCCGGCCGCGCAGCGGCGCCGTGTCCAGATCCTGTAGAACGGGCCGCGGCCCGAGGTAGCCAGGCACTGGAAGTTCGTGGCGGGGCGGCGCGGGCACGCCGGCGCAGCCGTTCAGATGCGCGGCGATGGCCGCGCCGGCCAGGATCAGTGCGATTCCGGGATTCAGTTTCATGCGATGGCGGTCTGCCTGTCCGCGGGGGCGCTGGTGCCTGCCCGCAGCCTAGTGCCAGGATCGGCGCCTGCCAAGCCCCGACCGCCAGGGCGGCCATCTGGACAACCGCGCGCGCATCTGGTACTTTGGCTGCCACATGATGTTCCCGGCTCCGGCAGGCACGCCGGGCCGCTCGCGGGCGGCCATTTTCTTGTCGTCGGCGGCCGTTCCCATCGCCCGGCAAGGATGCGTGATCCGGATGTCCGATCTCCAGTCCCGTCTGCGGGAAATCCCTCAAGTCAGTGCCGTATTGGAAGATACGCGTCTGGCTGGATTTCTGGCGGGACGCCGGCGCTTGTGGGCCGGCCGCGTCGTGCAGGAGGAACTGGAGCGTCTGCGCGCCCGGTTGCGCGAATACCGTGGTCCAGTTGCCACGCGCGCGGACCTGCACGAGGAACTGGTCGCGGCCGTGGCCACGCGCTGCCTGCGGCTGCTGCGTCCGGCGTGGACCCGGGTCCTGAACGGGACCGGGGTCGTGGTGCACACCAATCTGGGGCGGGCCGGTCTGCCGGAGAGCGCCGCCGACGCCGTCCGCACGGTGGCCGTCCGCTACAGCGACCTGGAACTGGACCTGGAGTCCGGCCGACGCGGGCACCGTGGCAGGCTGGTCGAGCGGAAGGCCGCGCTCCTGGCCGGCTCCGAAGACGCGCTGGTGGTCAACAACAACGCCGCCGCGCTGTGGCTGGCGGTACGCTACCTGAGCCGCGGCGGTCCGGTCCTGTTGTCGCGCGGCGAGATCGTGGCGATCGGCGGCTCGTTCCGTCTGCACGAGATCATCGCCGAGACCGGCAGCACGCTGATCGAAGTGGGCACGACCAACCGCACGACGCTGGAGGACTACCGGCGTGCGCTGGTGCCCGGCGCCGTGGTGCTGAAGGTGCATCGCAGCAATTTCGCGATGGAAGGCTTCACCGCCGAGACTTCGCTGGCGGACCTTGCCGCACTCTGTGCCCGCGAAGGATGCCCGCTGGTGTACGATGCGGGAAGCGGGCTGCTGGTGGCGCCCGCGGATCTGGGCTTGCCGCCCGGCGAGACGCTGCTCGGCGACGATGTGGCCACCGGCTGCGACCTTGTCACCTGCAGCGGCGACAAGCTGCTGGGCGGATGTCAGGCCGGGATCATCCTGGGCCGCGCCGCCCATGTGGCGGGGCTGCGCGAGCACCCGCTGCGGCGCGCCGTGCGCGTGGACAAGATGACGCTGGCCGCGCTCGACGCGGTGCTGACCGCGTATCTGGACGCCACCGGTCTGCTGCCGGCCCTGCCGGCGCTGGCGGCGCTGGCGCTGACGCCGGCCGAACTTCAGGCGCGCGCCGAAGCCCTGCGCGACGCGCTGGCCGGGAACGCGCCGTCCGGATGGCGCGCCCAGGTGGTCGCCGGCGTTTCGAGCGTGGGGGGCGGCGCCTACTCGACCGCCGAACTGGAAACGCGCCTGCTGCTGTTCAGCGGGCCGCACGAGGAACTGGAAGCCTGCCATCAGCGCCTGCGCCGCCAGGATCCGGCGCTGGTGGCCCGGCTGAACCAGGACGGACTGGGTGTCGATCCGCGCGCGATCGCGAACGACGAGGTGCCTCTGGTCGTGGCCGCCTTCATCGACGCCTGGGCGCCGTTGACGGCGCAGGGCAAGGACGCACGAGACGGGGAAGCGAACCGTGGCTGACCGCCAGCACATCGCCGGATTGCCGCTGTTCGCCGCCGCCGCGAAGGTGCCGGCTCCTGCTTTCGAAGCGGGCGCGCCGTTCTGGCGCGCCGTCGACAAGCTGGCGCCGGATGACCTTCTGACTGGACAGCTGGACCATCTGCTGGCCGGCGCTTCGGCTCCGCGCGTGTGGCTGCTGCTGCACGAGCCGGGACAGCCGCAACTGAGCGCGGTGGCGGCGCTCATGCTCGCCCGCGCTCTGGCCGAGCGCGGGCAGAACGTTCTGGTGATGGACGTCGACGAGGCGGGCGCCGCCCTGACGATCTGGACCGAGCGCGAGGAAACCGAAGGCTGGATCGATGTCGCCCGATTCGGGGCGTCGGTGCTGGGCGCCGGTGTGCCTCTGCCGTTCCGTGGCGGCCGCGGCACGCTGTTGGGCGTCGGCTCGTTCGTGCCCACCGATGTGACCGAGGACGAGATCATCTCGCTGCTGAACCGGCTGCGCCACCAGGCCGACGACATCCTGATCGTGGCCGCGGTCGGTCCGGCCGCGCTGCCGTGGGCGCGGCGCGCAGAGCGGCGGTTGTTCTGCTGGGACCGGACGGTGCGCGATGCCGGTCAACTGGGGCCGGTCCTCGGACCGTTCGCGGCCGCCGGCGTTCCGCTGACCGGGCTGGTGGCTTACGGCGAACCGGCGGCCGTCGCGGCGACGGCTCCGGCCGTCGAGATCCAGGCTCCGCCTCCGGTGGTGGAAGCGCCGAGGCCCCGGGAAGTCGTCGTCATTGAGGTTCCTGAGCCGGTCGTGGCCGCTACGCCCGCGCCGGAGCCTGTGGCGCCTCCGTTGACAGAGCCGGTCGTGGCGGCGGCGCCTGAGCCGTCTCCGGTTCCTGCGCCCGCTCCCGAACCTGCCGATCGCCCGGCGGCCGGGCCGGTCAGGCCGGATCTGGCGCTGGGCATCGAACCGGACGGGCCCCGCGGGACATCGCGGGTGTTCTGGCTGGCGACCGGCGTGTTCGCCGTGGCGCTGGTGGCCATCGGCTGGTATTGGTCGGCGTATATCCGCGTCCCGCCCGGCGGCTACTTCGAACCGGTCGTGGCCCGGGTCGAACCGGCACCGGCGGGCGACGATTCACTGGCGCCTGATTATTCCACGGCGACGGACTATTCTTCCGCCGCGGGTCCGGCAACGCAACCGGCCGACACGACGACCGCCACCGCCGGCCGCGCCGAGGCCGCCGACACGCGCCGCGTGGCCGAGGCCGGCGGGCTCGCCTCGATCGGCGATACCCTGCCGGGCGTCCGGACCCAGGCCCCGAAGGCGCAGCCCCCGGCGGCGCCGGCCCCGGTGGAGCAGATCACGCCGGGCGGCGTCGGCAGCGCCCCGAAGTTCGACCCGGCGGTCTACACGGTGCCGGCCGGACAGGCGGGCTGGGCGCTGCACGTGTACTCGCTGCCGGACAGCGCCGGTGCTTCGGCGCAGGCCGCCGAACTCGAACGCGCCGGTTACCGCACCGCCGTGAGGATCGTCGAGATCAAGGACAAGGGCGGCCGTTGGTGGCGCCTGTACGTCGGCAGCTTCCCGTCCCGCGCCGCGGCGCGCGCGGCCATGCCCGCGCTGCTGGCGCGGCTGGGGGCCACGTGGGCCGAACCGGCCCGCATTCAGGAATCCGCACCGTGATCCGCCGGCGGTCCTGTCCGCCCGGGCCATGGCCCCGGTTTTACCCGTCCGTTCACCGCGCCTGGCGCGGAGAGGTGTTTTCGTGCGTCTGAAATCCATCGAACTGCAGGGATTCAAGTCCTTCGTCGACCGCACGCGACTGGACTTCGACCATGGCATCACGGCCATCCTCGGTCCGAACGGCTGCGGCAAGTCCAATGTCGTGGACGCCGTGCGCTGGGTGCTGGGCGAGCAATCAGCCAAGCAACTGCGCGGCGGCAAGATGGACGACGTCATCTTCAAGGGCACGACCAAGCGCCGTCCGGTGGGCATGGCCGAGGTTACGCTCACGTTCGAGAACGAGGATCGCGGCCTGCCCATCGATTTCGCCGAAGTGGCGATCAAGAGGCGCGTCACGCGCGACGGCGGCAGCGACTATTTCCTGAACGGTTCCGCCTGTCGGCTGAAGGATCTTCGCGATCTGTTCTACGACAGCGGCGTGAACAACACGTCCTATTCGATCATCGAGGAGTCGATGATCAAATCGATCCTCAACGAGAACAACGATGATCTGCGTCACCTGCTCGAAGAGGGTTCGGGCATCACCAAGTACAAGGCCAGGCGCAAGGAGACGCAGCGCAAGCTCGACCGCACGCAGAGTGATCTGGTACGGCTGTACGACATCATCGACGAGATCGGCAAGGAAGTCCGTTCGCTGCAGCGGCAGGTCGGCAAGGCGCGTCGCCACCAGCGCCTGTTCGGGGAGATCCGCGCCCTGGATCTGCTCGTGGCCGGGCGCCGCCACCACGAGCTCGACGCGCGCGAGACCGAGGCCCGCGACAGGCTCCAGGAATTCCGCACGCTGGCCGAAGCCGGCGTGGGCGAATTGAGCGAACTGCAGGCGCAGATCGAGGCGGCGCGGCCGACCATCGACGAGCGCGAAGCCGAACGACGGCAGCTGGAAGAGGCGCTTCACGCTTTCGAGGAGAACCTGCAGGAGACCGAACGCCAGGTGCTGGTGCTCGAACACCGCATCGGCGAGCAACGTCGCCGCATCGAGGCCGGCGAAAGCGGCATCGCCGAGGCCGAGCTCCGCCACCGCGATCTGGATGGCCAGATCGAGCGGCTGGACGCCAGCCTGGTGCAGATCCGCGACGAACTGGACGGCTCGGCCCGTCTGCTGGCCGAACGCGAAGAGGAACTGCAGATCCTCGAGGACCGGCTGGCCCGCGATCGCGCGGCGCTCGACGACGCCACCACGCACAATCTCGAGGTCATCGAGAACGACGCCGCGCAGCGCAGCCGCCTGCGCGAACTGCAGGTCAAGCAGGAGAACCGCCGCGAACGCGCGACCATCCTGACCCAGGACCGGCAGACGATGGTCGAGCAGGGACGCAACGCCGAAGTCCAGCTGGCCGAAGTCGAGGCGAACGTCGAGCCGGCGCGCGAACGCCGTCAGTCGGTGCTCGGTGAACTGGCCGGGCTGGAGCGCGAGGAAACCGATCTCGAGGTGTCCGCCTCCGGTCTGCAGGAGGAGGCCGCCGCCCTGGCGGCCCGGCGCGAAGCCGCGCGCAGCACGCACGAACTGCTGCGGCACCTGCACGAGGAATACGAAGGCTACGGCCAGGGTCCGCGCGAACTTCTGCGGCGCCACGGCGGCGAGGCGCGCCTGATCGGCGGTCTGGCCGACCAGTTGGCCGCCGCTCCGGCCGACCTGCCGGCGCTGGCCAGCCTGCTGGGCGAAGTGCTCGACGCGGTGGTCGTCGACAGCTGGGCCACGGCTTCGGATCTGGTGGGCGAACTGCGCCGCGATGAACTGGGACAGGCCAGCCTCATCTGCCAGGACGGCTTCACCGACGCGGCGGAGCCGGACGGACAGGCGCCGGCGGCCGGTCGTTCCGCGCGGGACGCGATCACCGGTCCGGGAGCGGCCATCCCGGCACTGCGCGGCCTGCTGGCGCGCTCGTACATCTTCGAGACGGATGAGCAGGCCGCCGGGGCCGCGGCCTCCTGGCGCGGCCGCACGCCCATCGTCTGCGTGAGCCGCGAAGGCCTGCTGGTGACCAGTGACGGTCGCGTGCGCGGCGGGCGCGGCGAGGGGTCGGACACCGGGCTGCTCGGTCGGCGCGAGAAGCTGCGCGAGGTCGAGGGCGAGATCGAGTCGCTGGAGGAGCGCACTTCCATCGCGCAGCAGCGGGTGGCGACCAATCGCGCCCGGCGCGAGGACGTGCGGGTGTCGCTGATCAACGGGCGCGGCCGCCTGTCGGCCTGCGAGAACGAATTGAACGCGCTGCAGGTGCAGATCGCCGAACTCAGGCATCGCCGCGACACGGCCGGCGCCCGTGCCCAGGAGATGGAGCAGGAGCGCCTGCGCCTGGAGCAGGAGATCGCCGAACTGGCTTCGGCCGAACAGCAGATGACCGACCTGCTGAACGAAAGCGGTCGCCAGCGCCTGGACAGCACCACGAACCGCGAGGATCTGCGGCGCCGGGTCGAGGACATCCAGATGGAGCGCGACGAGGCGCGCGCCAACCTGTCCGAACTGCGCATGGGCCAGCAGCGCCGCGAAAGCCGGCAGCGTGAGACCGAGACCGCGCTGGCGCATCTGCGCGAGAGCGTTGCCGAGCTGTTCGCCCGGCGCGAGCGTCTGGCCGAAGAGATCGAGTCCGGACGCCTGACCAGCGAGTCGCATGCCGAGGAACTGGCGGCCAAGCGCGAGATCATGGCGCGCGCCATGGACGAGCGCGAACGCCGGCGCCAGGTGGTGCGCGCCGCCGCGGAAGGCATCAACGCCCTGCACGAGGAGACCGCGATCTGGAATCGCCGGGTGCAGGAGATCGAAAGGCAGCGCGGCGGCTTCCGTGAGCAGGCCCATGCCCTGGAGACGGAACTGGCCACGCTCGACATCCGGCGCAACAACCTCGAAGAGCGCGTGGAGGAACAGTACAAAGGCGCGTTCCGGGAACTGATCGCCACGCTGTCGACCGAGCACATCCCGGAAGAACTGGTGATGGAGGAGTCCGTCTTCCAGATCCCGCAGGCCGAGGAACTGCTGGAGGATCGCCGCCGCAAGCTGGCGGAACTGGGTCCGATCAACCATCTGGCACTCGAGGAATACGACACCAAGAAGGAACGTCTGGACTTCCTGGAGAAGCAGCGCGACGACGTCGAGAAGGCGCGCGACGACCTGACGAAGGCCATCACCGAGATCAACCGCACCGCGCGCAAGCGCTTCGTCCACACCTTCGAGGAAGTGCGGCGCAACTACATCGCGGTGTTCGAGACCCTGTTCAAGGGTGGCCGCTGCGATCTGGTGCTGCAGAAGACCGATGATCCCCTGGAGAGCAACATCCTGATCACGGCCCAGCCCACGGGCAAGGTCATCGACACGGTGTCGCTGCTGTCGGGCGGCGAGCGCTGTCTGACCGCGCTGTCACTGCTGTTCGCCGTCTACCTGGTCAAGCCGTCGCCGTTCTGCATGCTGGACGAGGCGGACGCCCCGCTGGACGACGCCAACATCGGCCGCTTCGTCAACATGCTGC
>JAIFKS010000087.1 GCA_020049465.1 bacterium | reverse complement strand
CGTCAGGATCCTGACGGTAGAAGCCGACCAGGCTGGCCGCCATGCCGTCGGTCGGATAGTAGCGCGAGCAGCGCTCGTCCAGCGTGACGCCCTCCCAACGGCGCAGGCGCTGCCGCTCCTCGGCGGTCAGGACGACACCCGAGCCCAGGACGATGTGCGGTGCGTTCGAACGCGCGATCGCCTGCCGGATCTCGGCTTCGGACCTGTCCAGCACGGCGGCCAGGTCGGCCACCAGCCGCGGATCGTCCTCCATGAACTGGCGCGAGATACCGACCTGGCTGGTCATCACCGACACCGCCAGCGGCCGGCCGTTGCGGTCATACAGATTGCCGCGTTCCGGATCGATGGTCACTTCACGCGACCACTGGCTGTTGGCGCGCGCCAGCCACGCGTCATGCTCCACCACCTGGACCTGCACCACGCGCAGCGCCAGAAGCACGCCGCAGCCCAGCACCACCGCACGCACGATGCCCAGCCGGCGGTCGCCGGCGCCCCCGGGGCCCTGCGCGCTCACGGACGCACCTTCGCGTCACGTCGGCGCGGCTCCAGCGAGATCAGCGCGCCTTCGGCGGCCTCGACCGGCGCGACGGCCGCCATCGCGGCGTCGGCGCCGCCCAGCCCGCCCAGGAAGCGGCGGATGCGGCCCGGCTGGCGTCCGGCCTCGGCCCGTACCGCGATCAGCGTCAGGCCGGGATCGGTGGCCGTCTCCAGCCCGAGTTCGTTCCGGGCGCGATCCTTCAGGACCGGCAACGCGGTGGCCGTGTTCCATTCGGACATCAGTTGCGCGCGCTCGGCCTCGGCGCACAGGCGCAGCGCCTCGAGCGACGCGATGTCGCGGCGCAGCGACGTCACTTCATTGGAGAGATGGACGGCGGCGGCGAGCACCACGCTCATCAGCACGAGTCCCAGGGCGGCCAGGCCCTTACGTCCCCGCATGACACGGCGACGATGGGCCATGGCCGCCCCCTGGCGGGCGGCCAGGGAACCGACGGGAGCCAGCGGATAACCCGAGAATCTGCGCATGCTGTCTCCTTGTCCGACGGCCGATGCCGGCCGTCGTCATTCAGATGATTTCCGCGGCGCGCAGACGTGCGCTGCGCGACCGTGCGTTGTCGTATTGTTCCTCCGCCGAGGCGATGACCGCCTTGCGGGTCAGTGGGCGCAGCCAGGCCTTGTGACGGCACACGCAGACCGGCGTTTCCGGCGGGCACACGCAGTCCCGCCGTTCACGATCGATGAACCGTTTGACGAGGCGATCCTCGAGCGAGTGGTACGAGATGACGACCAGTCGCCCGCCGGGACGCAGCACGCGTTCGAGCGACGCCAGCACCTCGGCCAGCGCACCGAGCTCGTCGTTGACCGCGATGCGCAGCGCCTGGAAGACCCGGCTGAGCACGGGCTCGGCCTTCACGCCGCGGGGCAGCGAAGCCTGCACGGCTTCGCGCACCTGCGTGGTGGTCAGCAGCGGCGCCTCGAGGCGGCGACGGACCAGTTCGCGTGCGATGTGCCGGCTGCCGCGCTCTTCGCCCCAGCGCCACACCAGGTCGGCGATCGCGACTTCGTCCAGGCGCGCGAGCAGTTCGGCCGCCGTCTCGCCGCGCGTCTGGTCGAACCGCAGATCGAGCGGGCCGTCGGCGCGGTAGCTGAAGCCCTTGGCCGGATCGTCGAGCTGCCACGAACTGACGCCCAGGTCCAGCAGCAGGCCGTCGGCGCCGTCCCAGCCGGCGGCCCTCAACGCGCCGTCGAGGTCGCGGAACGACCCGTGGTGGCAGATCAGTCGGGGATGGCGGCCGGCCATTTCGCGGCAGGCCTTCTGGGCGACGGCGTCCAGGTCGATCCCCAGAACGTCGGCGCCGGTCTCGAGCAGACCGGCCGCATGACCGCCGAAGCCGAAAGTGCCGTCGATGACGCGCCGGCCCGGTCCTGCGTTCAGCAGACCCAGGGTCTCCTCGCGCAGTACCGGGACGTGCGGCGCCGGGGTCATGGCATGAGTTCGGAGCGCGCTCCGGTCGGCTGACGCCAGGCGGACATGGCCGCCGGCGTGGCACCCAACTCGCGATCCCAGTCCTCCATGACCACGATCGCCTTCAGGTAGTCGCTCCAGCCGTGCAGATAAAGCTGATGGTGGAACGCGCGCAGGCGCCGGTTCCAGGCGATGAGCGCGCCGGTGGCGCGGTAGTCGAGGTGCGTCAGCCGGCTGCCGTCCAGGACGATGCGGCAGCCGCGGCGGTCCAGGCGCAGCGTGACCCGGCTGATCAGCCGCTCCACGCCGACCCGGTCCAGGATCCCCGAGAGAGTGACCCAGACAACCTTGTCGTTCTGTCTGATCTCGATCTCCGTATGGGTGCCTGCGGCCTCCTGCCTGCTCAGCATCCGGGTCATCTCTCTCGGTGTCACGGGTTCCTTCCCCCTGCGCGGCCCATCCGTGGGCCAGGTGCGCGCTTGGCGCCGGTCGATCGTGGTGGTTCGGCTCTGGTCCGCGTTTGGTTTCGCCGGGCGGGCGCCGATCCGTCAGCGCCCCTGTCGCCCGGCTGTATCCGGCCGGCCTCCCTGCCGCCGGTTCATCCACCGCCGCCCGAAGGTCAGCGGAAGAACTCGTCGTCGAACGCCGCGTCGCCGTCGTCGACCTGATCGCGAGCTGCCAGTGCCTCCGGCGACCACAGCTCCATGTACGACCCGACGCCGAGCACGGTGATCTTCTTGTCGATGCCGAACTCGGCCAGCCGCTCCGGGGCGATCGCCACGCGTCCCTGCGCGTCGACCGAAACCTGGGTGCTGTTGGCCGACATCCGCCGCAGGTAGTCGCGCAGCTTCTGGCTGGGCGCCTCGCTCCGCAGACGGTTGAAATTCGCCACCCACACCTCGTACGGCTGCAGGCTCAGCGTCCCGTCGGCGCCCCGCGACACCATGTACTTCTCTTCGGCCTGGTCGGTCCCGGCCTGGCGCAGGCGGAACGGCAGGGCAAACCGGCCCTTCGCATCCACCGCCCGGGTGTACGACCCGTGGAAGGTGAAGGCGAAGCCCTCGTCTGCGGTTGCCGTCGACCTGAATTCCACCGGGAGACGTCCTCTGCTGGGGCTTACCGACCGCGATCGTGTCCGTCGTGCCATTTTGTTGGTTGATGGCGGGTTACGGGACCTCCTGTCCCACTGTCGCCGTTCCGTCGGCCCCCGCCATCAACCTCCGAAATCACCGCGAATCACTTTTTTTCCCCACTGGTCACCGCAGCACAATAATCCGCCCCCACCGGGCATGTCAATATCCGAAATTCGGGCAGTCCCGAGTTTATTGTGGATAACTTCGCAAGCGACGGTGCGCCCGGCGGATACGGGCGAAAGAAGGGGGATT
Organism: bacterium; assembly: GCA_020049465.1. Classification (GTDB taxonomy): domain Bacteria; phylum Krumholzibacteriota; class Krumholzibacteriia; order LZORAL124-64-63; family LZORAL124-64-63; genus CAINDZ01. Next base: position 8,893 of record JAIFKS010000087.1, on the reverse strand, counting down.
CGGCGGCGGAAAGGGCAGGAAAGGGCCGGATCAGGCCGGCAAGGGGCGCCGGTGGCGGCCCAGGACCAGGCCCCGCAGGGACATGCCGGTCGTGCGGCGGAAGCGCCACAGCATGACCGCCGACCCGCAGGCATAGGCGATGGAACTGGCCCAGGCGGCGCCGACGGCGCCGTGACGCGGGATCAGCACGAGGGCGACGGCGACGTTGACCACGACCGTGAGCACGCTGGCCTGCGTGTTCCAGTGCGGTTTGCCGCGGCCGATGAAATCGCCCGCCAGCACGACGCCCGGCGCGAAGGCGACGATGCCCGGCAACAGCGCGCGCAGGGCGTTGACCGACGCCTCGTACTGGCCGCCGCCGGCCAGCGCCAGCAACGGCGCGGCCAGCAGGTACAGGGGCAGCGCCGCGACCAGCGTCAACCCCACACCCATCCGCACGGCGCGGGCCGCGGTGCGGTCGCGGCGGGGATCGGAGGCGTCGGCGGCCGAGCTGTGCACCAGCAGGGGCGTCAACGCGCCCGGCAGCAGCCACAGCATCTCGCCCACGTACACGGCCAGCGAATAGATGCCCACTTCGGCCGCGCCGCGGAAGTGCTCGACCAGCCCCTGATCCAGGCGCAGCAGCAGGAAATAGGCGACGGCCGAGAGCTGGCCCAGCGCGCCGTGCCGGAGGTTGAAGGCCGCCAGCTTCCACAGGGGACGGGTGTCCAGATCGTCCGGCAGTTCGCAGGGGGCCAGAGGAACGCCCGGCATGCCGTTGATCGGCTGCGCCGGCCGGCGCAGATCGCGGCACGCCACGACGATGATCGCCACCAGCCCCCCCAGTTGCGCGGCCGCGAACGCGCCGACCGCCGTCGAGGGCGTCAGCCTGCCGGTCAGCAACAGCGCCGCCACGACCAGCAAATGGCCCAGGGCGCGCCAGCCGTTGACCGCCGAACCGACGACCAGCCGGCCGCGGGCCAGAAGGTTGTAGGTGAAGATCTCGAAGCCGAGCATACCGAACGCGCCGACGGCCACCAGCCAGGCCAGGGCGGGCGTCCAGCCCAGATGCAACGATAGCCACGAAGCGGCGGCATCATCGGTGATGGCCCACCACGCGGCCGCGCCCAGCACCACCGACATCAGGCCCATCCACAGGGCCTGTGCCCGCATCAGGCGTCGGGGCGTGACACGGCCCTGGCGCAGCGCCGGCACCGCGGCCAGCCCCATGCCGCCTCCCAGCAGCGACGCCGACAGCAGGGTGACCGCGACGGTCAGGCTGTAGTGACCCTGCCCCGCCGGCCCGAGCTGCTGCGCGACCAGCACGACGACCGCCGCGTTGGCCGCGACCTGGCCGACGCGGCTGAAGAGAATGCGGCTGCCGGCTGCCACCAGTCTCACGCGTCGCCGCCTTTGAGCGGCGTGCCGGTGCGGCCGTCGTGCCAGCGGCGTTCGGACCCGCCCTTCGCCGGACCGGAACCAGCGCGGCCGGCCATCGTGCGCGCCAGGCGCAGCGCCGGCCCTTCGTCGACGTAGTAGCCGCGCTCCTGCAGTTCGGCGCCGAAGTACTTCTTGAATCCCTCGAGGGACGCGTGGCCCCCGCTGGCCCCCACGTCCAGCCAACGCGCGCCGCGCCGGCAGGCCTCGACGATGTCGCCCCAGAAACAGAGCGTGGCCGGGAAATGCGTGCGCGCGCACGTCGGATCGCTGACGCCGTTCCAGGCGAACACGCGGTCGCCCAGATGCAGGTTCAGATGCCCGCCGACGACGCGACCTTCGACCCGCACGCAGGTGAAGAACACGCGTCCGCGCGGATCGTCCAGCAGCGCCGCGAGGAAAGCCAGCGGAGTGGGCCTGACTCCCCAATGCGCGGCGGCGGCGGCGTACAGCGGATAGTAGGCGTTCAGATCCGCGACCTCGCGCGAAGCCGTGACCACGGCGCCGCGGCGCAGTCCGCGGTTGCGCTCGTTGCGCTTGGTCATCGTCAGCCGGTCCTTCTCGACGGCGCCGGGGCCGCCGGCCAGATCGATGACCGCCGTCGGCGAGGCGTGCCGCGTCCAGCCGCCGAGTCCGGCCAGGAGCGGGCCGAACCGTTGTTCGCGGTCCGGACCCAGCGCCAGCGTCGCGGCGCCCAGTGGCCCCGGGCGCAACGACCGGTAGGTGCGCAGCAGATCGCGCGCCAGCGATTCCTGTTCGAGCGGAGGGAGATCGGCCGCCACCAGCGGGCCGGCTGAAGTGCCTTCGACGCTGCAGTCCACGCGACGGCGCGCCAGCGGACCGCGGCCGGCACTCTGCTGGACTGCTGCCAGGCCCGCCACCAGGCGGCCGTCCCGTCGCGCCGTCAACCAGAGGGCCGCGGCGCCGGGCAGGGCGCGGGCAGCGCACTCGGTCCAGTGCGCCGCGTGGGGATAATCGGACGAGCCGTCGGCCGCCACCAGTTCGTCCCAACCGGACGGAGCGGTCGCGGCGCGGTCGAGACGGATCCCGGGTTCACCGTCCGCCGACGCCGTTGCTGTGATCAACGGGACCGCCGCCGCAGGCTCTCGCGCACGACCGTCACCACGTCGTCGATCTCCTGGTCGGTCATCGACGGGAAGAGCGGCAGGCTGACCGCTTCGTCGAAATAGCGCTCGGTCTCGCCCAGATGCGGAGCGAATTCGCGGCCCGCCTCGCGGAACACCGGATGGTAGTGCAGCGGAATGAAGTGCACGGAACTGCCGATGCGGTTCGCGGTCAGGTCGGCGATCAACCCGTCGCGCCCGCCGTCGATGATCCCGCGATCCACGCGCACGGCGTACAGATGCCAGGCATGGGTGCACCAGTCGGCGGCCGTCGGCAGGGTCAAACCGGGAATGCCGGCCAGCGCTTCGCTGAAGCGTGCGGCGATGTCGGTTCGGCGCACCATGAACTCGTCGGCGCGGGCCAGCTGCACCAGGCCCAGCGCGGCGGCAGGATCGCCCAGATGCATCTTGTAGCCGAACTCGACGATCTCGTAGTACCAGCGTCCCTTGTCCGTGTAGCGCTGCCAGGCGTTGCCGTCCATGCCGTGGAAGCTGATGACCTGCGAGCGGCGGGCCACTTCGGGGTCGTTGGTCGTGATCAGCCCGCCGTCGCCGCTGGTGATGCACTTGGTGGCGTAGAACGAGAACACCGTGGCGTCGCTGAGCCCGCCCAGGCGCCTGCCCCGCACTTCGGCGCCGAAGGCGTGGGCCGCATCCTCGAACACGCGGATGCCGCGCGGCTTCGCCAGGGCGATGATCTCCTCGATGCGGCAGGGATGTCCCGCCAGATGCACCGGGATGACCGCCTTCGTGCGCGGGGTGATGGCCGCCGCGAAAGCCTCGGGCGCCAGGCCCAGGTTGGCCGGGTCGATGTCCGCCAGAACCGGCCGCGCCCCGCAATGGATGACCGCGCCCAGCGTGGCGATGAAGGTCAGCGAAGGCAGCACCACTTCGTCGCCCGGCCCCACGCCCAGAGCCTTCAGACCCACCAGCAGGCCCGCCGAGGCGCTGGCCACCGGCACGGCGTGCGGCACGTCCAGATAGCGACCACAGGCCTCGCCGAACTCGCGCACCTTCGGCCCATACGTCAGCCAGCCCGAGCGCAGCACCTCGGTCACCGCCGACAGTTCCGCCTCGCCCAGGTCCGGCCGGAAGAACGGCAGGAAGCTGTCGCGTTGGATGAATTCGGTTCCCTGCGTGTCTCCCATGCCATCCTCGTATCGTTACGGCCGACGTGGCCGGCCCGGTGCGCCGGTCAGCGCACCACCGACAGCGTCAGCGCGGTGTCCTGCCCCCGCCAACTGATGCGCACGACGTACATGCCCGTGCGCACGAGATTGCCCATGCGGTTCGCACCGCTCCAGAACGCCGTCTCCGGCGTCACGCCCTGGTCGCGGTAGACCAGTTCACCTTGCAGATCGTAGATCTCGACCAGCGCCGGAGCCGCGTCGCTGACGCCGGCGGGCAGGCCGCCGATCTTCAACCACGTCTGGCTACCCGTGTCCGCCACCCATGGATTCGGATAGCAGTAGGCACCGGCCAGTTCCACCGGAGCGCCGTCGACACCGCCGCCGCTGCCGACCGTCAGGAGAACCGTGCCCTGGTCCGAACTCAGCAGCAGCCGCCGGCCGGTCGCGTCGGCCACGATCTTGCGGTAGGTCAGGCCCGGAAGTTTCGCGATCACGTTGGCCGAGTACAGCGTCTGGTAGGTCGTCGAGCCGTAGTAGTTGGCCAGATCGATCCAGGCGGTGATCGTCACATCGTCGCCCGATCCCTGCAACCGGTTGAGCCCCGTGCGCGTGGCCACCCAGACGTCCCCGTTGGCGTCGACGGCCAGATCCGCCACGTTGCCGTTGACCAGTCCGTCGGACGACGCGGTGAACTTCTCGGTGACCGCGGTCAACCGCGTGGCGACGCGCGCGACCGGATCGTAGGTGAACTGCACGACGCCGTTGCCGCCGCTCCACAGCGTGCCGTCGCGGCCCAGCGCCAACCCCACGGCCTTGCCCTGGGACAGCGAGGTGCCGGAGATGGCGCTGATCGGCTCGTCCCAGCGGTCGTCGGACTGGTCGAGCCAGGTCAGTTCGTCGTCGGGACCGGCCGCGTCGCCGTTGATGTCCCAGCGCACCAGGCCGATGTCCTCGACCGCGAACCAGATCACGTCGCGCCGTTCGACGACCGCATCCCAGACCGTGGGTCCGGCGCCGAGGCCGCCGACGATCGGCAGCACCATCCAGTTCGCCGGATTGCGCCATTGCGCCGGATCGACCAGCACGTCGACCTTTTCGGCGTCCTGCCAGTCGTGCATCACGATCAGGGGTCCGTCCGGATGCGTCACCATGTTGACGATCCCCTGCCCGGACAAGCCGCTGCTGGCGACGTTCACGTGATCGATCGTCATGTCCTCCGCATCGCCCGCCGCGGCCACCCGAAGGATCCCGACGGTGTACTGGGCAGCCCACACCGTGCCGTCGGGCCCGGTCGCGGCGCACAGGAAGTTGCCGGCGGCGCTGAAGATGCCGTTCGAGTCGGGCGCCGTGTCGGCGGTCTTCCACAGATGCGACCAGGTACCCCCGTCGGCGACGGACATGTCTCCGACCGAAACGGCGCGGCCGCCCCAATCGCCGATCCACAGCCGTCCGTCGGTTCCGAAGGTGACCGCTTCGGCGCTGCGGATCAGGCTGGTCCTGAAGTCGCGCAGCGTGAACAGGTCGCCCGCCTCGCGCCGTCCGATGTAGGCCTGCTCGATCGCGCGCGAGCCGAAGATCTCCTGTGAGCGGCCGCCGATCCACACCTCGGTGCCGGCATGCACGGAGCGGCACTTCAGGTTCGGCAGCGCGACCGTGCGCCAGAGGCCGCCGCTGGACGCCTGCAGGACGCCGTTGGACAGGGCGTCGAGGCCGAGGGCCCAGATCTCGTCCTGCCGGCAACTGACGCGCGTCACCCAGGCGCCCAGGGCGCGGACGAACAGCCAGGAGGAATTGACGTCGTTCCAGCGGTACAGCCCGCCGTTGGTGGCGGCCAGCAGGTTCCCGTCGCTGTCGATGGCGAAGTCGTTGACGATCAGGCTCCCGAGGCCGGTGTTCTGGTCGGTGAACAGGTTGCCGGCGAAACGCGAGACGCCGATGGGCGTGCCGATGAAGAGTTGGCCCTGCCAAACCTGCATGGTGTTGACCGTGTTGGAGATCAGATCGTCCTGCTCGGCCGTGTAGAGATTGCCCGACAGACCGTCGACGATCTGGCCGATTCCGGCGCCCTCCATGGCGTAGTAGACGCGCTCGCTGCCGCCGATGACCGCTCCGGCCACCGCGGTCAGGTCCATGCCGCCGAGATTGCTGGTGAACTGCCGGAACTGCGGCGTCCCGGTCGGGTCGGCGATGCGCGTCAGTCCGGCGCCTTCGGTGGCGATCCACAGGTGTTCGCCCGTCCACACCATGTCGACGACGTTGTTGCCCGAGAGGTCGGCGCCGGCCGTCCAGATGGAGCCGCCCGACGGGTCGTCGACCGGCACGACGGCCACGCCGCCGCCGTCCATGCCGGCGAACAGGAAGCCGTCGACCTCGAGCATCGTGTTGATGTCGCGCTGCAGCTGGATCGGCTGCAGGTCGACGGTCTGCGCGCCGGCCGCGACGGCTCCGACCGCCAGGGAAGCCGCCAGGAGCCGGCTGACGACGGCACGGACGAACGCCGGCCGCGGCTTTGCATGGTGCTTGATTGCCTTCATCGTCACGTTCCTTCTTCCTGCGGTCCCGGCGTCCGGGAGGCCAGTCACTCGGCGGACTTCGAACCGGCGGCCGACAGCAGCCCGAAGCCGCCCGGATCCCGCCACAACTGTCTGAACTTCGCGATCGCGCCCGGCCCGCGACCGGCCGGCGCCGACGCCCACGACCCGGTCAGTCCCGGCGCGCGCGGCACACTGTTCCAGAAAGCCAGCACGTCTTCGGGGCCGCGCGGCGTCTCGCGGCGCCCGCCCGTCTGCGGTCGCGGCCCGTCCAGCGGCGTCTCGCGGCGCCCGCCCGTCTGCGGTCGCGGCCCGTCCAGGTCCACGGTGCCGGCCAGCAGCGGACCGGCCAGGCGCCACTGCCACGGCAACGGCAGAACACGACCGGCGGCGTCGACGGCCAGCGTCAGCACCGGATCGTGTCCCCACAGATCGCTCAGGGTCACCGGCGCGATCGCCGCCGAACCCCGCGGCAGCCGGAAGACCCGCAGCCACAGCCACGCGGGCGCCGCCAGCAGCATCAACGCCAGTCCCGCGGCCGCGCCGCCCATCCGGCGCCAGAGGTGGGCCAGCGGGACCATCCCGCCGGAAACGTGCACGGCGGACAATTCGTCCCCGAAAGTCTCGACATGATCGCCCGCAACGGCCAGCCAGGCCGCGGCCTGCGGCCAGCGCAGGCGGATCCTCTGGCGCCGCAGGGTGGCCAGCACCGCCCAGTCGGCCGCCGAGCGAGGACCGGCTTCCTCCCAGAATACCACCTGGGAGATGCGATAGCGCCTGACGATCTCGGGGATCTCTTCCGGGCGGCCCAGCCACGGCACTTCGCCCCCGCCCAGGGCGGGCAGCCCCGAGCCCGCCGGCGGCTCGGCCACGTAACCGGCCACGTCAATGCGGCGTCGCGACGGATCGCGCAGCGTCGCCAGCCAGGCGTTGATCCGGGCAGGCGGACCGGACAGCAGCGTGCGCTCGAGCGTCAGGCGACCGCGCTCCAGGCGCCGGCGCGCGCGGCGCACCAGGCGGTCGCCGGCGAAGGTCAGCAGCCCGAGCAGCGGGATGAAGATCAGCAGCACGGCGCGGCTGACCACGTCCAGATGGCCGAGGTAGGTCGCCGCCAGCAGCAGCACCGCCACCACGCCGACCTGTTGCAGATGCTCGCCCAGACTGCGCGCGCGGTCGCGCCCGTCGACGCGGTAGCGCCCCGTCAGCAGGAACGTGATCGAAGCCAGCAGACCCGCGAAGCCCAGCAGCGGCAGGTATTCGCTGAACGGGAACAGAGGCTCGGAGAACCAGTCGCCGGCAGCCTGCCGCAGGCCGTAGGCGCCGGCGAACGCCGCCGCCAGGCCGGCCATGTCCAGCAGCCACAGCAACTGGGCCAGCAGCGGGTCGCGCCACTTCTTCAGCAGCCAGACGAACATCCCCCACTTCTCGTAGAACGAGATGAGGCTTCCCAGATGCAGCCACCACGAGCGGCCGAAGCGTCCGCGGGCGCTGGCGCGCCGGTGGCGGTGCATGAACCGCGCGTCCGGCGTGTACTGCACCTCGAAGCCGGCCTGCCACATCCGGTAGCACCAGTCGACGTCCTCGAAGTACAGGAAGAACCGTTCGTCCATGGGGCCGCTGCGGTCCAGCGCCGAACGCCGCGCCAGCACGCAGCCGCCCAGCACCCAGTCGACCGGCCGGCTGCTCTGGTGGTCGAAGTCGCGCATCAGGTGACGCTGCACCGTGCGGCTGTCCGGGAAGAGCCGGCCCAGGATGGTACGGCGCAGCAGCAGGGTGCGCAGCGTGTAGAAGCGTCGGCAGGACTCCTGCAGGCTGCCGTCCTCGTTCAGCAGCTGCGGGCCGACGAGCCCGGCGCGCGGATGCGCGTCCGCGAAGGCCAGCAACCGGTCCAGCGCTCCCGGCTGCACGACGATGTCCGGGTTCAGGATCAGGTAGTAGTCGGCCGCCACGGCCGCCATGCCGCGGTTGCAGCCGCGCGCATAGCCCGTGTTCTCCGCGTTGAAGATCCACTGGCAGTCCGGGAACTTCAGGTGGACCGCGGCCAGGCCTTCATCGCGGGAAGCGTTGTCCACCACGACGATCCGGTGCGAAACGGACGGCGCGTAGGCCGTCAGCGATTCCAGGCAGCGGGCGAGGTCGTCGCTCGTGTTGTAGTGGACGATGACGACCGCCAGCCGGATCCTGCCGCCGCCGGTGGTCGTGCGCGCCTCGGTCATCAGGACATCCTGCGCATGCGCAACGCCCAGACCATCCACATCGCTTCGATGATGATGCGTCGCGACATCTTCGAAGTTCCGACCTGCCGGTCGACGAACATGATCGGGATCTCGCGGATGCTCAGCCCCCGCTTCCAGCAGTGGTAGGTCATCTCGATCTGGAACGAGTAGCCGTCGCTGCGGACCCGGTCCAGCGGCAGCTTTTCGAGCGTCGTGCGCCGAAAGCACTTGAAGCCGCCGGTGCAGTCCTTGATCGGCAGGCCGGTGACGAATCCCGCGTAGCGGTTGGCGCCCACGCTCAGGATCAGGCGGCGCAGCGGCCAATTGACCACCGTGATGCCGTACAGATAGCGGCTGCCGAGCACCAGATCGTGCTCGCGGATGTGGACCAGCATCTCGTCCAGCGCGGAAGGGTCATGGCTGAAGTCGGCGTCCATCTCGAAGACGACGTCGAACTTCGTGTTGGCCAGGATCCA